>CAZQVB010000003.1:129282-173820 GCA_964596645.1 uncultured Roseivirgaceae bacterium
GAAGAGGCTAAAGAGCTCCTGCAAACAACGTATGGCCGCGAGGCCGCCGCCTACCCTTGCGATGCCACACGGGAACAGCAGGTAAAAGATGCCGTAGATGGCGCTGTCTCTCAATTTGGCAAAATAGATATCCTGATCAATTCTGCCGGCATCAATATCCGCGGGCCCATTGAGTCTCTGTCAACCGACGATTTTAATAAAGTGATGCAGGTGAATGTGACCGGTTCATGGACGGCCTGCAAATATGTAGTGCCAATAATGAAAAAAAACGGCTATGGCCGCATCATCAATGTAGGCTCCATGCTGTCGATTACGGCCATACCGGAGCGCACGCCCTACGCCACCAGCAAAGGCGCCATTGTACAGCTCACCCGCTCGCTGGCCATTGAGCTGGCGCAGGAAAAAATTACCGTAAATGCGCTGCTGCCCGGGCCGTTTGCCACCGAACTGAACCTGCCGCTTACAGAAAATCCAGAACAGTTCGAGAAGTTTCTGGCTAAAATACCCATGGGTCGATGGGGTGAACTGCACGAGATTGGCGGGTTGGCGCTTTACCTGGCCAGCCCCGCCTCCAGCTATGTTACCGGCGCCGGCTTCTCCATCGATGGCGGGTGGGTTTCTATTTAATCATGCAGGCATTTCATTCTTTCTACATCAATCACCAGTCCGGCACCTAACATTTCTTCTATGCATTTAGTACAAATCTCAGAGCGACATAAAGGCCGCCGCGTGGCTATGGTGGAGGGCGGCAGCCTTCGGTTGATCGATGGCCGTCTGTCTTCTGTTTTTGCGCTGGCCAATGCCTCTTTGACAGAAAATGCACCCATACATACCATGGTGCAGCATGCGCTCACCGATGAGTTGCTCGACTACGACGAAGTTTATCATGGTAAAAGCGACTGGAAGCTTCTGCCCTCAGCAGACCATCCGGCCGATCATATGCATTGCATAGTGAGCGGTACCGGCCTCACACACAAAGCAAGTGCGGCCAACCGGCAAAAAATGCATGCCTCAACTGACGGCGCCGGCACGCTCACCGACAGCATGCGCATGTACTTGTGGGGTGAAGAAGGTGGCAAGCCCAAGGCCGGCGACATAGGGGTGCAGCCCGAGTGGTTTTACAAAGGCAATGGCAGCATATTGCGTGCACATGGCCAAAGCCTTACTACCCCGCAATTTGCCGACGACGGAGGCGAAGAACCCGAAGTGGCCGGTATCTACATAGTATCGCAGCAGGGTGTGCCGTATCGAATAGGATTCACGACAGGCAATGAATTTTCCGACCATGTGATGGAGAAAAAAAATTACCTGTACCTGGCACCGTCCAAACTACGGGAGTGTGCCATTGGCCCTGAACTGGTGCTGGATGAGCCATTTCAACAATTGAGTGGCCGGGTAACCATCAGTCGGGAGGGAAAAACCCTTTGGGAGAAAGCCGTGAACAGCGGCGAGCAAAATATGGCGCACAGCCTGAGCAACCTGGAGCATCATCATTTCAAATATCCACAGCACTGCTTGCCCGGGCAGGTACATATCCATTTCTTTGGGGCCGATGCTTTTAGTTTTGGCGAACAAATCGCCCTGCAGCATGGCGACAGCATGAGCGTCGGCTTCGAGCAAATGGGCCGACCACTCATCAACACATTGAATGTGTCACAAGACAATAATCATTTATTTGCCGTACAGGCACTCACATAACCGCAACTAACCAATATGCAACTTCACGGAAAAAATATCATAGCCGATCAATACACAGACAATACAGAAAGCACCTTCAAAGCCTATAACCCCGCTGTGGAGAAGGAGCTGGAACCTTCCTTTGGTGAGGCAAAAGAGGGAGACATAGCCAGGGCCGTACAGATGGCGGAATCGGCTTTCGATCCGTATCGCGCGCTCAGCTACGAACAGCGTGCTGCCTTTTTATCAGCCATAGGCGATGAAATAATGGCCCTGGGCGATGACCTGATCCGGCGAGCCTCCGAAGAAACCGGGTTGCCGGAAGCGCGTATTACCGGTGAGCGTGGCCGCACGGTGAACCAGTTGAAGCTGTTTTCTGACGTAGTGCGTGAAGGCAATTTCCTTGGCATCCGCATCGATCGGGCCGCACCCGATCGCCAGCCACTGCCCAAGCCCGACCTGCGGCTCATGAAGATTCCTCTGGGCCCCGTGGCCGTATTTGGTGCGAGCAACTTTCCCTTGGCCTTTTCTGTGGCAGGCGGCGACACGGCATCCGCACTGGCTGCCGGCTGCCCTGTGGTGGTGAAGGCACACCCTGCACACCCTGGCACTTCAGAAATGGTGGGCGAGGCAATAAAAAAAGCCGCCAAAGCCCATGATATACCTGCCGGAGTATTTTCACTGGTGCATGGTAAGTCGACCTCTGTGGGCGAAAAACTCGTGCAGCATCCGTTGGTGAAAGCTGTGGCATTTACAGGTTCGTGGCGCGGGGGCAAGGCACTCTTCGACCTGGCTTCCGATCGTGAAGAGCCCATACCCTGCTTTGCAGAAATGGGCAGCGTAAATCCGGTATACTTTATGCCCGGCCGCCTGAAGGAGCACACAGAAACTTTAGCAGGGCAATTCATCGACTCTGTCAATCTCGGTGTAGGCCAGTTTTGTACCAATCCCGGGTTGGCATTTGCCATAAAAAGTGCCGAACTCGATCAATTTATAAATGCCTGCGCCAAAAAGATGAAAGAGACCAAGGCAGGTACTATGCTGCATCCGGGCATCAAGTCCGGCTTCGACAGCAGCGTAGAGCATGTTTCAGGAACCGGCTTTGTGGAATTAGTGGCAACAGGTGCGCAAGGGGGCGCATGCCAGGGCCAGGCACAATTGCTCAAAACCAGCGGCCGGTCGTTCATCAACAATCCGGGGCTGCAAGAAGAAATGTTTGGCCCGGCTTCCATCATTGTAGAATGCGATACCCTGGAAGATATGCTGGAAGCAAGTGCCAGCTTGCAAGGCAATCTCACCGCTACAATACAGGCCACTGCAGAAGAATTGCCCGAGTATCAATCGCTGATATCATTGCTTGAGCGCAAGGTGGGGCGGATTGTTTTCAACGGCTTCCCTACAGGCGTGGAAGTGGCCCATGCCATGGTGCACGGTGGGCCCTACCCTGCCACCACCGATCCGCGGTTCACTTCTGTGGGTACCGGCGCCATCGACAGGTTTTTAAGGCCGGTTTGTTATCAAAACTTTCCGGAAGAGCAATTGCCTGAGCCGCTGCAGTCTGCTTCCCAACATCGCTGGCGCCTCATCGATGGTGAGTGGAAAAAGTAAATCCCGAAATGTGACAAGGAAATTGAGTCATTATATCCAATCCGTCTGATCGCCCGATGGGTTATGAACAGCTGACAATTTCAAATAATCAGGCAAGGGTGAAGCGTAGTGAATTGAAAGCAAAGATGAGCGCGTGTACAAAGCGTATGAGTTGCTGATGCGTGCCACGGCCATGGCTTGAGCAATTCACTGATGATGTGCCGACCTCAATGATCGCTTGAAGGGAAAAGATTAGTTAGTGTCCGTTTACGCAATCAGACGCACTTTCGTACCTTCATCCGGCTGCCCGCACGTGGTCGATCAGAGAAATTTTGATCAGAAAAGATATGGTGATGGTTTCATCGACCTGTACCAGGCCGAGCATTTTCTGTGGTGGCTCCAGGCCAAAATCCGTAATGTCGAGGTCAATGCTGCCCCGGTATACCCGGTCGCTCGCCATGCGGTCTACAGTGACGGGTATGGCGTACTGGCCAGTACGGCCTGCGATATGAAAGGTGGCCTGTACAGTGGCTTTGCGCCCAAGGTTCGACACGGGCACATTGGGCCCTACATCAAGCAGCCCCACATCTATGCAGTTAATTTCTACCGTTACGTTTGGGTACTTATCGGACTGAAGCAGGTCATAAAAATCATTATTCATCATTTTATTGCCGCAGTCGAAGCCTTCTGTGCGCAGCCGGATGTTGGCGTTTTCAAACACGAAACAGTCGTCTATCCAGTACACACGCATATCCAGCGTGTCGCCTGTTTCCATGTTGTCATATTCGCATTGAAATTGATTCACATTGGTTTTGCCATGGATGGTGAGGTGGCTGGTTTCCCAAAGTTTGATCTTCAGGTTCTCATTGTTGATGCCTGATTGTGCATACAGAGCAGGCACAGCCCAGAAGCCGAGCAGCATGGTAAGGGTAACATGGGCGAAATATGATACATTGCGATTCATTGACATGTAAAATTATATTTTACTAAACCCATCTTTTGTGACTTATATTACGCAAAGGCCGGGTAGAACACATCACACCCGGCCTTGCATCATTGATCAGATCAACTATAGTCTTTAAGACTTAGAGGTGTTAGAAGGATATGGCCGCTTCTATCATAATGCCATCCCACTGAGCACCCTGGAATTTGCCACCATTCCAGCCGTCGCCATCGTAGTTTTCAGATACGTATTCTACTTTGGTCACTATATTTTTAGTCATGAACCAGCCACCACCTACGTTGAAGCGATTGATTTTGCCATTTTCGGCATTGTCAGTCGCGTTGCCTGATACCGTGTTGTATCGTGCGCCTACGTAGAGCTGATCCCAGTTGCCGAAGCGGTAGATTGCCTCGCCGGCCAGTTGTGTGTAGCTGCCACCAATGTCGCTGTCGCCATTGTCGGCCCTTTCGTAGATGCCGAAGAATTCAAAACCACCTGCGGAAACAAAGGGGTTGATCTGTATGGCGGTCACGCTGCTGAAACGGGGGTCGAAGCGTGGAGAGAAGTCATTGACCCTGGCGTCATTCACACCTTGCAAAATTTTGTAATAGCGTCCACCAGCACGGTCGCCGCTGTAAAGATATTCGCGTGTGCTTTCGTCAGAGCTGGCGTAGATGGAGCCGGTAAGCCTGAAGCGCAGATCGTCGCCAATGGCCTGGTTATCGTAGCCCAGCTTGGCATAGAATGACATGCCTTTGTCCGGAGAAGTCACATCTTGATTCAGCCGGCCATTGGACAGACCAACCATACCTATAATGCCACCAGGGGTAAGCACCGTAAATTCACCAAAGGCCTCAGTAGTGAAGGCATCCATGATGTAGTTGCCTACGAAAGGATTGAATATGGTGCGCGCATTGTCGGAACGTCGGAAGTGGGCATCGCCGTAGTTGATCTCATCGAGACCGACGCGGAAGAAGGCAACATCCATTAATCCTTCAAGAAAACCTTCTTTTATAAAGTCCAGCTTATCGATGCGCAGGTATCCACCCTTCACCCAAGCCTCTGCGTGGTGCCTTGATGAGAGGTACGTGCGCAGGTGCATGCGTACACCGTCGTACAATTGCACGTCAAGGTTCAGGTTGGCTACGGGCAGGTTAAAGTTGTTTCCAAGCTCAACCAAGGGAAATTGACCATCACCATCCAGATCATTGGAGTGATCAAGGGCCTGGTACTGAAAGGCAAAGTCGCCGCCTACGCGTACATATACGCCGTCAAATTCTACTGTATCTATTTTTGGTGCTTCAAATACATTCAGGCCGCGCATGTCGTTTGGCCGCCAATACTGCAACATCCGTTGTTGGGCATAGCTGTTGATGCCGAGTCCGCTGATCAGTGCCACCAGCGCCATTGCTACTACTATTTTACCTCTTTTCATGATTAAAATTGATTAAGTTGGAATTCAAAAGTCAGTGGATAATTATTTATAGGTTACGTCAAATTTGATCTTAATATCATCGCCGGCAGTGACCGTACCCAGCAGCGCCGATGGCGGTTCTATATCAAATGAGGTCATTTTCAAGTCTACCTCACCTTTGAAGTTCACTGAGTTGTCGGCATTTACCTGGTAGGTGACGGGAAACTCCACCGTCTTCTTCTTGCCGGCAATTTCCAAAGTACCGGCAGCGGTTACCTTGTTGCCACTTACCGATTTCAGATCCTTAAATGTGTAGGTGATGTTGGGATATTTATTGGCGTTCAGCGCGTCATACGTTTTCTTGTCCATGCCGCTTTTGCCACTTTCTATACTCTTTACACCCACAGTCAGTGTGAGGTCTTCTATGGCCGTGATGTTCCTGTCGTTGAGCACAAAATGCGCCGTACCGCTGAGCTTGGTGGCGTCCGATTCCCAATCGTGCAGCGTAGACGTGCCCGCTACGGATAGTTTGCTGTTGTCTTGTACAGTAAAATGATGCTGAGCCTGAGCACTAACCACACTAAAGGCGGCCATTAGTAAGAGCAACAAGCTGTATTTAACAATTCCATTTTTCATAATATCAATGATTATAAATGACTAAATGATCGATTTGGTTGACTTGTTAATATTTTACATGTCAAATGTAGAATTGTTTGCAAAGGTATAAAATGATTCAAATCATGCGCATTTCATGATATTTATCAGTTTATGGCAGTGGTGAAAAACAGAATTGGAGTTTAAAGGCTCTTGAACAAAAGGATATTTGGCGTGCGAAGATTTTCGCAATTAATTATTCGGGCAGACGGCTTCTAAGCTTTTCTAATAAAAAAGTGAGCTGAGCCGCTTCCTCGCTCTCAAGACCGTGCATCATCTGAATATTTTCTGCAAGCACCTTGTCTATTTCGCACATCAGTTGCAGTCCGGCTTCGGTGATATACACCATGATGCTCCTCCGGTCGTGTACCTCTCTCTGTCTGTACAGCCACTTATGCGCTTCCAGCTTGTCGAGCATGCGAGTGGTGTGGGGTGTTTGGTCGAGCATGCGTGAGCGAATGGTGCCAATGCTGTGGGGCTTTGGGTGTGAGCCACGCAAAATGCGCAATATGTTGTACTGCTGTGGCGAAAGACCAAACCGCTGAAAAAATTTGTTTTGCCGATGGTTTATTTTCGATGCCGTATGGATCAGTTCCAGCAATGCCTTCAGGTGGGCATCCGGAATATCCTTCATCACGATCACATCTTCGATTTTCATATCGGCAGTCCAATAAGCCATGAAATGTATAGCCCATAACGCGCAAAAAAAATGATATAAATCAGGCAGATAAAAGCCTGATCGTTTTGTTTCAATGGAAAGTCATCATTGCCTATGGTCTTTCACATTCGTTGCAATGATGCTAACTTCACCTTTTTACTCAGCAATCCACATCACTAAAAATCACGCCCATGAAAGCATTGCCATTTCTTTCCTCCTGTTTATTATTAATAGTATGTGCTGCGCTCACCAATGCTACAATGGCACAGGTAGCCCGGGGTGATGCCGCACCGCCGTTTGAAGCCACAAACTACGATGGCAGCACCTGGCGGCTTCAAGACCATATTGGCAACAAAGTGATTGTGCTGTACTTCTACCCTGCCGCCATGACGGGCGGCTGCACCAAGCAGGCCTGCAGCTACCGCGATAGTGAAAATGCTTTTTCGAAACAAGACGCCCTGGTGGTGGGCATCAGTGGTGACACCCCGGAAGGTCAGCACCTGTTTCGAGAGGTGCACAATCTCAATTTTCCTTTACTCTCCGATGCCGACGGCAGCATTGCCGCGCAATACGGTGTGCCGGTGAAAGAAGGCGGCAGCATCACACGCGAGGTCAATGGTGCGCCGGTGGTATTCAGCAGAGGGGCCACCACCGCACGCTGGACCTTCGTGATCAATAAAGAAGGTAAAGTTGCCTATATCAATAAAACAGTAAATGCAGAGCAGGACAGCGATGAAGTGCTGGAAGTGATTGAAAGCCTGGATTGACAGAAATTGATTTGATCGCATAAAAGCGCGTGTAAGCATCAGCAACCTTTCTTCACTAATACACACACTCAGCCACGCACCAGCGCTCAAAGCAATAGCAGTTGTGCACACTGCCTGATATTTTATAGAATTATTTCAATATAATATTGCATTAAAAGGTTACCCGTTCTTAAAACCTTGTATATAGATACACAGACAGAAATCACCTGGAAACACTAAAATCATGACTACAACAGTGAATAATTCCAACTTCATCTCCGGGCTAGTATCGCTTTATCACCTGCTCATCAACGCCGACGGAGAGATTCACGAGAAGGAGCTGCGTATGGGAGAGTTTATGCGCAAAGCAGAGGACATTGAAGAGTATCAGTTCAACTACCTGCTGAACAAGGTAAAGGGAGAAAACAAGACCGTTATACTTCAAAATTGCATAAAATCGCTCAGACAATGCGATCACAGCCTCAAAGTAAAGTGTATAGCCTGGATGTCGCTCATCGCCAACTCCGATGGCTTTATGGATGCCGAGGAGTGGCGGCTCATATATCAGATTTATTACAAAGAGTTGAAGCTGGACCTTAAGGAAATATTGGCCTGTCAGAAAGAATTACCACGGCCTATGTAGCGTTAAGACTTTTGTTGGTTATTGGTAAACGGTTAAAGGCCGCTATACGTCATGGATAGCGGCCTTTTCATGGGTATGGCCTGGTGTAAAATCATATACTCGCTCGCTTCATATACACGATCAGCTCTTGTTGTCACTGTAGCGTAAACATCCCATCTCCTACCGTTTCACTATTTTTTCATATAGCGATATCCACTCTACAGCAGACATCCGTTGGCACAGCTGGCCGATCAATGAGAAAGGGATCTGTCGCGTATTTTTAAATCGCACACAGCCTTTGCCCATGTCGAGCGTGGTAGCCGTGTGCTTTGCGTACTCCTCTGCAAGCCACTTCGCCAACTCCTCACTGGCATAAAGCCCCATATGATATAAAGCGATGTGCTTTTTCGCTGAGGATATATCAATGAATGGCAAAGGCTGCTTTGGATTGCAGTGATAGCCCGGCGGGTATACACTGAGCGGTACTACATACGCTATGCTGCTCTTGTTCACACTTTCCTGAAAGCCTTCCGGAAGATTGGCAACAATGGTTTGCCGCAGCTCGCCCATAGCCGCTCTGCGTTCCTCCGGAAGCTGATCGAAAATTGAGGCTATATCGTGGTCATCTGCTTTCATAGTCGACTACTACTGGCTGCTGTATCTGGAGAATGTTTGGACTTCACCCTGAAAACCGGTTTTTCTGATATGCCAGAACATATGCAAGGCACTAATGATACGGCATACCTGCAGGTGCAAAGCGGAAAACTGTTTCCCATGTCTTCAAACAAACTGGCAGGGGTGAAGTTTTGAACATAATTCTTATACAACCAAACGGCCTTATAGATGCACAGCAGTTTTCTTTTTCGCGGCAGGGTACATGCATCGCCCGCACTCAAGCACACCGCCGCACCACACCCGTTTGGCATTTTTCACTTCAATATTCATCTTTTTTAATTCAGAAATGCGCTATGCCTGAGGTGGTACAACTGACCGATGCAGAAATAAAAAAATTGGTGAAAGAAGTGCTGGAAGGGCGGCCTACCCGCGCCAGCCTGCCCGGTGGTGGTAAGCTGAACGTAGAAAAGAGCTTTCCCTACATTATGGTGTACAGGCGAAAAGACAGAAGCACCGACCAGGCCATGATCAAGCTGTTGCTGAGCGAAGCCTCGTATCTCGTGATTGGCAACAAAGACTTCAGAAGCTATCAAAAGCTGGTTCAGCATCTTGGCGAAAAGATGTCGGTGGTGCACAAGTCTTACCTGTTTATGGAACTTTGGGAGGGCCCCAAGCACAGCAAGAAATTTTACATAAAAGGCCCTGCAGACCGCATACCGGCCACGATGGAAACCCTTCGCGACGAGCTGCTGCAAATGGAAGATTACTACGACCGCCTGAAGCTGGGCTGCGAAATAGAAAACACTACAGAGCGACATCCCAGGGGCAAAGCAAGGCTGCTCTCCCTGGCTAAAATAAAGCGTGCCGGCTTTTTGCTGCTGGGCCTGGAGGTGCCGCCGGTGTATAAAAGCACACAGGGCAAGGTATTTCCCGTGTTCTTCCGCAGTTTTCACGATAGGCTCGTACATGCATTACACAAATGTTTTTTCGACTTTATACGAGTGCAAACCGTGTTTGGCGTGGCCAACTACAGCGCCCTGGGCCGGGCCACCATAGACCAGCAGGCATATGAGATCGATAAAAAACTGTGTGAGCTGGAAAGACAATTTGATTTTCTGTGGTTGGTGTCGCCTTCCAATATCGCACAGATCAAAAAGCGGTTTTTCGATAGCAAATACCAAAAGGTGATCAACTACCACTACCGGCTGCTACCAATCGACCCGGACCTCATCAAGCGCGAACTGTACAACCTGAGGATAGAAGCCATAGAAGACCCATCCATTTCATTCTTGTACCTGGATAAGCGGGAGGAGCTGGACCGGCAAATTACCATGCTCACGGAGCGCGGCACAAAAAATTTTCTGTATAGCAGCATACGGCTGTACCAAGGTGTGGGAAAAAAACTCTTGCAAAGCGCGCAGGAAATACTCGAACAGGTAGAAGAAACGGCCGAGACAGATTCTGACGACTACCTCGACGCTACCGCCTTTGCCGATCTGGCCCACCAGGAGTTTGGCCACCTGCGCCGGCAGCACAACGACTTCGATTGCAAAATACATCTGCGAAAAGATGTGAACATACTGATGGTATCGCACGGCGAGCTGTATGTGCCGGAAGACTTCACTGTGCCGGCCCCTGAAGCCGAGGCGCTGGTGCAGCACGAGGTGGGCACGCACGTGGTCACCTACTTCAACGGCCGCCAACAGGCCCTGCAACAACTCGCCTATGGGCTGGCCGATTATGAGGCATTGCAGGAAGGCCTGGCCGTAATGGCCGAATACCTTACCGGTGGCCTCAGCGCCAACCGCATGCGCACGCTGGCTGCGCGTGTAGTGGCCGGCGACGCTCTGGTAAATGGCGCCGATTTTCAGGAAATATTTTCCTTGCTCACCGACACCTACGGCCTCTCGACCGACCGCGCCTTCAACGTCACCTCGCGCATAATGCAGGGAGGGGGTTTTTTGAAAGACATCATCTACCTGAAAGGGCTCGTAGAGCTCTGTGAGTATGTGCGGGCCGGAGGTGAAATCACACCGCTTTTCACAGGAAAAATAGCGGTGAAGCACATCAACGTGGTGAAGGCACTCAAAGAGCGCGGACTTTTGAAAGAGCCCGCGCTGATGCCCACTTATTTACAAAGAGAACATACAAGCAAACGATTTAATAAAATCCGGGAAGGGCTACCCTTGCCACAAATGGTAAATGCATGAAAATAGTATTTGTAATCAATGATATACAGACGGAGAGCGACAAAAACACGACTCCCATTCTGATGTGGAAGGCGCACCAGCGCGGGCACGATGTATACGCGATGGATGTGGGCAACTTTTCTTTTCGCTACAACTCGCCCCTCGCTGTGCAGTGTACCTACGTGCCCGGCAAAGGCAAGCTGGGCAGTGCCAAAGAATACCTGACAAAGCTGAAGGAGAAAGGCAAATCTAAAAAGCTGACCTCACAAGAGATCGACGTGCTTCTGCTGCGCAACAACCCCACGGAAGAAGGCTCGGGCCGCTACTGGGCCGAACATGCCGGAGTGGCCTTTGGGCGAATGATGCAACAGGAAGGCGTGCTCGTGCTGAATGACGCCTACTCCCTCTCCAATGCCTTCATCGACAAACTGTACTTCGAAGAGCTGCCGGCAGATATAAAGCCTAAGTCGATCATTACGCGCGACAAAGACGAGCTGATGGCCTTTTATGAAGAAAACAAATGCAACATTGTACTAAAACCACTGGAAGGTTCGGGCGGCCAGGATGTGTACAGGATCGATAAACACGAGAAAAACACCAACCAGATCATCGACACCATTCGCCAGCAGGGCTACATCATTGCTCAGGAATTTTTGCCTGAAGTAAAAAATGGAGATGTGCGCGTGATATTGATGAATGGGCGCATCCTGGAAGAAGACGGCAATTATGCCATTATCAGAAGGGTATCGGGCGAGGGGGAGTTCAGAAGCAACTTTTCGCTCGGGGCCACTGCCGACAAAGCCCCTCTCACCGAAGCAATGCAGCGCATCGTAGACCTCACCGCCCCCAAGCTCATACGCGACGGACTATTCCTGGTAGGGCTCGACATAGTGGACGATAAACTCATAGAGCTGAATGTACTGAGCCCCGGTGGCCTGCAGCAAATGAGCCTGATCGATCTTCCGGATTTTTCCACACCTGTGATCGAGGCCATCGAGCGCAAGGCTTACTATAAAAAGATGTATAAAAATCAGATCCCTAATAAGGTATTGGCTACAATGATATAAGTAGAAAATGGAAACTTCTCAGCAACACAGCACCGAACAAACCATAACGACCGAACGAATAGTAGGCAAACGCGAGTCAGACATTCAGGGCAACCTGCTGCTTGTCACCGCCGGTATACACGGCAACGAGGCCAGTGGCATCAAAGCCCTTCGCCGGGTGCTGAAGGCACTGGACGAGCGGGAGGTAAAGCTTAAAGGCACATTACTGGGTGTAGCCGGCAATATCGGCGCCCTCGGAGAAAACAAGCGATTCATCGATGAAGACCTCAACCGCACCTGGCCCACACAGCACTTGAAGGAAATAGAGCAACCCAACCACGAGCAGCGAGAAATGCAGGATATTGTGCGGGTGATAGAGGCACATCCGGCCAGTGAATATGGTATACGCTACTTTATCGATTGCCATAGTACATCTTCAGAAAGCCTGCCCTACATCTCGGTGCAGGACAAAGGCGATAATGACGCCTGGGCCCATACCTTCCCGCTTTATATTGTACGCGGGTTCAGCGACCTGGTGAGCGGCTCCATCGATCGCTACCTCAGCCACAACCACTTCACCGGATTTGCCTTTGAGGCAGGGCAACACACGCATGCCGACACCATAGACCACCACGAGGCCATCATCTGGTTGGGCATGGAAAAAGCAGGACTGCTTAACCTTCAAGACCTTGAAAACCCGCCCAGGGTGATCGCTAAAATGATGGCCAAAGAAGACCCCAAAACATTCCAGATCGTATACCGGCACAACCTGGAAAAAGGTGATGAATTCAGCATGAAACCCGGCTTCAAAAATTTTCAGGCCATACAAAAGGGAGAAGAACTTGCCGAGCACAATGGCAATACCATTACTTCGCAGTGGGAAGCCTACATATTTATGCCTTTATACCAAAGCCAGGGCAATGACGGCTTCTTCGTGGTAGAGGAAGTATAGCAATAGCGACCGGAAAAGAAGCGGCTTTTGGACTGATTGATTATGCTGAGTTTGTCTGCGCTGAATTTACAGTTTCTGCATCTCCCTTTGTTTTGAGGAAGAGTCTGTGTGAATTTCTATTTAAGGCTAGAGAAGCGCACAACACGCATCATTTCAGTCTGACAAATGCTCCGGTGGCATCTCGTTGGTAAATCGCCAAACCTCCATACGCCAAACCAAGCTCGGCTTCGAAGCACTGGCTGACATCCAAACGTTGAAAATGAGCCATTAAGCAGCGGATGACGCCATTGTGCGTCACGATGGCCACTTTCTGGTATCCTTGCGCCAGCACTTCCATCCAAAACGTCAGCACGCGTTCATTGAGGGATTTGAGCGATTCCCCGCCAGGTGGTGCTTGGTTGGCGAAGTCATTCATCCACACATTGAGGTCGCTGCTTTTGATGCCGTCCCAGGGGCACATTTCCCACGCACCGAAGTTGATCTCCATCAGCCGGTCATCTACCTGAGCAGCATTTTCGGCAGTAATTTTATTCGCCAGCAGCAGGCATCTCTGCTTGGGGCTGGTGTACACCACATCATAATCGGGGGCAACTTCGGAGAGCACTCGGTCAAACTCACCCCCCCAGGTACTTCTGAGGGCAAGGTCTGTCTGGCCATAGCAAATGCCTTCGGCCACATCCGGTGTGGTATGCCTGATCAGGTGTACTTCCATACCAGCAGAAATAACCCGTAAAAGCACACTTCAGTCACCTGCTGCACCGCACCCAGACAGTCGCCTGTATAGCCGCCGATCCACCGGGTGAAGTAGCGCGCCATCCATGCTTTCACGATGTACAAGATCAAAGGCACCGTCAGCAGCAAGTAGCGACCGGTAGCGCCACACAGTAACAGCAACGGAAGCGCAGAGAAAATAAACGTCCACAACAAGTTGGTGAAGCCCGACTGCTGTGCCACAGGCTTGCTTTTCGATTGCAAGTCGTCGCGCACATAGGGGTGTGAGAACACGACAGTGGCCGCCATAAACCTGCTTTGCGCATGGGCGCATATGAGCAACAGGCTGAAGATAAACCAACTGGTGGGGGTGGCTGAAAGCACCTCGTGCAGCAGGGCCAGTTTGGTGGCGAGCAAGAGCAAAAGGCCAACCGCTCCGTAGGTACCCAGTCGGCTGTCTTTCATAATACTTAGAATCTGCGCTGCAGACCAGCCGCCCCCGAAGCCATCGCATACATCGGCAAAGCCATCTTCGTGAAATGCCCCCGTCACAAGCACGGAAGCGGCCAGAGAAAGAATCAGTGCTGCCACCAGGCCAAGGGCCGGAGAAGAAAGAACATAGGTAATGGCGGCCACTCCACCTACTATATAACCAATGAGGGGAAAGTAGCGGAGCGAGCGGTTGATGTACTCCGGCTCATGCCCTACCCAGGCGGGACAGGGAATGCGGGTGTAAAACATCACCGCGGTAAAAAAAACACGAAGTTCTTCTTTCATAGTGCCTGGCTTACCTCAGCCTCATCGAAGCTGGCCATTTCATTGAAAAATGCCACCGCGCTCGCAATGACGGGATAGGCAATGGCGCAGCCTGTGCCCTCCCCCAGCCTTAGATTCAATTGGAGTACTGGTGCCAGCTTTATATGTTTTGCCATCATGCTATGACCCTTTTCAGCCGACTGGTGGCAGAGTATGGTGTAATCTGCTATGAAAGGATACAGTGCGCTGGCCACCAAATATGCCGATGTAGCTATGAATCCATCCAAAAGAATGAGCATGCCGCGCTCAGCAGCGCGAAGCATGCCACCGCATATTTGTGCTATTTCATAGCCGCCAAAACACTGCAATACGCTCAGCGGATTGTTGCCTGTGTGGTGTCTGGCTGATGCTTGCGTCAGCACTTCGATTTTTCTTTGCAGGCCGGCGTCGTCGAGGCCGGTGCCGCGGCCCACGCAGTCAGGCAGAGGCACTGCGGTAAGTTTGTGCATAATCAGTGCCGCACCAGAGGTGTTTCCTATGCCCATTTCGCCAAAGCCCACCACATTGCAGCCGCTGCGGGCTACATCATCGACCACAGCCGCACCGTGCGCAAGGGCCATGCTAAGCTCATCTTCAGTCATGGCCTTTTCTAATAAAAAGTTGCGTGTGCCCATGTTTACTTTTTTGTCGATCAGCCCCTCGGTAATGGTAAAATCATGGTTTACACCGGCATCTACTATCTTCAATGCAATGCCCTGCTGCCGCGCAAGTACGTTGATGGCCGCGCCACCGCGCAAAAAATTCAGCACCATCTGATGGGTCACCTCCTGTGGATAGCAGCTCACGCCCTGCTGTGCCACACCGTGGTCGCCTGCAAATATGATGATGTGCGGCTGGCGCAACTCGGGCGATAAACTTTGCTGCAGCAAGGCCACTTTACTGGCCATCGCTTCAAGCATACCCAGTGCACCGACAGGCTTGGTTTTCATATCAATTTTGTGGGCTATGGCAGAAGCAAGCTGCTGATCGACCTGCGGGATGTTATAATTTGTTTTCATAAAAAAATGACTTTTCACGGTTTTACAACCAAGGGTAGCCCGGATATCATGCAGGTGACGTGATCGGCCATGCCGGCTACCTTTTGGTTGGCCCAGCCCTGCAGGTCTGTAAATTTTCGGCCAGCCTCAGTCTCTGCATGCATACCCATGCCCAGCTCATTGGAAATGATGATCAAGGTGGCATCACCCAGGCTCAGTTGCTCCATTTCAGCTTCGAAAGCGGAGAGACAGCGGTCTATATCCTGCTCAAAATCCACGAAATAGTTGGTGAGCCACAGCGTGACACAATCGACGACGGCCACGGCATTACCCAGGTTCAGTTCATATAGTTTTGTCTCTTTTTCTATCGTCTGCCACTGTGGCCCTCGATCTTTTTCATGTCTTTTGATGCGGCTTTCAAAGTCATCGTCCCATCGGCGGGCTGTGGCAATGTAGATGGGCTTTTCGCTGAGCTGTTCTGCCAATCGCATGGCGTACCGGCTTTTGCCAGAGCGGGTACCCCCTGTCACAAAGTACATCATAATGCTGTGTTGCTTTTGCCATAGGGGCAGTGCTTGCAACCCAGCTGGCAGCAGTAGCCCTTTCGCAGATGATAATATGCCGTGAACACCCATCGCCCGCCCCTGTCTTTATAATAATCGAGACCTTGCTGAAATTGCAGAGGAGGCCTTTTTTTCAGTGCATTGTCTATAAAAGGCTTCGCCAAGACAGGCTCTTCCCTAAACCGCGCTTCTATGTTACTGGTGAGGCAGTCCGGGCACATGCAGGCAGCACCTGCACCCACAGGCACCACTGCGGGCAGCGCAGCGCACCAGCACGATCCGGGCAAGTCTGTACTACAAAAAAACTCGGCGTTGCATACCGTACATGTGGAATTGGTGTCGGGCATTGTTTGGTAAAATCTACTATGACCAGAATGAATCAGGCTGTGGTGCGCAATTGTTTTAAATGCTTTTTAATAATTAAATCGCACACCCATTTGCATATTGAAGCCCAACGCGGAGTATCCGGTGCTTTCTACAAATGGCGTATTCAGCATATTTTTGATTGTGGCAAACAGATGCAGCCTCTCGGGCACCGGGGTATATTCCAGGTACGTGTTCAACAAAAAGTACGCATCAAGCTCAGTCTCCAGCGTAGCAAATGTGGTGGCATCGAAGTATCGATCGCTTCGGTCGCCCACGTACTGCCCCTGCACACTGAAAAACAGGCTTTTCACCGGCCTGCCGGTAAACAGCAATGAGGCACTGTGCCGTGGCCTGCGCAGCAGATTATAAAAGCTGGTGTCGCTCTCGGCATCCACTGGTTTGGTCACCTGGCCATCTACATAGTTGTAAAATGCCGTGAGGCCATACCTGTCACTAATAGCAAGCCGCGCCATCACTTCCAGCCCATGATCTTGCTGACGGTCTTCATTTTGATAGCCTGTGGTGAAATCGTAGATGATCACATTGTCTATGTCCCGTTCAAAATAAGTCAGCTCCAGTTGCAGCGGGCTCCCCTGCCGATGCACGCGTACGCCTCCTTCATATGACGCACTGATCTGCGGTTCCAATTCCGGATTTCGGCCAAAGCGACCAAAAAGTTGATTGAGGCTGGGAGATTTGAAACCTGTGGTGTACGAACCAAATAATGTTATATCCCGATGGAGATTATAGGAAAGCGCGGCCGAATAGGTGCTTTGCTCGCCAAATACCGAATGGCTGTTGAGCCTGTAGCTCAACTCGCCGTTCAGCCCGTGCCATTGGGTGAGCAGCAGTGAGGCGTACGGGCTGGTGGTGGTCATGTTTACCAGGGTATCGCCTTCCGGCAGCCTGTCTACTATTTGCGCCGATTGGTGGTACAGCCCGGCCAATATTTGCGTGTGGTCAGTAAGCCTGTAGCTCGCAAAAACATCTGCATTGTGTGTGCGACCATCATAGTCGTCGGTGCCATAGGCATGTTTATACTTCCTGGTGGCTCGGGTGTAGTTGTACAACCCATGCAAGGTGAAGCGGTTGATGAAATAATTGGTCTTTACGCCGGGCATGAACACCGCAGATTCATAGCTGTTGTCTCCATCGCTAAACGCGCCGTTGTCATATTCACCTTCCAGAAAAGAGTAGTTCAGAAATGGTAGAATGCTCAAATTGTGGGCAGGCCGAATGTCCAGCCCAGCACGTGCCGATCTTCGCAACATGCCGTCTTCGTCGAAGTCGAGACTGTCGCCGGGGCTGGCTGCTTCGCTCATGCCATCGGTATCGAAAAAACTATAGCCGGCATAGTAGCCCAACCCAGCACTTTTACCCTCTATGCCAACATCTGCCTGGCGCGTGTGCAATGAGCCCGCACTCACCGAGCCGTTCACCGAAAGTGGGTCATCGCCCGGTTTTTTTGAAATAATATTGATTACTCCAGCGATGGCATCGGAGCCATACAAGGTGGATTGGCTGCCCTTCAGTATTTCGATGCGTTCGATCTGATCGAGCGAAAGCAGCCGCAGGTCGAAGGCAGCTCCGAAACCTGAGGGGTCGGTGAGCGGCAGTCCGTCCAGCAAAATAAGGGCATATTCCGAGCCTGCTCCTCGAATGAAAACTTCTTTGTTGGCACCGGGGTTGGCGTAGGCATTATTGATGATGATGCCCGATTGCTCATTGAGCAATTGGGCCAGGTCTTTGCCCTTACTGCGCTCAATTTCTTCGGAGGTAATTGTCTGAATGGGTTTGGCGGTTTCCTTTCGTTCCAGCGGTATTTTGCTGGCGGTCACCACCACCTCGCTCAGGTTGATGGTTTGCTGTACACTGTCCTGTTCTTGGGCTGATAATGACTGGGTAGCCAGCACTATGGCTACCATGATGGGTAAAAATCTGCTCATTGCTGTTTGTTTAGTAGGGTTTGCCAATGAGCTTCCGCGAATGTAGTAAAGATGATAAGGTGTAAAAAAACCGCTATACTGGTTTGAACACAACATCTTCGACTCTTCCTCCGAAAGCCTTTAAAATGTAAATAGCACGTGGCAGGTCTTCTGGCTTGCTTCACTGTTAGTGGCCTTCCCATCGTGCGCAAACACGACAGTGGCAAAGCGGAAAAACAGCTGATACTTGAAGCTTACAGCTACGGGGATAGCTCCGGATTTGCACCGGATTCCCTTTTTAATTTTCGGCGGACGTGTGTCCGCGTCTAAACCAAATGCGGGGGCAAATATAGGTTTTAAAATGAATTTGTGCCCAGATGAACCGGATAAGATTTATTTGATGCGGCGGCTCCTTCGGTGAAAGCCAAAAAAAAGCAGCCCGTTCCAGCTGCTCTTTTTTTTGATTAGGTTATGTTTTTTTATCCTACGCTTACACGCTTAAAGGCTTCCACAGTAAGTCCCGACTTCACCGAATCGAGGTATTTCTTTACCGTCACAGCGCTGTCTTTTACAAAAGCCTGATTGAGCAGGGTGTTGTCTTTGAGGTACTTGTTTACCTTGCCCTCGGCTATTTTGTCTACAATATTTTCCGGCTTGCCTTCTGCAATGGCCTGCTCCCTACCTATGTTCCGCTCCTTTTCGATCAACTGAGCATCTACGGCGTCTTCACTGACAGCTACCGGGTTCATGGCCGCTATCTGCATGGCTACATCGCGACCAGCCTCTGAGGCATCGGTGCCGTTGGTGCCTTTCAGTGCAACTAAAACACCCAATTTGCTGCCCGCGTGAATATAACTGATCACCTGCTCGCCTTTCAGCGTTTCATAGGCCACTATTTCAATCTTCTCGCCTATTTTACCTACCAGCTCCAGTATCTTTTCATTCACGGTGAGGTCACCGGCCTTGGTGCCTTTGAGCGCTTCTACATCGGCGGGCTTTTGGTCATAGGCTACTTTCAGTATCAGTTTGCCTAAATTCTGAAAATCTTCATTTTTTGCCACAAAATCGGTCTCACAACCGATGGCCACCAATACCGCTTCTGTTTTGTCATCATTGGCTTGTACAAATACAGAGCCTTCGGTGGTTTCGCGATCAGCACGCTTTTCTGATACCTTCTGACCTTGCTTGCGCAGCACCTCTATGGCTTTGTCGAAATCGCCGTCGGCTTCTTGCAGCGCCTTTTTACAATCCATCATGCCTGCGCCGGTCATTTTGCGAAGCTTGTTTACATCTTGTGCAGAAATTGCCATGTTTCTTATGGGTTTTAAATAAAAATTGAACATCGACGTGTGCGGCTGATGTTCAATTTTTGATTGATAAAATATGTTTTAATTCTTAATTGGACCGCTGGTTCTCGCTTGTTGTCTCTTGCTCGTCCATCTGTCTTTTGTTGTCTTCTTCTTCCTGAAGCTTGGTGTCTTCTTTGTCGCGCTTGCGCTCCATCAGACCTTCTTCTATGGCTTTGCCAATGTAGGTAGTGATGATGTTCACCGACTTCCAGGCATCGTCATTGGCCGGAATTGGAAAATCAATGGAGTCAGGATTAGAGTTGGTATCTACAATGGCAAACACCGGTATATTCAGCTTTTGCGCTTCACGCACAGCAATGTGCTCGCGCTTGATGTCGACCACGAAAAGTGCGGCCGGAAGCCGTGTAAGCTCAGCGATACCTCCAAGGGTTTTTTCCAACTTATCCTTCTCGCGAGAGATCATGAGTCGCTCGCGCTTTGCCAGGTTCAGGTAGGCTTCATCCTTTTGCAGTTTTTCTATAGAAGCCATTTTCTTGAGTGAACGGCGAATGGTGGCAAAATTGGTGAGCATCCCACCCAGCCATCGCTCGGTAACGTAGGGCATCTTCAGCCTTCTCGCTTCATCGGCCACTATGTCTTTGGCTTGCTTTTTAGTAGCCACAAACATGATCTTTCTGCCCGAGCGTACCACGGTTTTAAGCGCGTTGGCTGCATCTTCCAGGCATACCAGGGTTTTGTTCAGATCAATGATATGAATACCATTGCGCTCCATGAAAATATAAGGCGCTATTTTGGGATCCCACTTGCGTGTGAGGTGGCCAAAATGGACACCCGCATCGAGCAGGTCTTTATATGTTATTTTTTCCATTGCTAAATTATCGTTTACTGAACTGGAATTTTCTTCTGGCTTTTCTGCGACCGTATTTTTTACGCTCTACCATACGAGGGTCACGGCTCAAAAATCCTTCTTTTTTGAGGGGTGGCCTGTACTCAGCGTCAATTTCGCAAAGGGCTCTGGCTACCGCCAGTCGTATAGCCTCTGCCTGTCCTTTGAAACCGCCACCATCTACATTCACATGAAAGTCGTACTTGCCATCCAGCTCAAGCAAGGTGAGTGGCTGCTTTACTATAATGGTGTGAATGTCTGATGGGAAATACTTGTCCAGTTCCTGATCGTTCACAAGGATCTTACCTTTGCCCGATTCCAGGTACAGCCGTGCTACGGCCGTTTTTCTTCTTCCTATTGTGTTGATAGAGTCCATGCGATCAGATTTTTAATTGTTTGGGTTCCTGTGCTTCATGCGGATGCTCTGCACCGTTGTACACATACAAATTCTTAAAAATCTTCCTTCCCAATCTGCTTTTTGGGAGCATGCCTCGTACTGCGTTTTCCACAATGATGGAAGCAGATTTGGCCTTCACCTGTCGGGGTGTAGAGAATCGTTGACCTCCGGGATATCCGGTATGTCGTACATACTCTTTTTCATCCCATTTTTTTCCAGTCAGTCTGATTTTGTCCGCGTTGATGACAATTACCCTGTCACCACAGTCTACGTGGGGAGTGTAGCTGGCCTTGTGCTTACCTCTGATTATTCGAGCAACCTGGCTTGCGAGACGTCCTAAAACCTGCGCATCAGCATCTACTACTACCCACCCCTTTTGTACGGTAGCCTTGTTTGCCGATACAGTTTTGTAACTTAATGTGTCCACAAATAAAGTTTGTTTTAAAATAAAAGAATACCCGTTTGAAAACGGAGCACAAAATTAGAGAGATATTATCTGAAAACAAAGGGCTCAACTTTATAATAAGCCATAGGTCAGCGCTCGTTTGCACGTCCTTGTTGCCGGCTTGCGCATTGGGCCAACCGGTACAGGGGTAATGGGTGGTGCTGTGAACAACCGGGCGCAGCAAGTGGCGCGGGATTTCGACGCCATGCGCTCATCAGCAAACACTATATTATATGGGCACTTGATTTATCGGCCATATTTCCTGAGTTGCTTCAACAACAGTTCGAAGTCTTTGGCCAGCGGCGCTTCACATTGTATTTCTTCTCCATTCTCTTTTTTGAACGCTATAGAAAAGGCATGCAGCGCAGTACGGCCAATCATTGGCCGCTCCTCTGCATCTTTGCCGCGATAGTGCCGCTTGATCTGCGAGAGGTAAAGCGGTGCGCCGCCATACGTGGTATCTGCAATGAGCGGATGGCCGACATGTGCCAAATGCACCCGAATCTGATGCTTTTTTCCGGTTATGGGCTTGCACATGATCAACGAGTGATTGCGGTATTGTTCTGTGGTTTTGATCAGCGTGCTGGCCTCCTTTCCCTGCTTCGGGTCAATGCGCACCTTGCCACTGCCCCCCTGGTAGATGGGAAAATAGATTTCCTCGCCCTCATAGGCAGAGGCGCCATGCACCACGGCATAATAGATTTTCGAAACTTTGCGGTCTTCCAGTTGCATGGAAAGATGGCGGTAAGCCTCCTGGCTTTTTGCAAAAACTAAGACACCGGAAGTTTCTTTATCCAACCGGTGGCAGGCTGTTATAAAATCGTAATGCTTGCGTGCCTCAGCAAGCATATTGATGGAAGAAGCGCGATCCTCTAGCGTAGAAATGTTCTCCGGCTTATTTACGATCAGGTACTCTTCATCTTCTTGTAAAATATACCGTGCAAAATCGAATGACTTCATATTAATTTGAATTGCTGAAACAACGGAATGGCAACCAAACCACGTGTGCTGAATATACGGTTCATGCTGAAGAATAAAGCAATTGCATCAGGGCAAATGGACACAACAAGCCGAGGTGATTTCCACAGTTGGCATCAACGCCTTCACGCCTAAAAATTTTGGAAACTTACATCGGTAGGGTTGCCAACCGTTTGAGTATGCCAAATTTCCCTATATTGAGGCAATTTTACAGGAAAAAGTTGGCATATGTTATTTCTATTATCTTCATTTTTTGTGATCGCGCTTACTATGGCTATTGGTGTAGGATACACCGTTTCCCTCTATATCGATCGTTTGTTTAGGGACAACTAATTTTTTAGTCTTAGATAAAGTGCCCGTAAAGCAGGAAGGGCTGGGATGGTCAGGCAGGATGTTTCATTCCTTCCAGGGATGCTGCCCCTGCCCGCAGCTTGAACGAAAACTCCGAACCCACATTCGGCTGACTATGTACCGTGATGTGGCTGTGGTGCAGCTCGATAATGTGCTTTACTATGGATAAACCAAGGCCTGTACCCCCGCGCTCCTTGGACCGACTTTTGTCCACGCGATAAAAGCGCTCAAAGATACGACTGATATGTTCTTGCGGTATGCCTACTCCATTGTCTATAATGGAAATCGTAACCGATTGATTCTCTGCATTGATCTTGGCCAGCACTTCTCCCATACCGTCCTTCTTATATTTTATGGCATTGGAAACAAGGTTGGTGATCACCTGATATATTTTTTGCCGATCGGCGTATGCATACACGTCCAGGCGTGAGGATGCGTCGAACACCATCCGCATTTCACGTTTTTCTGCTTTGCTTTCAAACTGATCGTATACGTCGGCTATGAGTTGATACACGTTGAAGTGCTCGAATTCCACCTTCACCTCACCGGTTTCCATCTTCGATATGGTCAGCAGGTCTTGCACCAGCCGGTCGAGTCCATCCAGGCTTTTGGCGGCTTTTTTGAGGAATCGGGTACGCACATTTTTGTCCTTTACGGCCCCGTCGAGCAGGGTGTGCACAAAACCCTGGGCTGCAAAAATGGGTGTTTTCAGTTCGTGCGATATGTCGGCAATGAATTCTCGTCGAAATGTTTCTGCCTTCTTTAAATCTTCAATCTCACGCTGTTTTCGCTCGGCATAGTAGTAAATCTCCTCGTTTATTTTGATGAGTGGGTTGGACGGCAAAGGCTTGCTGTCGTCGGCTTGCACGAAAGAAAAGTCATCGCTCTTCAATTGGCTCAATCTATCATTGATGCGCTCTATCTGAGCGAAAATGAAGTATTGCACTGTGAAGAAGGTGATGATATAGGTAGAAGAAAAAGCCAGAATAAATACCACGAGAAAGGCCGCCAAAGGCACGCCCGGTACTAGTGATAAAAATGACGTGGTAATGATAGCAACACTGGCAGCGATAAGAAGCGCTACATTGCGCGAATTCGAAAGCATTCAGAAATTTAGTTGATTTCAAATTTATAGCCCACGCCCTTCACCGTTTTTATGAAGCCTTCGCCGATTTTCTCTCGTACTTTGCGAATGTGTACATCGACTGTGCGCGCGAGCACGTATACATCGGAGCCCCATATATTTTGTAGCAGATCGTCGCGGCTAAAGACTTTATTGGGGTTTTGTGCCAGGAAGTAGAGCAGTTCAAATTCTTTTTTTGGCAATGTCACCTGTACGCCATCTATGGTAATGGTGTAGCTGGACTTGTCGATGGAAAGCCCCCCCAGCGCTATGGTGTTGCTGTCTTTTTGCTTTTGCTCACCCCTTCTAAAAATGGCGCTGATGCGGCTCATGAGCGCACGCGGCTTTATGGGCTTGGTGATGTAGTCGTCGGCGCCTATATCAAAAGCGGCCACTTCGGAGTATTCTTCCGACCGCGCTGTGAGAAATACAATGTATGTGCTGCTCATGTCGGGAATTTCCCTAAGCTGGCGGCATGTCTCCACGCCGTCCTGGTTGGGCATCATGATGTCCAGCAGCACCAGGTCCGGACAGAAAGTCTTTGCAATCTCCACGGCCTCGCCGCCATCTGAAACTGCTTTTACATCGTACCCTTCCTTTTTCAGGTTATATTTCAGCAATTCCAGTATATCTGCCTCATCGTCGACTACCAAAACTTTCTTGCTATTTTTTCCGCTCATTGTATATTCAAAAAAAGTGATACGAATGTTTCGAGCACGAATTTAAGCACATAAAATCAGATAATGCAGAGCAGCGCCAGCAGGTAACAATAAGATAAACTTATGTTCACTTAGGGATTATTTTTTAGCACTGCGGTATTCGCGGATGTCGATCTCCAGAGAACCAACCAGGAGCTCGGCTTTTACCTTCAGTGGAATTTTATACTTATCATCAGAGAGATAGGCTTTCACAGGATTATCGCCGCGAAACAGAGAATTTTTGGGCATGATGGGTGAGATTACCAGGGCGTTGTAGTCTCCTATTTTAGTCTTCAACTTCTCTTTGCCCAGGTACTGCACTTTCACATAGTAAGTGGTATCGTCATAAAAGCCCGTGATGTCGAAAAAGTCATTGGGCTGTATGGTGTCGAAGTCGAAGGTGCGCATATAGTAATAGCCGCTGACAATATCCTGAATATGCTCCGGCACAGGAAATCTCAACTTCTTTTTCAATTTGCCAGACTCTTTATCCAGCCGGTGGGCAATGGCCATGTCATGCACATGGTCGAATTCTATAATCTCTTTTTTCCTATATTTTCCTTCTTCAATGTTCTGATAAAACCGCTGGGAAACGATGGCTGCTGTATCAATGTAGCTGCCCCAGTTGTCGCGCACATTCATCATCAGATCAAACACGCCGGTGGTTCTTCCGGTCACATCCAGCTTGTAACAGGGGCGATTGTTCATGGTGTGAATCTTTTTATCGATGGTCATCACGGCTTCCCCTGCGTTGATGAATCCATAGTGCACGCGATATTCAATGCGCTCGCCGGCTCCAAAGCTGTTTTGCCTTACCTTTCTGTAAATACCTGAGGTTTCGCTGGAATCTTGTATCGCCCCAACGAAGAGTACACTAATCAATAAAGCTGTAATACTGGCTGCTATAAATCTCACCTCTAATATTTTATTTCCGGGTTTATAATGATGGATACTTTCTGGTATAGTCAAGCAACATCTGGCGGATACTACCGCCATAAACCTTTTTCAATTCTTGCTCCAACTTTTCAAAATCGCCGTGATATCTAAGATATGACGCAAAGTACGTATTGTTGGGATGAAAATTTTGAAAGATGTCGGTGTAAAACTTACGGTTGTTCAATTGAAGAGAATCGGTACTTTGCACAATTTGTTCTATGGCTTGTTTTTTAATATCGTCTGCATTTTCATCTTCATTAGTGGACAGTTTTACATATACATCATCTAAATAATGTGCGCCGCGAACCATGTGATTGGTGATTTCGCGGCGGTCGCGCCATCGGCTGATGTATTGGTGTAGTGAGTCTGATTGTGCTCCGTATTTCATTGTCAAAAACTCAATGGCCCCAACATGACCTACAAACGTCGCCAGATTTTCGTTGAATCTAACACTGTCTTTTACAAACAGCGTGCCGTGGGTCAGTTCGTGGATAATGAGCTCGGCCAATTCGCCCACCGGTCTGTCGAGCATACCAGAGAGTACAGGATCCTTAAACCATCCCAGGGTAGACCACCCGCCTACTTCTCTGATATTGGTATCCAATCCCTGTAGTTGTAATGTGCTTTGCAAAGACTCCGCTTTCTGCTCATCAAAAAAGCCTTTGTATGAAAAGCTTCCCAAAATTGGAAATGACCACTCTACCGGCTCCAGCGCGTAAGGTGGGCAGGCTGTCACCACCCACAAAATCGCCTCGCCCTGCTGATCGTAAAAGGTAGTGTAATTTTCCGTGCGCTTTATCTGTAGAGAATCGAAGGCAAATTGTCTGATGTCTTGTATCAAATTTAGCTTATGCTTGTAAGCCTGAGAAAAATCAGGATCAGCCAAGCAATCAGACACCGGCCGGGTGTTCCAAAGAATCTCCAACTGTCCTCTGGCCTGACCCAAAACATATTTTATCAGCTCCATGTGGGTAAGTGCAGTCACGAGCACGGCTATGCCACAGAGCAGCAGTATTCTCCTCAAAAATGAAGGTACAGTCATCAATTCAATTTTCTTTGTTCCCAATCACCAGCACTACTTTGTGTCCATGCGAGTGCGCGAAATTAAACGAATTGCGGTACTTGCGAATTGGGCTACGATTTGTAATTTCACAGGTTCAAACCTGAATTTTTTAACAATGAGCGATAAATCGGAAAAATTAAAGGCCCTTCAACTGACCATTGACAAGCTGGATAAAACCTATGGTAAAGGTACGGTAATGAAACTCAGCGACGAGCGGGTGATCGATGTGCCGGCCATCCCTACGGGTTCGTTGGGTCTTGATATTGCACTGGGTATCGGTGGGGTACCCAGGGGCAGGGTCATCGAAATATACGGGCCGGAGTCTTCCGGTAAAACGACCCTGGCCATGCACTGCATCGCAGAGGCACAAAAGCGCGGCGGATTAGCCGCCTTTATCGATGCTGAGCACGCCTTTGACAAAGCTTATGCCGGTAAACTTGGCATTGATACCGACAATTTGTTGATATCGCAGCCAGACAACGGAGAGCAGGCACTGGAGATCGCCGAGCACCTGATTCGGTCTGGCGCTATCGATATCATCGTGATAGACTCCGTAGCGGCACTCGTACCCAAAGGCGAGCTGGAAGGCGAAATGGGCGACAGCAAAATGGGCCTTCAGGCAAGGTTGATGTCGCAGGCACTCCGTAAGCTCACCGGCACCATCAACAAAACGGGATGCTCATGCATTTTCATCAACCAGCTGCGCGAGAAGATTGGGGTGATGTTTGGCAACCCGGAAACGACTACCGGCGGGAATGCCCTTAAATTTTATGCCTCTGTTCGCCTCGACATACGCCGGATAGGTCAGATAAAAGAAAGCGCTGACAACATCTTGGGCAATCGTACCCGGGTGAAGGTGGTGAAAAATAAAGTGGCTCCGCCTTTCAAAGTGGTAGAGTTTGACATCATGTATGGCGTGGGCATTTCTAAAGTCGGTGAAATAGTAGACCTCGGTGTGGAGTTTGACATCATCCAAAAGTCTGGCTCCTGGTTTTCTTACGATGGCAACAAACTGGGGCAAGGCAGGGATTCTGTGAAGCAACTGCTTGATGATAACCCTGAACTGGCCGAAGAACTGGAGCGAAAAATTAAAGAAAAAGTCACCGGCATAATAGCACCGGTAAAACAATCCGCTGAAGTACCCGATAAAGCCTGATAATCTTCCTAAGAACATCCCAGGCTTGCTCCATCACCAAATGGACAATATCCATTACTGAAGGTCGGGGATGTTTGTTTTTTTATACGAGATACCCGCTACTACATCCTTACAAAAGATATTAATTGGAGCGTATGGCTACTACGGGATCGAGCCTTGCCGCCATAGTAGCCGGGATGATACCCGACAGTACGCCTACAGCAGTAGAAATGCCCACGGCCAGAATCACATTTTTCGTGTTCAGCACCAGCTCCAGAGTACCCAGCGGAATGAATGTGCCCAGGAACACCAGAAACAAGCCGATGAATCCGCCGACAAGCGCCAGGAAGACAGATTCGAAAATGAACTGGAAGAGAATAAAATAATTTTTTGCGCCTAAAGATTTTTGAATGCCAATAATGCCGATGCGCTCATTGACCGATACAAACATAATATTAGCAATGCCGAAAGCGCCGACCAATATGGAGAAACCGCCGATAATGGCACCAACAATGGTCATTATATCAAAAACACCGCCTATGGTATTGGCAATCATTTCCGGACGGTTGATGGCAAAGTCATCTTCCTGAGCAGGTTTTAACCCGCGAAATCGACGCAACAAACCCCTGATTTCATATTCCAGGTTTAACAGGCCAACGTCATCTTCCTTTCCTTTCACGGCTATAAAGGAGTCCACACCACGCCGCTTGCCCAGGTAGTACAACTTGCCCATGGTGCGATAGGGAATGATCATGTTTTCATCACTGCTCGGTGTGCTCAGCAAATTTTCCCCTTCTTCGTTCAGCACGCCAATCACAGTAAAACTTAAGCCCTTAAATTTCACCTCTCTGCCAAGCGGATTTTGTCCTGGAAAAAGTCCATCGCGCAAATTCTTGCCTATGATGGCCACGTTGAGTGCGTTGTTGAGCTCGAGCTCGGTGAAAAACCTGCCAGAGGCAAAGTCCATATCGTGCACATCGTCGTAGCCATCGGAAGCGCCAAACAAGTTGATACCGCCAACACTGCTGCTTCCACGCTTTACGGTAGTGCCGCCTCTTATGGCCATTATAGTGATGCCTGTAGCCTGCGTGAGGTTCTCATTGAGAAAGCGAAACTCTCTATGGTCGGGGTAAGGCCGGTTGAGATAGCGCCACCAGGGATAATTGGGGCTGGTAGACCAGGGCCATTTTTGCACATAAATAACCTCGGCACCCAGAAATTTGAAACTCTCTTTAATGCTGCGTTCCAGTGAGTCGACCACGGTGAGCACCGCAATGATCAGGAAAATGCCAATGCTCACACCGGCGAGCGAAAGCACCGTGCGAAGCAAGTTTTGGGTAAGGGCATTGACCGCAAACCGCAAGCTTTCCCAAATGAGCCGAATCACCATCATAATCAAATAATATATTGCGCTGCAAAAGGCACAATTGCAAAATAAAAACAAAACTATTACTAACTTTGCAGCCTTTTAACCTGCTATAGAGAGAATAGCGTTTAATACCGTAATATTAAATATGAAGCTATCTGAATTCAAGATTGATTTGCCTGCTGGTCTTATCGCATTATATCCGGCCGAAAACAGGGATGAATCCCGGCTAATGGTGGTACATCGCGACAGCGGCAAAATTGAGCATAAAGTCTTTAAAGACCTGATCGACTACTTCGACGAAGGCGACGTGATGGTGGTAAACGATACCAAAGTATTTCCTGCACGCCTCTACGGAAACAAAGAAAAAACGGGTGCCAAAATCGAAGTTTTCCTGCTTAGAGAGCTGAACTCCGAAATGCGCCTTTGGGATGTGCTGGTAGACCCGGCACGTAAAATAAGAGTCGGCAATAAACTGTACTTCGGCGATGGTGAGCTCGTGGCCGAGGTCATCGACAACACCACCTCGCGCGGCAGAACCATCCGGTTTCTCTTTGATGGCAACGACGACGACTTCCGCAAAATCATTGACTCTCTTGGCGAAACACCCCTGCCAAAATATATTAAAAGAAAAGCCGAACCAGAAGATCGCGACCGGTTTCAAACCATATATGCCGAGCATATTGGCGCAGTAGCTGCCCCCACGGCCGGCCTGCACTTTACCCGGCAGTTGCTCAAGCGCCTTGAAATAAAAGGTGTGAACACCACGCCCATTACCTTGCATATAGGCCTCGGCAGCTTCCGGCCAGTAGATGTGGAAGATCTGACCAAGCACAAAATGGATTCGGAAAATTTTAAGGTAGGCAGCGAAACTGTCAGTTTTGTGAATGAAGCCCTGGATTCAAAGAAAAGAGTTTGCGCCGTTGGCACTACTTCCATGCGTGCCTTGGAGTCATCTGTTTCTGCCAACAACAGGCTGAAAGAGCGCGATGGCTGGACGGATAAGTTCATTTTTCCACCCTACGAGTTTAAGATTTGCAATGCACTCATCACCAATTTTCACATGCCGGAGTCTACGCTCCTGATGATGGCCTGCGCATTTGGTGGGTATGATCTGATCATGAAAGCCTACGAAACGGCCATAAAGGAAGAATATCGCTTTTTCAGCTATGGCGATGCCATGCTTATCCTTTAATATGCCACTGTCTTTTATTGAGAGCTTCGACCGATTGTTGAGGCTCTTTTTATTTTCAGTCAGGCTACCACGACAGGTAATCCTGGTGGCTATTTTCAATTACTAATTCATGGCGCAATGAAGGAATACGCAATAGTGGTGGCGGGCGGAAGCGGTAAACGGATGGATAGCGCTTTGCCTAAGCAGTTCATACCGCTGCTGGGTCGCCCGGTATTGATGCACACTCTGGAAGCTTTTTACAATTACGACTCCTCCATCAGCATTGTATTGGCGCTGCCAGAGCAACAAATCGGCTTCTGGCGATCACTGTGCGAGAAGCACGAATTCAACATTTATCATCAGGTAACTGCCGGCGGGGCCACCCGTTTTCAATCTGTAAAAAATGCCCTAAAACTGGTCGATCAAGCAGACAGCATGGTGAGCATACACGATGGTGTGCGACCTTTGGTGCCCAAAGAGTTGATCGATGCATCCTTCCGCCTGGCCGCTCTACATGGCAGCGCCGTAGCGGCCGTACGGCTGAAAGAAAGCATCCGCAAGATTGACCAGGCCTCATCAAAAGCCATTGATCGATCGGCTCTGAGACTTGTACAGACGCCACAAACCTTTCAATATCATTTGATCAAGGATGCATATGACATTCAGGACAGCGACGACATCACTGACGATGCCATGGTAGCCGAAAAAGCAGGGGTAAAAATTTCGTTATTTGAGGGCAGCTATGAAAATATTAAGATCACCACGCCCGAAGATATGATTGTTGCCGAAGCGATATTAAAGCAGCGCAAGTAACGGCAAGAGCAAGTACATATATAATTTCACGATAAGGCCAGGCCCCAGACGCTAATACTCGTCTTCGTTGAAAAAGAAGTCTTCCTTGGTAGGATAGTCAGGCCATATTTCTTCAATGCTCTCATACGGCTGACCATCGTCTTCCAGTTCCTGCAGATTTTCTACCACTTCCAGTGGCGCTCCGGATCGAATAGAAAAATCGATCAACTCATCCTTTGTCGCTGGCCAGGGGGCATCTTCCAGGTACGAAGCTAATTCTAGTGTCCAATACATATACTCACTTTTTCAATAAACGTGCAAAAATAGAATTTAAATCCAAATAACAAACAAGATTATCCGCTGCCAGTGCAATGACCAATTCATTTTACCTAATATCTATCTGCCGTTGAAATTGTTTCCTCAGCGCAACGCTTTAATTTCTCTCATCACATATCTGGACCCGCCGCTACCTTGCATTATCAAATCGGACTTGTGAAAAGTTTTTGTTTATTGTTTATTTAAAAAAATGATGAAATAATTCAACTTTTGATATATTTGAGCACTCTTTGTTGGAAATATAATAATCCGCGTCACCATGAATAAAAATTACGATATCGATAACGTAGATTTAAAAATTCTGGCCCTGCTTACTGAAGATGCCAAGATGCCCTATACGGAAGTCGCTAAAAAGGTGTTCGTATCTGGTGGCACCGTGCATGTGCGCATGAGGAAGATGGAGGAGATGGGTATCGTGAAAGGAACAACCCTAAAAATGGACTATGCCAAGATGGGCTACGACATCACCGCATTTTTGGGTATTTATCTGGAAAAGAGCTCTTTATATGACCAGGTCATCAAGAAGTTGAACCTGATTGCCGAGATTGTAAAAATCCACTACACCACCGGCAACTACAATATATTTGTAAAGCTGCACTGCAAAGACACTAAACACCTCAAAGACGTATTGCACGACAAGATTCAGCAGATAGAAGGTATAGAACGTACCGAAACCATCATCTCTCTCGAAGAAAGCCTCAACCGACATATACAGTTTACTGAAAAGTAACACCTGTGTCGGGCTCTTTTCCCCCACGATAATCGGCTACCACGGCACGCACTGCCGATCGGCGAGCGCCCTCCTGGCAAAAGAAAAATGCCGCAGAAACATTACTTTCCGTTTTCTGTTTTACCTTTGCGGCTTGTTTAAATTCAATCTAAATAACAATAAGAATGGGTAAAGACAATCAGATTCTTAATGACTTCACCAGCTCTGATTATAAATATGGATGGGAAACACTAATAGAAAATGACTCGGCGCCCAAAGGTCTGAATGAAGACATCATTCGATTTATTTCAGCCAAAAAGAACGAGCCTGAGTGGATGCTCGAGTGGCGACTGAAGGCATTTCACCATTGGCTCAGCAAGAAAGAGCCTGTATGGCCCAATGTGCACTACCCCGCCATCAATTATCAGGACATCATATACTACTCTGCTCCAAAGAAAAAAGCAGAGCTCAAAAGCCTTGACGAAGTAGATCCGGAACTTCTCGATACATTTAAAAAACTGGGCATTTCGCTCGAAGAGCAGAAAAGGCTTACCGGTGTGGCTGTAGATGCCGTGATAGACAGCGTTTCTGTCAAAACTACCTTTAAGGAAAAGCTGGCAGAAATGGGGATTATTTTCTCTTCATTCTCAGAAGCTGTGCACGATCATCCGGAATTGATCAAAAAATATCTTGGCTCTGTAGTGCCTGTAAACGACAACTATTTTGCTGCCCTAAACTCGGCAGTATTTAGCGATGGTTCCTTTTGTTATATCCCAAAAGGTGTGCGGTGCCCAATGGAGCTGTCGACCTATTTTAGAATAAATGCCGCAGGCACAGGCCAGTTTGAGCGTACGCTGATAGTGGCAGAAGAAGGGGCCTACTGCAGCTACCTGGAAGGATGTACCGCCCCGCAGCGCGATGAAAACCAGTTGCATGCTGCTGTGGTAGAGATATTTGTGCACAAAGATGCCGAAGTAAAGTATTCAACCGTTCAAAACTGGTACCCCGGCGATAAGCAAGGCAAAGGAGGCATTTACAACTTCGTGACCAAGCGCGGGCTCTGCTTCGGCGACAGGGCCAAGCTATCGTGGACACAGGTAGAAACCGGCTCAGCCATCACCTGGAAATACCCCAGTTGTGTGTTGCGCGGCGACGGTGCCGTGGGGGAGTTCTACTCCGTAGCGGTTACCAACAACTACCAGCAAGCCGACACCGGCACCAAAATGATTCACATCGGCAGGAACACCAAAAGCCGTATTGTTTCCAAGGGCGTATCAGCAGGCAAAAGCCAAAACAGCTACCGCGGCTTGGTACAAGTGATGAAGCGGGCTGCCGGCGCACGCAACTTTTCGCAATGCGACTCTTTACTTATGGGCGATCAATGCGGAGCGCATACTTTCCCTTACATAGAAATAGACAATAGTACCGCCAAGGTGGAGCACGAAGCCACCACTTCCAAAATCGGTGAAGACCAGATTTTTTACTGCAACCAGCGGGGCATAAGTACCGAAGATGCCGTGGCACTCATTGTAAATGGCTATTGCAAAGAAGTGCTCAACCAGTTGCCCATGGAGTTTGCCGTGGAAGCACAAAAATTACTTGCCCTTACCTTGGAAGGCAGCGTAGGATAATTAATAAGAAAAATCAAAACATGTTAAAGATCAACAATTTACAAGCATCCATAGAAGGGCTTGAAATATTGAAGGGTGTAAACCTGGAGGTAAAACCGGGAGAGGTTCATGCCATAATGGGTCCCAATGGCTCTGGCAAATCCACCCTGGCATCGGTGCTGTCGGGTCGTGAAGAGTACGAGGTGACGGGTGGCAGTGTGCTTTTTGAAGGCGAAGATTTGCTGGATCTGGCGCCGGAAGAACGTGCACGCAAAGGGGTTTTTCTCGCTTTTCAGTATCCGGTAGAAATACCCGGCGTAAGCACCACCAACTTTCTGCGTACTGCGCTGAACCAGATACGCGAGGCACGCGGCCAGGACCTGCTCGACGCCGTATCCTTTCTGAAACTGATGCGCGAAAAAATGGCATTGGTAGAGATGGACCAAAAACTGACCAGCCGAGCACTGAATGAGGGGTTTTCGGGCGGTGAGAAAAAGCGAAATGAGATTTTTCAAATGGCCCTTCTGGAACCTAAACTCGCCATACTCGATGAAACGGACAGCGGTCTGGATATTGATGCGCTTCGCATTGTATCCAATGGTGTCAATCAGTTAAAATCTGAAAATAATGCCATTATTGTAGTAACCCATTACCAACGCCTGCTCGATTATATCGTACCAGATTTTGTGCACGTGCTGTATCAGGGCCGCATCGTGAAGTCGGGCCCAAAAGAGCTGGCCCTGGAGTTGGAAGAAAAAGGATACGACTGGATTCGGAAAGATATTGAATCCTCCATTGCTTAATAGATTGGATATGAATCGCACTGCTTTTGCAGATATGGAAGAGTTGCTCATCAATAGCTTTGAGGCTTTTGAAAAGTCACTCAACGGCCAGAGCCAATCGTCACTCCACCAGACCAGGCGTGATGCAATCAGAGCTTTCGAACGCCAGGGTTTTCCTGACAATAAGAGTGAGGAGTATAAGTACACGCATATAGCCAAAGCTATTGCCCAAAAGTTTGACTTCTCGAGCTTTCATGCTACATCTTCCCCCACATTGTCCGCTAAGGATGATTTGCTGCCTTTTCGTGCTGAAGATGTGTATGCGATAGTATCGGTAAATGGCCGCTGGCAGGAGCATTTACAGAACAATGCATGGCCCAGAGGCGTGAACGTTCGGCCATTGAACGCCGTGCTCGAAAGTGATCCGCAGTTCATAAAATCACACTTTGCGCAGTACGCCAACTATAATAACGATCCGTATGTGGCCCTCAACACGGCCTTTACTCGTGACGGGTTGGTGGTGGAAATTGACGACAACACGGTGCTCGACAAGCCAGTAGTGATCTATCAGATATTGGCCTCTGAAAAAGAACAAGCCCTGGCGCAGCCGCGCAACCTGTTTGTGATCGGACAAAATGCAGAAGCAAGCATTTTGGAAGTTAATCTGCAGCAGGGAGACTTAAATGCTTTTTCTAACATAGTGACAGAGGTCTCTGTAAAAAAGCATGCGCGCTTCAGCTTGTATAAATTACAACAATCGTCGGCCAGTGCCTACCAAATCGACAACACACAAATCTTTCAGGAGCGCGAAAGCGTGGTGAACACCTTCACATGTACACTCAGTGGTGCGATAGTGCGCAACAACCTGAGCATAGCCATGCTCGGCGAGCGCTGCGAAAGTTTTATGTATGGGCTTTACCTCACACAAGGCAAATCGCATGTGGACAACCATACGGTAGTTGATCATATAAAGCCCAATTGCTACAGCAATGAGATTTACAAAGGCATCATGGACGACCACAGCAGGGGCGTGTTCAATGGTAAAATTTATGTGCGCCAAGCCGCTCAAAAAACCAATGCCTTTCAATCCAACAAAAACATAGTGCTGACAGACACAGCAGGCATCAACTCCAAACCCCAACTGGAAATATGGGCTGACGATGTGAAATGCTCGCACGGATGCACCACAGGCCAGCTCGATGAAGAGCAAATGTTTTATTTGCGATCGCGGGGTATAGCTGCAAACAAGGCCCGTGCTCTGCTGTTACATGCCTTTGCCGCCGATGTGCTCGAAGGCGTTAAAATCGATTTCTTGAAAGAGTATCTGGACGAAATTATACACAGCCGATTGGATTGAACATGACTGAATCAGGAACGGAACAACTTATTGCTGCTATAGATGTAAACGCCATCCGTGGAGATTTTCCTATTCTTCACCAACAGGTGAACGGAAAGCCGCTCATCTACTTCGACAATGCGGCTACTTCGCAGACGCCGATCCAGGTCATTCAGGCCATTCATGACTACTATACCGGCGACAATGCCAACATTCACAGGGGAATACATACGCTGGCCGAACGGGCAACCGCTGCTTTTGAAAGTACCCGTAAAGCCGTGCAGGCATTTATCAATGCCCGTGAAGAAGAGGAAATCATTTTTACCTATGGCACCACCGACGGCATCAATCTGGTAAGCTCCAGTTATGGCAGGGCCATGCTTTCTGAAGGCGACGAGATCATCATCAGCGGCATGGAACACCACTCCAACATAGTGCCCTGGCAGATGCTTTGCGAAGAAACCGGCGCCAAGTTGATAGTAGTACCTGTGACCGACGATGGCGAATTTGATATGGGCGCCTACAAAGCGCTGATCGGCGACCGAACCAAAGTGGTGTCGGTGGTACATATTTCCAATGCGCTGGGCACCGTAAATCCAGTGGAAGAAATCACCGCTATAGCGCACGAGTATGGCGCTGTGGTGCTCATTGATGGCGCACAGGCGGCGCCGCATATGCCCATCGATGTGCAAAAGATCAATTGCGACTTTTACTGCTTTTCTGCCCATAAAATGTTTGGCCCTACCGGCGTGGGTATCTTGTACGGAAAAAGACGCATATTAGAAGCTATGCCGCCCTTCAGAGGTGGTGGCGAAATGATCAAAGAAGTGTCGTTTGAAGGCACCACTTTCAATGATATTCCCTACAAATTTGAGGCAGGCACGCCAAACATAGCCGATGTGGTGGCGCTAAAAGCCGCCGTTGATTATTTGAACGATCACAACAGAAGCGCTTTATGGCAATACGAGGTCGGTCTTCTAGAATATGCCACCCGGCGTATTGAAGAGATACCCGAGGTGACCATCGTTGGTAGCGCCAGCCACAAGTCGGGCGTGTTGTCATTTCTTGTAGCCGGTATGCACCACTACGATGTAGGGCTGATGATGGATGCACGCGGTATAGCCGTAAGAACAGGCCACCACTGCACGCAGCCGCTCATGCATCGCTTCGAAATTGAGGGCACAGTGCGCGCCTCATTTTCTATATACAACACCCGCGAAGAGATCGACTATTTCATTCAAAGTTTGAAGGAAATCATTCAGAAATGGAAGTAGGCACCAACAGGCCAAAAGCAATTGACACCATTCAGCAGGAGATTGTCGATGAATTTGCCATACTTGGCGATGACAGAGAAAGCACAATTTTCTACATCATGGAGCTGGGTGGCCAATTGCCCGCTATGGACGAAGCACAGAAAACAGAAGAGAATATTATAAAAGGCTGTCAGTCGAAGGTATGGCTTACGGCAACTTTGCAAGGCGAACGGGTGTACTTCATCGCCGACAGCAATACTGAAATAACCAAGGGGCTAATCAGCCTGCTAATGCGAGTGCTTTCGGGCCAAAAAGCTGATGATATTGTAAATGCCCAGTTGAGTTTTATAGAAGAGATCGGCATGGGTAAAATCATTGGCTCTCAGCGCAGCAATGGCCTTGCGGCTATGATAAAACAAATGAAACTGTATGCGCTGGCCTTCAAAAGTAAAATATCGAAATAGCCGCAAAAGCGCCTACATGGCCATCGTGGTCAGATAAACAGAGACAGCTATGCCAGAAAAGGAAATGAATGTGGAAAGAAACCTTCGCGATGAAGTGGTGATGGCACTGAAGTCGGTGTACGATCCGGAAATACCGGTAGATGTATACGAGCTGGGACTGATATATGAAATTCAGGTTTTTCCTGTCAATAATGTATACATCAAGATGACACTCACATCGCCGGCTTGTCCCGCAGCCGAAACCATACCCAATGAGGTGGAAGCCAAAGTAAGAAGCCTGGACGACATCAACGATGTACAGGTGGAAATCACCTTCGATCCCCCCTACTCTGCCGATATGATGTCGGAAGCAGCCAAGCTGGAGTTGGGTTTTATGTAAATACTATAATTAACGCTATAAAGAAAACAACTATGTATCCGGAACAACTTGTAAGCCCGATGCGGGCAGAACTGACCGATGTTGGTTTTAAAGAATTTAAGACCGCTGCACAAGTGGAAGAGCATTTAAAAAATACCAACGGCACTTCGTTGGTAGTCATCAACTCGGTATGTGGATGTGCTGCTGGCACAGCCCGGCCGGGTGTGAAATATGCCCTGCAGCAATCCGATAAAAAGCCCGATCATCTGGCCACCGTATTTGCCGGTGTAGATGGGGAGGCCACGGCCAAAGCACGGGAATATACTATGCCCTATCCCCCATCCTCGCCCTCCATCGCGCTGTTCAAAGACGGCGAATTGGTGCATTTCGTAGAGCGGCACCACATCGAAGGCCGCTCAGCAGAAGTGATCGGCCAGCACCTGGTACAGGTGTTTGAAGAGTATTGCTAAAAAGAAACTGTATTCAGCAAAATAGCCCTGTATTGCTGCAGGGCTATTTTTTTTACATCAAGGGCAACTTCACCAGGTATAAAACACGCCCGCGCTGTAGTTGGGCGCTGCCAACACATAGCGACCAAAGAAGGCACCTGCTACAGAACCTGTAATGCCCAGTCGCTCTGTGAAAAAGTAGTTGGCTTCCAACATAAAAGTGAGGTATTCAATATTGTTGGCAAACAGCCCATTGCCCTGTGTAGGATCTACATGGCCGTTGAAAAACGAGGAGATACCATTCATTTTCAACACAGTAAGCAACTTCTTGCCCCATTGATATCCGCCCTCCAGTCCATACCGAAATTCATCTGAAAATCCGCGCGTTCGATTGTTGAAACCCGCCATAGCGCTCACATAAAATGGCCTAGGATAAAAAGAATGGCTTACGTCGAAGCGCAGCATCTGATTGAATTCTCCGTCGCCCGTCTGCAGTATCATTCCTTCACCACCTTCCACTTCGCCCGTGGGCAGACCCAGCATAAGGCTGGCGCTGAGTACAAAGGCCTTGTCGCGGATCAGACCGTACTTCAGAGAGATGTCTATATCGCCCACGGCGTTCACTTCATCACCCGGATTGCTGCGGCCACTCTGTCGAAACACGATTTCGTTGAAAGTACTGCGCACGAAAAACGGCAAATAGGCAATTCCCGTTAGGCGATCAGTCAATCCGTACTCGCCATACACACTCGTGGTGTACAGGCTGGTGGTCACAATGTCGTTGAGCGCCCCGTCCGGCCCGAATATTTGATCGGCGCGTATCATATTTTGGCTCAGCTTCCAGTACCCATGCCCTTGCGGGTGCGTCCATCCGCCACCGGCACATAGCCATCCTGGCGCAATAGTGATAATCAAGAACAAAAGCTTTTTCATATACTGTAGTATTAAGGCAACTCGGCAAAGCCGAATGTGATGCTGGCCGGCTTGCATAAAATAATGACATAGCGATAGGTAGTGAGATCTGTGCTGGCGCTAATACTACTGATGTTGAACGTATGCGCCCCCCCACCTGTAATCTCGGCAATCTCCAATCCCTGGCTCCGCGTAGCCGCGCCGCTGGTGCTGTTGGAAAGATATACAAATGTGCCCAGCGCAAAGTCGGTGGTGAAATCGTCGCTGAAGGTGAGTATGAGGCTTTCTGAAGAGCCATCGAGTGTGGCCATGCCAGTGGTGTTGTAGCTGCCAACGCCCATAAATGTGCCTGTGCGTATACTACTGCCCACAGTCATCGCTATGCTGTTGCTTTCTACTCCATCCACTACCGCCTTCAATATGGATACGCCGTTGGCCAGCGCCGTTACCTTGCCTGCGTCATTGATGGCCACTACATCAGGCGCAGTGCTTGTCCATACTACAGTGGCGTCTTCTATCGCTTCACCGTTTCCATCACTTATCATTATGGTCAGTTGCAGCATATCGCTGATCTGCAACCGGGTGGTCTGTGTTGCTATCTTCACTTCCGCTATATCATCCAGGTTTTCAATCACAGTCACCAGTACTTCATTGCTTACCACGCCTGCGAATTGTGCAGTCATGCGCGTCTGTCCTTTGCTCAGGGCAGTCACCAGTCCTTCGGCATCGATGGTCGCTATCGTCATGTTATCCGATTGCCATTGCAGATCCACATTCTCTGCTATGCCATATTCGTTGCTGTAGGTGGCATTGAGTGTGGTGGTTTGCCCTTTTTCCAGGCTTACCTGTGATTGAGCTACTTCAATGACCGGCTCTACCTGTGGGTCATTTTCAAAGTCCATACCGATACAGGAAGATAAAATCAGGAGTATAGCATGGCGGGCATTAAACGTAAAGTTCATATGAGGCTGTGTTATTGTCCGAATAAACAAAGGATTGATGACCTACACGCGTCGGTGAGGCGACATGTAAATGTTTTTCATGATCTGGTCATGGTCGCCTGGGTGCTCAGATTGCTTCAGAGCCTGATGTCTTCTCTTGGTTATTCCGCGCCATCACGGCAGGTAAACAATAGTTAGATCATCAATAGTGCAAGTAATTTATTATTTTTCGATAGTAATACAACCTTTTTGGCATATTGTAGTTTAACACTTCATCACTTTACTACCAAAGCATGATAGAACTATTACGGCAGGTGCAAATAAAGGGGAATGAGCGCCTGTACCTCAAAGACCCCGAATCGACAGAGCTGGGCAGGAGCGTGCTCACCCACTCTATACAATTGCTGCATGAGATCGGCTTTGAGCAATTCACCTTCAAGAAGCTCGCAGAAAAAATGCAATCTACCGAGAGCACCTTGTACCGGTATTTTGAAAACAAGCACAAGCTGCTGCTGTATCTGATGAACTGGTACTGGTGTTGGCTGGAGTACAAGTTGGTATTCGCTACCGCCAATATAGAACAGGCCGAGACGCGGCTGCGCATAGCCATAAAAACGGTGCTGGAGCCACAGGAAAAGCTGGAAGTGTTTGCCCACATCAACATGCAGGAGCTGAACCGCGTGGTGATTGCCGAATCGCCCAAAACCTACCTCACGCGCGAAGTGGATATTGAAAATAAAGAAGGATTTTTTGTGGTATACAAGCGCTTGTGCAAGCGGCTGGTTTCCATCATTCTTGAGTTGAGCCCGGAATATGCCTATGCCGATACGCTGGTTTCTACCATCATAGAAGGCGCTCATCTGCAGTATTATTTTCGGGAACACCTGCCCTCACTTACCAATTTTCGCCAGTCAGACGACGAGATCGCCGTGTACTACACCGATCTTATTCTGGCAGCTGTCAATCAACATTAATAAAAAACTATGGCCCAGGTCGACAAACCTTTTGCTAGGCTTTTCAGCCTATTGAGAATTGAAAAGAAGCAGATCATCTACATCTACACCTATGCCATTTTCAATGGTATCATCTATCTTTCTATACCTCTTGGCGTACAGGCCATCATCAACTTCCTCACCGGCGGCCAGGTATCCACCTCACTGGTTTTGCTCATAGTATTTGTGATCATGGGCCTGGCACTGAGTGGCTGGTTTCAGATCATGCAGCTCACCCTTACGGAAAACCTGCAGCAACGCATTTTCACAAATGCGGCCTTTGAGTTTGCCTTCAGGCTGCCGCGTGTGAAGCTGGAGGCACTGTACAAGCAATATGCGCCGGAGTTGATGAACCGGTTTTTCGACACGCTTTCTGTACAAAAGGGCCTGGCGAAGCTGTTGATTGACTTTTCTACGGCATCTTTACAAATCATCTTTGGCCTTATACTGCTTTCGTTCTATCATCCTTTTTTCATTGTATTTGGTCTCATTACCGTGCTTGTTATTTACCTCATCTTTCGCATTACAGGACCAAACGGCTTGCGCAGCAGCCTCAAAGAGTCGGAGGCGAAATATGAAGTGGCTCACTGGCTGGAAGAGGTAGCACGCACACTCAATACCTTCAAGCTGGCCGGAAACTCCAATCTGCCACTCGACAATACCGATGTGCGCGTTCAAAAATATCTGAAACACAGAAAGAGCCATTTTAAAATCCTGGTGGTGCAGTATATTAATATGGTTGGCTTTAAGCTGCTCATCGTAGGTGGCCTGCTTATACTTGGCAGCTACCTTGTGTTGAATGCACAGATCAACATTGGCCAATTCGTGGCTTCGGAGATCATCATCATCCTCATCATTACTTCCATAGAAAAATTGATTTTAAGTATGGAAACTGTGTATGATGTACTGACAGCCCTTGAAAAAATAGGCATAGTCACCGATCTGGATCTGGAAAACGAAGGTGGCGTGCAGGTCATTACCGGGGAAGAGAATAAGGGCATGCGTGTGAGTATGCACAACGTCACCTTTCAATACCCAGATACCTCCAAACCCGTGCTGAGCAATATAAATCTGGAGATAGAGCCGGGCGAGAAAGTATGCGTTGCCGGCGCCAATGGCTCGGGTAAGGCCACCTTACTCCAGCTTATGGCCGGCTTGTATGAAGACTATCAGGGCAATATCACTTACAACGATCTGCCGGTGAGCAATCTGAACCTCGATAGCCTGCGGACCGCCATTGGCGATAGCTTATTTCAGGAAAAGCTCTTTAAAGGAAGTCTGGCCGAAAACATCACCCTGGGCAGGAAAGACATCAGCAGTCAGCAGGTGCAGGCTGCCATAGATTTGGTCGGCGCACAAGACCTGATCAACAATAGCCGGGAAGGCATTAATGTGCACATCAATCCCGAGGGCAAACATCTAGCGGAAAGTACAGTAGTGAAGCTGATACTGGCGCGCAGCATTGCGGGCAATCCGAGGTTGCTTTTGCTCAGCGACAACCTGGGTCGCATAGAAAAACCAGGACGGGAACGCATTATTTCCAATCTGCTCGATGCCTCCAGGCCATGGACGCTCATCATCATCTCCAACAATCTGGAGATAGCCAGCCGCTGCGACAGGGTAGTGGTGTTGGAAGATGGCAGTATCAAGCAAATCATTGCCAAGAACAGCCAGATGACGCAGCTATTGAAAAACAACTTGATCTTTAGTTAAGCTATGCTCAACATTTCAAAAAATTCCATACGACACCGCGTAAATCAGGAAGACTTCCGATCCTTCAAAGAAGTGGAAGCACCGCGTCGCATGTATAAGCGCACCCACATCCTACTGATTCTACTCGGTTTTTTCCTTATTCTCACATTGCTTCCCTGGACACAAAATATACGGGCCAGGGGCTACGTGACCACCCTGCGCCCAGACCAAAGACCGCAGAGCATTCACAGCGTAATAGCCGGCCGGGTAGAAAAATGGCACGTGCAGGAAGGCGACCGTGTGCAAAAGGGCGACACACTGCTGTTTATTTCCGAAATAAAAGACGACTACTTCGACCCAAACCTGATAGAGCGTACGGATGAGCAGATACAGGCTAAAAACATGTCGATGCAGTCGTATGAAGAAAAGGTGAGCGCCATGCGCCGGCAGGTGGAAGCACTAAGAAAAATAAGGACGCTGAAGCAGGAGCAAAATCGCAACAAAATACAGCAGGCAAAACTTAAAATTCGCTCCGATAGTATTGACTATGAAGCCGCCATTATCAATCTGCAAATCGCCGAAAACCAATTTGCACGATATGAAGAGTTGTACGAACAAGGCCTTAAATCGCTCACCGACTACGAAGCGCGAAAGCTGAAGCTGCAGGAAGCGCAGGCTAAAGCCATATCTGCTGAGAACAAACTGCTTACCACTCGCAACGAGCTGATCAATGCCGAGTTGGACCTTGTCAATGTTGACAATGAGTTTCAGGATAAAATCGCTAAGGCACAGTCAGAGCTCTATGCGTCACTTTCCAGTCAGTTTGGCACCGAGGCAGAAATATCCAAGCTGGAAAATCAGCTTTCCAACTACAACATCCGAAATGAGCTGTATTACGTACGGGCACCACAAGACGGCTACATCACCAAAGCACGTACCACAGGCCTTGGGGAAGTGATAAAAGAAGGCACCGAGATCGTGAGCATAATGCCCGCCAACTATCAGCTGGCAGTAGAAATGTATGTGAAGCCGCTCGATCTGCCACTGATCTCCACGGGTAGCGAAGTGCGCTTTGTCTTCGACGGATGGCCCTTCATCGTTTTCTCCGGTTGGCCCAGCCTCTCTGTAGGCACCTATGGCGGCGTGGTGGTAGCCATCGACAACTTTGCCAGCGACAATGGCAAATACCGCATGCTCGTGGCGCCAGACCCCGACGACGAACCCTGGCCCGAAGCCCTTCGGGTGGGCTCCGGGGCAAGCGGCTTTGCACTGCTCAAAGAGGTGCCCATTTGGTACGAAATATGGCGAAACATCAATGGCTTCCCACCTGATTATTATGAGAATACTGCACAAAACCAAACCGTCAGCGATGAAAAGTAAATGGATCGGCATAGTCCTGTGGATGCTCGTGGTTTTCTCCTCCAATGCATCAGCACAGGATAGCCTGTTTACATATTATGGCTTTATCGATCAGGTGTTGCAGGCGCATCCGGAAGCCCGCCAAGCCGATCTGCGGCTGGATACCCCGGAAGCGGCATTCGCCGCTCTGGCATCCGGCGAGGGCCGAGCCATTGTACCGGGGAAACTTA
>CAZQVB010000003.1:173830-188017 GCA_964596645.1 uncultured Roseivirgaceae bacterium
CCCGCCAAGCCGATCTGCTGCTCGAAGAGGCGGAAGCATATGTGCGCAAAGCACGCGGCGGCTTTGACCCCGTACTTTCAGCCGACTACGACAAGAAGCAGTTCGACGATAAAAATTATTATCAGATCAATGACAACCAGCTGCGCATACCCACCTGGCTGGGGGCTGAATTTGTGGGTGGCTATGAGCGAAACAATGGCAATTTCCTCAATCCTGAACAGTTTGTGCCCGATGAGGGCCTCGCATACGCAGGTGTATCGGTCAATATCGGCCAGGGACTGTTTATCGATGAAAGACGCAGAGACTTGGCCATCGCTAAAACCAATGTGACCCTGCTGGAAGCCGAGCGTGCCGGTCGGCGAAACGACCTGGTGATGGAGGCGACCGCAGCGTATTGGTCGTGGGTATATCAGTGGCTGCAGGAGCAGGTATATGTGGAGGCGCTGGAGATTGCGCTCGATAGGTTTGTAGGCCTCAAAGAGAGCTTCGTGCAGGGCGACATACCGGCCATTGACACGTTGGAAGCATACATACAGGTGCAGTCGCGTCAGATTATGCTGCGGGAGGCGCAGGCCGATCACCGTCAGGCCTACTTCAGGCTGGCCGACTTCCTTTGGCTGGAGCCCGCGGAGCGGCTTAACCTAATATGTTGCCCGGAGCCTCAGGAGGCTGAACTCAGCGATATTGCCATTTTTCTGGCCGAGGTAGATTTACCCACGCTGCGCACGCGTATAGAAGCACAACACCCTGCCATACAGATGTACGACCAAAAGCTCAATGTACTGCAAATAGAAAGACGCTGGCAGGCAGAAAAGCTGAAGCCCAAACTGAACCTGAAATATAATGTGCTGAACGAACCGGTGAACGGCGACATAGCCGAGGGCTACAATGCAAACGACTACAAATTTGGGGTCTCCTTCGAAATGCCACTGCTCTTGCGCAAATCGCGTGGCGAACTTCAACTCACCAAGCTGAAGCAACAAAACACGTTGCTCGACAGAAATTATAAATTGGCCCAGTTGCACAACAAATTTGATGCGTACTTCTACCAGCTCGATGCCCTTCAGGACCAGCTGGATAATGTGGTGGAAAATGTGCGGCTGAGTGAGCGCTTGCTGGAGGCGGAGCGTATAAAGTTCGAAATGGGTGAGAGCTCCATATTTTTGATCAACACCCGCGAGATGTCACTCATCAACTACAGGCTGAAAATGGCCGAACTGCAGGCCAAAATCCTCAAAACAATTGCCACGGTGCAATACACCGCAGGCGGATTTGACAGCCTTATGGCGAGAGATGGAATGTAGCGTGTTGGTAGACTGGTGGATTGGTGGATTCGTAGACTGGTGAAATAGTTCAAAGCTGAAAGCTCAAAGGAATGGTGGATTCGTAGACTGGTGGATTTGTAGACTGGTGAATAGTTCGAAGCTGAAAGCTGAAAGCTCAAAGGAATGGCAGACTGGTAGCGCCGTGGTTCGTGTCCTCATGCACCACCGGGCTATGGTGGATTTGCACTAAGGAGTTCTTTCTAAAAATTTACCGAGACACCCGCCATCACGAGCAAGCCTCTGCTGGGGTATCGATGGAAATACTGATAGTTGTTGTTCAGTATGTTATTAAACTTTAAAAAAGCCCCATACCTGTCGGACAGGTAATAATCTATCCCGATGTTCCAATCTACCGAAGCGCCCAGCGTGATGTCTCGAAGTGTCTGCATGCCATCCACCTGCTCTTGTGCAGCTATGCCACTCATGATCAGCAGGTCTGTGCTCAGCTTCACTTTCTCGTAAAAAAGATACCAGGCCCCGGCATTGAAATCGAGATTGGGTCGGTGGTATGCTTCCAGATCATCATCTATATTATAGCCATACATACGCAGATTCAAATGTGCGCCATACTGGCCCTCTTGTGAATATGAGATATTGGCATATGCGCTGAAAACAGATCCGTTTCCATACAAAACATCAAATTTTGCCGGATTGCCACGCCAGTTGTTCTGGTACAAATACAGGCTTTTGTAGGCACTCAGGCTGATGCCGGCATCATAGGCCAACACCTTCCACAGGTTGCCTTTTGCCCCGGCCTTCAGTTCAAATGATTTAATATTATGAGCCATTGGCACCCCCGGCGCCAGGTAGGGATTTTCCGGCAGCAACGTGGACAGCGACACCTCTTCCACATCACCATCGAGCACACCATAAAGTATAAGCTCGTCCAGCAGCTCGTAGTCTACCTTGATATGGGGAAATATGCGCGTATCAGCTTTGGAAGTGGTGTCGTTGGAATACGCTACGCGGATGCCGCCCGTCATGGTGAGATAGCCTGAGGTAAACTCGAAGGCTGGCAGCATGCGCACCAACAGGCGGTTATAGCGCTCAGGGTTTTGGTAATTGAGGTAAAGCACGTCAAAGTCCAGCAGGGTACGCAGCGGATCGGTGATGGTGTAGGAAGCAGATACGCCTGATCGCACGCGAAGCTCGCTGGCCGAAAACCGGTCGGAAAGACTATTGAACCTACCGTACACTTTATACCCCAGTGGCATATCGGCCTCCGCGTTGTGCAGCTCACCGCCGATATTGAAATTCTGTATCACCTGCCGTAGTGTGTCGCGGTTTACTTCTTCACCGGCATCGTAGCCGTAGAAATACACCTTGTCGCGCTGGTAGCCGATATCACCGCTGACGGCCGCCATAGTGCCGGCATGCTTGCCATATAGCCTTACCAGATTGTGACTGTCGCCACTATTTCGATCGTCTACAGGGCCCGTCAAGGATGACAGATGCCGCAGATGCATGCCATAATAGCCCGAAGCATTGGAATTGCTGTTGAGCCCGAGATCAAAGTATGGAGTGACATAATTGCCTATACCTGCGCGAAGGTAATTGCCCGAATAGCTTCTTAAAGGCTCTTCTTTAATTTTAAGAATCCGCAGCCTTGCAGGCAAATCTTCCAGTTGAAAAGGCACATCCCTGATAGAATATTCAAAACTGCCACCGCCCAGCTCGTCGTCGGAAATGGGCGATATCTTCTCAAAGTTGCGCGGCGTCTCCGGCAGTTCTATTTCCAGGTCTTTATTGATGATCACCTCACGGCCCTCTATCTCCCCTTCTCCAGGCGCAAACCGTTCATCGTTCTGCGCTCGAAGTGTAAGCGCAGGTAGCAGGCAGCTTGTCAACGATATGAGCAAAATTGTATATCCTTTTTTCATTCGGTTTCGCATTATTTCATTCTATCATACCAGATCATCCCGATCATTGCCCGTCGTGTCACGGCTGTTCTACCACCACGGTGTCGGGCACTTGCGACTGAGCGGCAGCGGCCTTTTCCTTTATGGCATCCAGCCGCTCGCCTGCCGCGCGTATGATCTCTTCATTGTCGGCATTTTCAATGATCGACTCCAATGTGGCCTTGGCCTGAAAGTCTTCATCCATGGCTATAAAATTGTCGGCAATAAGTAAAAAGCCCCTGCCCAGCCACTGTTCATACCGCGAGAAATTGGCATTCATAGCGTAAAGAGCTTCATTGGAGGCCAGGTATTTTTTCTGTTTATGGTATATCTGCCCGATCATATATTGAGCTTCCGCACCATGTTCGTCTTTGGCGGCATTCACCGTACTGATAAAATAATCCAGGGCCACGTCATACAATTCGCGATCGTAGGCAGATTTGCCCAGGTAAAGCAATGCCTCGCTTTCTGCGTTGGCCACCACCAATCCGCGCTGCACTATTTTCTCAGCGTAGTGGTCCACTGAGTCGTACCGTTGCAAATGGTAGTAGGCCACCATCAGGCCGTGCCAGGCATTGTATTGCTCCTTCTTACTTTGTGCCAGCCGTTCCTGACTGCGAAAGGCATGCACCGCCTGTTTGTAGTTGGCCAGAGCAAGCTCCAGATCGGCAATGCGACCCACTACGCGACTGTGGCGGTCGAAGCTCGTATTGTCACTCAACGTATAATACACCTCCAGTGCTTCACGCTCCGCACCTGTACGCACCAGCGCATCGGCCATGTAGTATCTGGCCTCAGCTACAGAAGTGCTGGCCGGGTGGGCATCCATAAACCGCCGAAAGGCGCGAACGGCTGCCGCGTATTCCTGGTTGAAATACAGGTTTTTTGCCGCTTCGTACTCAATGCTCTCGATGGCATCACTTTCGGGGTTTGCACCTTTGTACGCTTCCAGATAGCGGGAAAACTCCCCCGCCCTGCCGGTGTTGGCCAGCGCCTGCTGCAAGCCCAACAATGCGCTGTGGGCTATTTCGTGCGAGGGGTAGCGGTCGACTACTGCCGCATAATCACGCGCAGCGGCCGCATCATTTTTCAAGTTGGCATAGGCTATGGCCCGGCGCTGTAAGGCATAAGGCACGTAGCTGCTCTCCGGAAACCGCTCGATCAATCTGGTATAAATCTGCACCGACTCGTTGTATTGGCCGGATTCGAAGTTGAACTGTGCTTTTTGAAACACAGCATTGACCACATACGATGAGTTGGGATAGCGCTCTATAACCCGGTCGAAATTTTTATTGGCACTACTCAGGTTGTTCAAAATGCCGTGGATTACACCAAGACGGAAGTAGGCGTAAGGGCGCGCCTCATCATACTGAGCAATCACCTGGTCAAATACCGTTATGGCTTCCTGGTAGTTTTTTGTGGCATAAAGGCAGTCGGCATAGCGCACGAGCCCGTCGAGGTAGTTGAGTCCCTTCCCTCTGTCCTCCAGTTGGGTGGTGTAGTAGCGGAAGTGACCGAGTGCTTTTTCGTATTCGTTGGTGTTGAAGTAGGCATAGCCTATGCCGTAGCGTGCTTTGAGATACTCTATGGTGCGGCCGTTGGCATCGGCACGAAACACTGCCGAATACGAGGCAATGGCATCATCGTACATACGCCCGATAGAGTAGGCCTCACCCTTCCAAAAGTGGGCGCGGATCACATAATCCTCGCTCAATGGCTGCTCAAGCGACTTGTTGAACATAGCCACTGCCGCAGCATATTGGCCATTGTTGAAAAGCTCCGTGCCTTTGAAGAAAGCGATCTTTTGGTATGCGCGATTGATGGTGGCACTGCGATCGCCAAGCGATTCTATATGTTTCAGCGCAGCATCATAGTTTTTGGTGTTTAGAAATGCCTCAGACAACAGCTCATCGCTTTGCAGTGCATAGGCGCTGCCGGGATACCGCTGCTTAAACACCTGAATGGCCTTTAATGCTTCGTCAAAGTTTTGCAGGTCGAGGTTGAGCTTGGCGTATTGAAACAGCGCCTCTTCCGCAATTTGTGCGTTTTGCCCGACCTCGCTGGCACTTTTAAATGCCGCCAATGCATATTTCTTATTCTCCGTTTTCAGGTACAGATCGCCCAACTTATAAGAAGCCGACTGCCCCAATGCATCGTCGGTGATGGCTACCTGTTTAAACTGCTCAATGGCCTCAGTATACCTGCCCGCCTGCGACTGTGTATCGGCTATCCGGAAAAGGATCTCTCTGTCGGGCGTGGTTTTCTTCGCTTGCAGATATTGCGCAAAATTCTCAGCGGCTTTTTCAAAATCGCGCTTCTGATAATAAGCCTCGCCCAGGTAGAGATACACTTCAGCCTCCTGTGCCTGACTGCCCAACGCCATGTTGCCTTGTGCATAGTCGATCAGTTCGTCATAGCGCTTTTGCTTGTACAACACCTTCACGATCAGAGGCGGCACCACTGCGGCGTAGGCTTCATTTTGCTCGGCACGCTTAAAATCATAATAAGCGCGGTCGTACTCACCCTTCTCAAAGTTGATGTAGCCCGCGTAGTAGCTTGCCGGAAACTGGTACTTGTTGTCCGTCCGCTTCAGCTCCTCAAATTGTGTGTAGGCGCGGTCAAACTGCTGCAGGGCAAAATAGCTGTAGCCGAGCTTGAAGCGGCCTTCGCTCATCTTTTCTTTGGTGAGTTGTGAGAAATATACTTTCTCAAAATAAGTTACCGCATCCTCATACTGCCGTGAGCGGTACTTTAAATCTGCCAGCTCGAAGTATGCGAGTGAAGCTTTGGCGTGGTAGGGATGCTCTTGCACAAACTTTTCTATGAGCGCCTCGCCGTCGGCATTTTCTGTGCGTATGGCGCAGTAGGCTACATAATATTGCGCATCGGCTTTTTTCGGCGCCTCGTCCGGGGTTTGAAGATACCGCTCAAAGGCCTGACCGGCTGCCACAAACTTGCCTTGCTGCAACAGGTGGAGGCCGAAATCGAAGTGCTTATCTGGAGACACCTGCGACAACTGTCGTTGTGCTGGCAGGGTGTGGCTAATCAGAAGACTGAGGACAAAGAACAGTAGAAAGGAAAATCGCATAGGTTTCGTTCAACTAAAAAAGAACAGATCGCGGTGGTGAATCATTGTGGCCGGTCTACACTAAAGTAGCCCGGGGCAATACGGCGCGTAAAAGTATTAAAAACGACCAATATTTTCACGGCCCTGCCGATGAACGAATTGCTGATTGGCCCATGCGGGCTTTTGCCGATGTTGAATTTTCACAGCCGGCACAGCCAGTGTACGCAAGGCATGAGCGGCGCCTTCAATGCATCAGTTTGTACACAAGCTCCTTCAGAATTTGCCCATCGGGCATGTTGGTGCCATATACGCCCTTGCTCTGCAAATCGGCCAGCCGCAGAAAGTGGATGTTGCGCAGCACCTTTTCCATTGGATAGTACGGCAAGGCTGCACGGCAATTTTTAATATAAAATGGGCTTGCTTTCAATTTAGCAGCTATATCCTTATCCGTTGCGCCTATGTTGCTATGCACCACCAGCAACTTGCTGAAGAAAGAATAAAGCAATGCTATGATGGGAATGATGGGATTGGCCCTGGGATTGGCCTCGAAATACAGCACTATTTTATTGGCTTTGGCCACGTTGCCAATGGCCAGTGCATTCTGCAACTCAAACGCATTGTATTCCTTGCTGATGCCCACATATTGATGCACCTGCCGGTCGTCTATCTCTATGGGCGTTTTGAAGTTGATCAGCATCTTGTCGATTTCGCCCGTTAGCCGCTCCAGGTTATTGCCTATGTAGTCAGCCAGCATGTTTGCCGCTTTGTGGCTGATCGTGAACCCCCGCGATTGTATATAAGTATTGATCCAGGGCACCAACTGGTTGTCGTACAGCTTTTTGGAGTGCACAAACACGGTGTGCTTTTCTATCAGCTTGGTGATGCTCTTGCGCCCGTCGAGGGTTTTATGCTTATAGCAGAAGACCAGGATGGTGGATGGCTGCACTTGTTGAAAATAGCTCTCCAGTAATTTCTGGCCGCTCTCCTTCGAGAAATCACCGATCTCCTGTGCCTCGCGCACGATCACTACCTGCCTGTCCGACATCATAGGGTAGCGCCGGGCATGGCCCAATACATCGTTCATGCCCACATCCTTGCCATACAGCACCACCTGATTGAAAGACTTTGCGGCTTCATCCAGTGCATTTGCTTCTATTTGGTCGGCGATGAGGTCTATGTAAAAAGGCTCCTCTCCCTGTAAAAAATAGATCGGGGCATAGTTGCCTGCTTTTATTTCCTTCAGTACGTTGAGCGGTTCGGGCATCTACTCTTGTTCTATCGGTTCTACCAGTTCGGCATTGAATGTTTCCTCCACCACTTGTTGAGCATCATTTTGATAATTAAAAATGGCTCGGTTGGCGGTGAGGTAGCGTATACCCAGTGCGGTGGTGATATTACCAATGGTGACAAATACAGTGTCGGCCGGTGAATCGGCAAATTGTGTTGGCTCCACTTGCCACGTGCCCAGGTACAATATATTTTCGGGGAGGCGATTGCAAAAGGCGGTATCGGCAGCGCAATTGGTTTCACTCTCCGTGCACAGCCCTGGGTTGCTGACACAAAACTCTTGCAGACTGCACTTCATTGGGTCGAAGAATTGGAGAAAACGCTGTTGGGCTCTGGCACCATTTTCTGTAGCAAAGATGTACCCGCCATCCATCGCACACTCGTCATAATTAACCGGGCCCCCATCCACTGATTTGCTTTCAAAATACCACAATTTCAAGTTCTGACCGTGTAAGAGAAAAGCCACCTCACTGCGGGTGAACCCGGAAAACTCCTGCACCTCTTCGGAACAACCAAAAAAGCCCAAGCCGGCGCCGGCCAGCAGCAATATCACGATCAGGTATTTGATAAAGGTCATTTTACCAGCACGCCGGAGGCAACAAAGGTCAGGCTTTCCTGTGGCGTATCGATGTTGTCAATCTCGTCTTGTGGTTTGTCGGCGTCTTCGGCCAGGTGCTTCAGCATATCCACACTGAGGGTTTCCCGCTGCAGTTTGCCGAGCAATACCACGTTCGATCCGGCCAGGTCTTTGGGCACAAAAAAACCATAATCTTTAAACTTCACCCGGATGGTTTCACCACTGCCTGCGTCTAGCGTCATCCAGCAGCCCTTTGCCTGGCAAACCTCCGCCACTTGTCCGGCCAATTTCAATTCTCCCGACACTACATCGCCGGCCAATGCCTTAGCCTCTTGTGCCGCAATGGCCCCCTCGGCCGAAATGCTGTCGCCAAAATAGCGGTATTGCTGCGCAAACGATGCCGTTGCACAGCAAACCATCATCAATACAATCCAGGTCTTTTTCATATGATCATCTTTTCTTTCGGCCAAACATATACCACGCTATGGCCACAAAAATAATGAGCCCGAAGATGAGTGCCAGCAGTGAGCCGCCTGTCATCTGGTTGATCGCATGCATCGGCTTTATATTTTATTGTTGGAATGCAGTGTTTCCACTACGATGTTGTGATTGGTATAAATGCAAATATCGGCCGCTATACCCAGGCTCTCTTTCACTATGTCTTCAGCCGAAAGCTGCGGCGCGTGCTTTTTCATGGCCAATGCCGCCGCCTGGGCATACATGCTGCCGGAACCTATGCTGGCTATGGCGTCATCGGGCTCCAGCACATCGCCATTGCCAGAAAGTATGAGTATCTCATCTTTGTTGGCCACGATGAGCATAGCCTCCAGCCGCCTTAGAAACCGGTCGGTGCGCCAGTCTTTGGCCAGCTCTATGGCTGCGCGCTTCATATTGGCTCCATAAGCACTCAACTTCTCATCGAAGCGCTCGATGAGCGTGAAAGAGTCGGCCGTGCTACCGGCAAAGCCTGCCAGTATGTTGCCATCTTGCAGCTTTCTTATTTTTCGCACATTGCTCTTGGCTACCGTGTTGCCCATAGTGGCCTGACCATCGGCGCCAATGCTCACTACACCGTTGTGCCTGACGGCGATCACGGTGGTAGATTTAATGATGGGAATGGACATTACTTTTATCTGTTTATATCGCCAAAAAACCTGACGGGCTGGCAGCCGATTAAGGCCTGATCCCAGCGCATCAGGTTTTACTGTGTTTTGAACTTAAAGTATAATGCGGATGGGATCTTCCAGCATTTCTTTCAGTGTTTTCAGGAAAGCAGCGCCCACGGCGCCATCTACCGCACGGTGGTCGCAGCTCAGTGTCACTTTCATGACGTGCCCTACGGCCAGGGCGCCGTCCCGTACCACCGGCTTTTCGTTGATGCCGCCTACGGCAAGTATGCAGGAGTCGGGCGGATTGATGATGGCGGTGAACTCTTCAATGCCAAACATGCCAAGGTTGGAAATGGTAAAGGTGTTGCCTTCCCACTCCTGCGGCTGCAGTTTTTTATCTTTAGCCTTCTGCCCCAGCGCCTTGGCCTCTGCCGATATCTGCGATATGCTCTTGCCATCGGCAAAGCGGATCACCGGCACCACCAAACCATCGGGAATGGCCACTGCCATGCCTATGTGTATGTGCTGGCTTATGCGGATCTTATCGCCCTGCCACGAGGCATTCACATGCGGATGCTTGCGCAGCGCCGATGCCACAGCTTTTATCACAATATCGTTGTATGATATTTTTACTTCGGCTATCTCGTTCAGGCTTTTGCGTGCTTCCACCGCTTTGTCCATGTTTATCTCCATGGTGAGGTAGAAGTGCGGAGAGGTGAACTTGCTCTCTGCCAATCGCTTGGCTATGGTTTTTCGCATTTGCGACACCGGCACATCCTGAAATGCTTCTTTGCCCACCACGGCAGTCATCGAGGCCGCCTCAGCCGGTGCTTCCTGCGCACTTTCAGCCTGAGGTTCGTACGATTCCACATCGCGTTTTATGATGCGGCCATGCTCACCACTGCCTTTGATCTTGGCGATGTCGTATCCCAAATCTGCCGCAAGCTTCTTGGCCAGCGGAGAGGCTTTAATGCGACCATTAGCATCCTGCTGACTTTCTGAAGTTTCTTTTGTGTCTTCTTGTTGGTTTATTTCCGTTGGCACTTCTTCCTGTGCAACGGGAGTTTTTGACGTGCCCTTTTCTGCTGCAGAGCGTGCTTTCAACAGTTTCTTATAGTCCGCTCCCTCTTCGCCAATGATGGCGATCACACCATCTACCGGTACCGACTCGCCCTCTTTCACACCAACGTATAGCAGTGTGCCATCTTCGTATGCCTCCAGTTCCATGGTGGCTTTGTCTGTCTCTACTTCTGCCAATATATCGCCGGAAGCTACCTTATCGCCTACTTTCTTCTGCCAGCTCGCTATGGTGCCGTCGGTCATGGTGTCGCTCATTTTGGGCATGGTCACCACGGTGGCTTTTACATCGCTGGTATCTATGTCTTGTTTCGACTTTGGGCTGGCCGCAGGTGCCTCAGCGGGCTTGGCTTCGGCTGTCTCCGCTTTGCTTTCCTTCTTCTCTTCGGCTGGCTGCTGGCTGCCTTTTTCCGATTCAAGTTTTTTCAACAAGTCGCCGATGTCTTCACCCTCTTTGCCTATGATGGCGATCACACTATTGATGGGCACAGATTCCTGTTCTTTCACCCCAATATAGAGCAATGTGCCATCTTCGTACGACTCCAGCTCCATAGTGGCTTTGTCGGTTTCTACTTCTGCCAGTATATCACCCGACTCTACTTTGTCGCCTTCTTTTTTCTGCCACGAAGCGATAACACCTTCCTCCATGGTATCACTCATTTTAGGCATTCTGATTACTTCGGCCATAGATTCTTATTGATTTAGGGGGTCAAAAATAACCGTATTTAAAGGTTAATCAAATTTTCTTTTTTTAAATGATGGAAAGCGGAAAGTGCCGGCTAAAGGCAGAAGAATGATGCTGATCATACTGGTCGTCACCCAGCGGATACAGCTCGCATCGCGGGGACGTCACATAACTGTTGACTGCGCCAATGGTTCAACCTGGCGAATGGCAAAAAGCCAACGTGTGGCGCAAAGCATTCGTCAATGTTGAATGGCCCGCTTTACGACCATGTTAAAAATATCTGGGGTTGATGACCCTTCGCTTTTTGAAAGTGAAAAGATAGCTCAACATCAGCTCATGCGAGGGCGATGCTATGGGGGTGTTTTGGCCAATCGGTGTGTCGTAAGAATAGCCAAACCTCAACTGGTCGGTCACCTGCATCTGCACCAGCAGACCCAGCGTGCTGTTGCTTCTGTATGAAGCGCCAAGAAAGAGGGCATCCATGAAAATGAAATTGGCATTGAGGTCGTATTGCCACTGATAGCCTTGTATGTGTTTGATCAGGAAACCGGGCTGCAACTTCACGGTGCGATCCAGGGTGAAGAGGTACCCCCCGTTAATGAAATAGTGTACTTTGGTGAAGGTGAGTTCGTCGTCTACGCCATTTGGCGATTTGGCAAAATTGATGTTGGGCACAGACAGGCCGAAATAGTAGCTATCTGAATATAAATATATGCCAGTGCCGTATTGTGGATACACCGCCCGGTAATCGTTTTCGTAGAATAAAGCATCTTGCGGATCGAGCAGATCGGCAGTGAGCGATGAATAATCGGATTTTTGTATCACCAGCCCTGCCTGCAATCCAAAGTTCAATGTTGTCTTGCGGTCGATGGATAGCGCATAGGAGCCTGCAGCCGAAATATTGCTGACAGAATGCACGCCCACACGATCATTGGCAATAATGCCACCCAAGCCAATTTTGGTACCCATCAATGGTCCTTGTGCTGAAATAAGCGTGGTGCTCGGCGCCTCGGCCAGTTTCACCCACTGGTCTTTGTACTGCATCGAGGCATTCAGCGTATTGTGGCTGCCCGCATAAGCCGGATTCAGAATGAACCCATTGAACATATATTGGGTAAACAGTCCGTCATACTGCGACGAGGCGGTATGGGCGATGCAGGACAGCCCGGCCGCAAAAAAGATTACGATATAGATTTTAGCTTTTTTCATCGCAACACCTCCACATATCCCTGAATGGTTTGGCCTGCTTTGTGAAGCTTTATTTCGTAAAAATATGGGCCATTGGGCACCTGGCTGATGGAACCCACATTGGCCTGTCCTTCCCAGCGGTTTTCGTTATTGTTGTAATTACTGCATTTATACACCAGCTTTCCCCAACGATCAAATATTCTCACTTCATTTTCCTTAAATCGCTCTATACCACCAATGATCCAGGCATCATTTTGTCCATCACCATTGGGCGATATTCCTTTGTACAGGCTGAGGTCTTTTTGAGCCAAAATCTCAAAATCAACCTTTGCCTCTACACATGCCTTGGGGGTGTGGCTGTCGCAAATGAGGAAGGAAAAATGCTGCCTGCCCGGCGCCGGCACATACTCCACGCACATTTCCTCGCTGCGCAGTTCTATCAGCTCAGCCTCTGCTGGCATGTCCAACACTTCAGCCAGATACACGGCATCGCCATCGGCATCATCTGCCCGCAGGCAAATGATCAGCGTACCATCATCGGTAGAGCTGTGACTGTAGTCAATAAATACAGGCGCATCGTTTACAGGTTGTACATTGATATTGACCGTGGCATCATCGCATATCGTGGGATCATGGACATAGCAAACCCGGTAGCGGAACACGTCCGCTCCGTTATAATTTTCATCGGGTGTATATCGAATCAGGCCGTTCACAACTTGTGCATCGCCATGAGCGGGCTGCTGTAGCAGGTTCAGTGAATAACTACCTCCTGCCAATGCATCGTTGATGGTCACGGCCAGGTCGGCGGCATTATCTTCGGCAATTACAAAATCATCGTCTATTGCAGTAATTGGTACTGAAGTCGGGCGCTCAATGATGATGCTGGTAGCGCAGGAAGCGGTTTTGCCTGCACCGTAGCGCAATTCATAAGCAATGACTGTATGACCTTCGGGAAATAGATCACCGGATTTCAGGCCCGTCAGGTCTGTCCTTACCAATTCATATTCCGTGCACAATCCCGTAACCACCGGATTGCTTAAATGAACGATTTTGCCCGCTTCCGTTTCGGAGATGATGTGCTTTTGATCAGCAGCACACTCCAGCACGGGATTTTCCTGAGTTTTCACCACCACGCTGAAAGAGCAAGTTGCGCTATTGCCTGCTTCATCTGCGACTATATATTGCACCACATGCTTACCGGCCGATAGCACATCGCCAGAGGTATGGCTCGAATGCACCAGAGAAGCAAAGACATTGTCGGTAAAGGCCGGCTGCTGCCAGACCACCGGCTCCTCGCAACCTGCTGACTGCACATCCATGCTGGGCGGACAATATGTAAAAACAGGGTCTTCCTGATCGGTCACCGTCACCACGAAGCTGCACTCTGCCGTATTGCCTGCTGCATCTGCTGCCGTGTAGGTTACGGTGGTGCTGCCCAGCGGGAACTCGTCGCCGGAGGTGTGGCTAGAAGTAAATGAAGTGACCAGAATGTTGTCGGTGGCTGTGGGCGCTGTCCAGTTAACAATTGCCGTATTCTTGCCGGCATTGGTAGCCAGCGGCATAGCGATTGGGCAATTTTGAAAAACAGGTTTTTCAATGTCGTCTTGCGAAATAATGATGTCAAACGTGCAGGTGGCTTCATTTCCTGCTGCATCTCTGGCGGTGTAGGTCACTGTTGTGGTGCCGATGGAAAACAGACTGCCGGAGCTGTGGCTCTGGTCTGTCGTTGCTACACCGACATTGTCGGTGGCATTCGGCTCTGCCCAACTCACGCTGATGGCACCGGGATCGTTGACGGTGATGCTGCGGTTGGCGGGACAATTTTGCCATACCGGGTCTTCGATGTCATCCAGCGAAATAACAATATCAAACGAGCAGGAAGCTTCATTCCCTGCTGCATCTCTGGCGGTGTAGGTCACTGTGGTGGTGCCAACGGGGAACAGGCTGCCGGAGCTGTGGCTCTGGTCGGTCGTT
>CAZQVB010000004.1:0-5424 GCA_964596645.1 uncultured Roseivirgaceae bacterium
CAGTTGGTTTATGTTGCCGTTTTTGTCGTAGCCGGCATTGGTCTCATCGCCAATCTGCATGCTGTAGAAGTCTCTGTCATGCCATTGACCGTCGGTGCCACCCACGTAGGTGGCAGAGCGTATGCGGTTCAGCTTGTCGTAGGTATAGCCGTAGGCCATGCGCCGGCTGTCCCAGGCGCTCTGCCACTTCACCCCGGCTATGTTGCCGTTGTGCTGGTTTTGGGCAAATCCTTGATCGTAGTAGAGCTCCATGCCCCACAGGTCGGCATCGGTTGCGGCCAGGTCGGCATCATTGATCGATTCCAGCCAGCCCCGGATGTTGTAGCGGTAGTCGACGGATTGCAAAGGCTCCAGATCTGCCGCTCCGTCACTGTGCAGGTCTTTTTCTGTCAGTTCGCCCAGTTCATTGTATTGATTGTAGGCAAGATATGCTTTGGAGGGATTAAGCGAAGCGCGAATGCCCTTCAAACGGTAGGCGTGGTCGTACTCATTGTCGTAGCTAAAGCTAAAACTGGCCGGTGCAAACGGCGAGTCCGTAGCTGCCGAATAGCTAATATCGGTATGGCTTACATTGCCAGTAAGTCCTGCGTATTGAAATGCCTGGCTGATGGTGATGCCCCGGTGATCGGTGAGATGGTTTTCGGTGATTCGGTAGCGCTGGTCGTACACATTCAGTTGATGGCTATATGCTTCGCTGCCCAGTACACGTGTTTTGGAACCGGTCACCATAGTTTTTACGCTGTAGGGCTGGTCGGGGGCATCGGCACCCTTCCAAAAAGGTTGGCTGGCAAAGCCATAGTTGTCGTAGTAAGTAACGGTGCGTATATCGCTGCCACTGATGGCGAGAGGAAAAGTGACATTGCTGTAACCGTGCATGGCCGCCTGGCTGTTGTCCCGTGCTTCAGCGCGCTCAGCGGCGGCTTTGGCAGCAATTCGCAGTTCGGCTTCGGTGCTGGCCGTGGCCCAGATACCGGACAAAACAGGGCGGTTGAGGTGGTCGTATTTGGTAAAGCCCCATTCAGGAGTGGGTTTTTTCTCGCGTTGATTCCCATCCTGGGTGAGCACCAGGCGGTCCCAGTTGTCATAGATCATCTTCACCGGCTGGGCACCGGGTACTTTTTTCATGATCATCCTGCGTCGCTCATCGTACTCGTAGTAAAAGAGCCAGTTCTTGATAAACGCCTCATTCTGCACCATGCCGAAATTGCCGGCTTCCTGCATTTCCTGTACTGCCTGTGGCGGTATCACGTAGCGGAGGTCGCCAAAGTCGTCGTAGATGTAATAGGTTTCGGCAAAGTCGGCGGGCGTGTCGCTGATGCGCACTTTTTTGTATACCACACGATCTTGCTTGTCCTTGTATTCCAGCACGGTACCGTCGTTTTCATCTTGTATTTCAGTGCCCCAAAGCTGCCCCTGGCCATAAAAGCCCTCTACACCTGCCTCCATCAATGGTTGGAAAGAGCCGCCGATTTTATTAGCATTCCAATCGATGTCCCAGAGGCGTATTTCAGTGTGTGCGTTCGTGCGATAATTATAAGCTATCTCGTGGCCATTGCCGATCTGCCAGCTTTCGCCGGGTGCACCCTGCTGCAGTACACGGTTGAGCGGTGAAGGCTCAAAAACGGTCTGGGAAAATGGATACTGGCTGTGGGCAACGTGGGTTTCGTTTTGATAAAATTTATAGTGCGGACTGTTGTGGTAAGTGTTGATATCGGACTCATTCGACAAACCATCACCTATGGCCTCAGGCTTGTAGCGGCCATTTTGCTGACCTGATACGTATGGCAGGTAGTGATACTCTTGCCGGCCATAGGCATCATATTCAATTGGCGTCACGATGTCGAAACCCAGAGGAGAGGCCTCCTGGGCCACCGTTTGCATTTCCCGCCCCAAGCCATCGAAGTATGTCCATATGTCATTTTTTTCCTCTTTGCTCAAGTTACCAATTTGGGTTTCATCCGTAACGCCCGGCACGTTTATGCTGGTTGTATGGATGTAGTTGTAGTTGTTGTACAAGATTCGTGCGGCGGTAGTAAGGCTGATGGTATTGGAAAAAGCAGATATATATTCATCCACTTGAGCCCTTATTCTATAGTAATAGGTTGTATTTGCCTCAAGACCGCCGATGTGGTGGTTTCCAGCAGATACAGACAGGCCATCAAAACCCGCCAGGTGATCGGAGAAATCGGCACTCCGGGAAACATATAATAAGTAACTGACATCGGGCATTATTTGCCAAACCGCCGTAAACGAGATGTCGAGTATGTTTTCCGCAGGTAGTGCAACCGGGGTTTCCACTGGTGACGTAGTGGTGGTAGCGATCACACTGGATGGAGTAGAACTGCCTGCACTGCCGACTGCACGAATGCGGTAATAGTAAGTGGTACCGGGTGCCAAGCCTGAAACATTGACGCTTGTGCCATTCACTGCAAGGCCCTGGTACCCGGGCAGAATGTCTGCGAAATCGGCATTATCAGAAACATCAATAGTATAAGACGATGCCCCCATGGCACTTCGCCAATTGGCAGTAAAAGAGCCATTCGTAACGGCCGAGGCAGCAATAGCGGTTGGAGGCATTTGGCGTACAGATACAGAAATATAGGTGCTGTAATAGTTGTCATAGGTCTCAAGTGTATAGTAAAGAGGCCCGGAAACCTGCCATTGAACAGCGCAGAAGAGTTGATCCTGATACTCAATAAGACCAGTATAACTATAAATTTCCCAATTGGCTACAGCGTCGGGTTCTGAAAAAGGATGGCTTCCACTAGAAAATTGAACATTATAGGTTGTTATGTCGCCCGAGTATACTTCGCGTGATCCTTGTATTTCTACTCTTGTTTGAGCGTGCGATATGGAAGCCCAGGAAACAAACAACAGCAAGATGAATAGACTATGTCTCATTTGACTGAAGCGTTACATTTTATTGAATATGAGCGATGAAAATACCGAGGCTTCATCTATAAGGGACTTAAGGGAAAGTGTATCGTGCTGCAGATCGACATCATAACTTTTTGGCATACCACCCACTGTTATGGTTAAAGATTTGGTGGATTGAGACCAAATTCCGTTTATACGCTTCTCTCCCTGCTCCGATAGCCAGGATGCTTCAAAGAGACCATCTGGTGTAAAGTGAAAAACTCTGGTCGAAAAGGTCGACTCGATGCGCTCTTGAATAGGCTTGGGCAATGCTTGGAAACGTTCTTTCTCGTTTTCGTCCATGGCATCTATGGTGGCAGCCCAATCTAATTGCCACTTCGCCGTAAGGCTGTCGATAGATTGGCCCGTTGCTGACCAGCCGGTAAGCATGACAGAAAAGAAAATTAAAAGGAGCTTTTTCATCATTTTTAGTCAATTGGCAGGTTTACAAAGCTGGGGCCCTGGTCTACTTTAAGCGACATGGAATTGGTGAAAAGAGTTAGATCTTTGACCCAGTCGTTGGTCACACGGCAGCGATAAGCGCCTTCATCTGCCTCCACGGCAGACGTTATTGTTAATGATTTTTCAATGGCCCCGGCTATATCCTCCCAAACGCCTGCTTGCTGACGCTGCCACTGATATTGGTTGTGTTGGCCAGAAGTTGCCACCTCCAACAATGCATCTTTTCCCTGTACCACACCAAGAATTTTTGGAGCAGGTATGTCGGCCTGATTTCCGTAACTCAGCGAGTCGAAAGGATGTATGCCAGGTGCCGAAAACTGTTTTTCCAGGTCGTGAAAATCGAGTTGATTGCCATGCACCAGCAAGGTGAGCTTTTCGCGATTGGGGTGTTGACCGAAAGCCGGAAGCTGAGTAAATTTTGAATCATAGGCTTTTAGCGTATGAAGCTTGCCAAAAGTAACAAGGTAATCTGGAATGGAACCTTCAAGATTGCATTCGTCAAAGTCGATCCACTGTAGATTTGTCAAATTCCTAAAACTATCAGGAACTTCTCCTCCTATTTTAGTTCCGGACACACCAAAATATGTCAGATTCGTTAAGTCACCTATCCATTCAGGTATAGTTCCCATTAGATTAGGATTGTTATCAATAGAGAGGACTTCTAGTTTGCTGAGCATTTTCCAATTTTCTGGTATAGAGCCTGAAAAGTCATTCCCCCAGATATTAAGCCATAATAGATCTTGCATATCTGAAAGAAAGGAAGGTAGAGTACCTGATAACGCATTATTATATAATGCAAAATACTTCATCTTTTTAAGCTTGCTCATCGAGTGAGGTATCTGTCCGGATAATTTATTGTTATAAAGATATAATTTGTCCAATAACGCAAGGGAACTTAAGGTGTCAGGTATACTTCCTGTAAGATTATTATCGCTTAAGGCCAGGGTTCTTAAACCCGAAAATGATCCAAAAAAATCAGGGATCTCTCCTGATAGGTTAAGTCCTGAGAGATAAAGATGACCTACATTAGTTAAATGTTTGAACTGTTCAAATGATACATCTTCAAAATCATTGTACGCAAGCCCAAGATCCCAGGGGTATATATTTTTAAAGGATTCGGGTATAGGACCACTAAGTTTATTGCCGTGCAGATAAAGCCGCCAAACTTTGGTTAGATTACCAAAGTTTTCTGGTAATCTACCTTCAAATCCACTATAACGCATCCACAGTTGTGTGAGGTTGGGCAAGTCGAAGAACGACTCTGGTATGCTACCACCGATGTTGGTATTGTAAGTGGAGATTTCACTGAGTGCGGTCATTCCACCAATAGGTTCGGGAAGACCGCCAGTAAGACCTGTGATATGAAGCCACAGCTGAGTACAGAGTTTGAGATTACCAATGCTGTTGGGTATTTGCCCAACTAATTTTGGATTGTTATTAAGACGTAGTGACTTCAATGCAGCCAAAGCTCCAATTTGTTGGGGAATACGTCCATCTAAATTGTTTCCACTATTATTCCCCGTTTGTAAATGCAGATTTACTATATCTCCATTTACAACAGTTACTCCATACCATTTGCCAAAATCCTTGTGTGTACTGCCATTGAGCCAATTGGTCTTATGTGTCCAATTGTCTCCACCAGCGCTGTCATAAAAATTCTTCAGTACAGTATATTCTACATAGTCTGCTACAATGCCTTGTGCATAGGTGAACGTAGATTTCCAGTCAGTAAAATCTGAAAATACACCATTATAGGTTGCCCTTATGCGATAGGCATACGTTGTGCTGTCAGTCACTACGCTGTCCAAATATTGGTCTTCTTTTGTTACAAAGTGTTTATCGGCTATTCCGTCACCATCATCGTCCCTGTTGATTTCAAAAGTATACTCTCCATTGGAAGTGTCACTCCAATTAAGCTGTACAGTTGTTTCTGATGTGGCATATGCAACGAATTTATTCGGAGATTCTATGGCTAATTCTCTTACTATGTAGAAGTTTTCGCCCTTTACATAATCAGATTCAATAACGGGATTGTGAAAACATGTG
>CAZQVB010000004.1:5524-51524 GCA_964596645.1 uncultured Roseivirgaceae bacterium
CCGGTCACCACTGCCTGAAGGTTTGTGGGTTCGGCACAGCTTCCCTGAAGAATGAAGTTTTCGCCCTTTACATAATCAGATTCAATAACGGGATTGTGAAAACATGTGGTCTTAACCTCCCACTCATATTCGGCACCGGGAATTAAGCCACTTATATTCTCTGAGACCGGGCGGTTTGATAGGCCCAGCCAGCGACTTGAACCTACTACTCGATAGCGGTATCCATAACCAATAGCGCCAGCCTTACCTTCCAGACTTAATGTAGCAGTCGTTTCTCCGGTCACCACTGCCTGAAGGTTTGTGGGTTCGGCACAGCTTCCCTGAAGAATGATTTTAATGTTATTTGAATTAACCTTAACTATCTCATTTAATTCATGATTTTTTGAATCTAATCGAGCTGATAATTCTTCATCATTAAATCCTATTCTCCACGCTGCCGGCAATTGGGCAAAGGCAATTGTAGAAAATAAAAATACAATAATGGTCATTGGCATAACCAGCGCAGTATGCAATTTCAAGTGATCTAAAAGCCTGCTTACAGGCCGCATCAAATACATTGAGAAATGCTGCATGATTTTAAATGAAAGGATTGTCAACAATAGGTAACACTGAGAGAAGGTGTCGCGGACCATGGTCATTACACCTGCCAACATTTGATAAAAGGTGGAGAGAAAACCGTCTATTGAATATCGAACCGCCTCCGTTTCTCCCTATGGCTAAAAACTGATAAAATAAAGGAGGCCTAAAAAATTACCCAACGCGCTATAATCTACCAACAGCAAAATTTCTTGTCAGCCTGTTGTTATTAGATATTAATTATAGCTCAATTAATTTCTAATAGCAAAATCAACAAACAGATATTTCAAAAAATAATGGCTTGCTCATAATATTACCAAGCCAACATCAGCAAATCGTCGAAATAACCCCTACCCCTCCCTCAAAACCTCACTATGCCGGAGGAGCCGGAGGTCACTTCTATCGTTTTCACCTGGGTATATTTGCTGCCTTTGGCTTTGCCGGATCTGTACACCACCTAATAGCGCCCGGGCTGAAAGGTAAGCGTCTGGGTGCCCCTGCCGCCGGGAAGGTTGCACACCCAGCACTGTCTGCCATCGGAGTGTATTTCGTACAGACCCGCGTTGCCATTCGCCGTGGTTTCCACGTTGACAATACCCGGCTGCTGAAGCTGCAGCTTTTGTGCCTGGTTGTGTGCCACCGGCACATCTTTAAAATAATTCAGCAAAACATGAAGCCAATATGCACATCCTCCCTCCGTCCGCCCTATTCCTCAGGCAATGTGGCTGCGGCTGTTATTTAAGATCTTCGCGCTGTATTTTTGCCCAGCGATGGGTGCGTCTGCACCTATGGTGAGGTACATGCAATAATCACAACACAACATGACCAAAAAAGAAAAAGCCGGCCACATTGCCAATATTCTTGAATCGCTCTTTCCGGTGGTACCCGTGCCTCTGGAACATGTAGACGCCTACACACTGCTCATCGCGGTACTGCTCTCTGCCCAATGTACCGACGAGCGGGTGAACAAAGTATCGCCGCAGCTTTTTCAGCTCGCCGACAATCCATACGATATGCTGAAGCTTTCTGTGGAAGACATCAAAGAAGTAATCCGGCCGTGCGGCTTGTCTCCCGCAAAGTCAAAAGCCATATCGGAGCTTTCAGCCATACTTGTACACCAACACCAGGGAAATGTACCTCAGTCGTTTGAAGCTTTGGAAGCCTTGCCGGGTGTGGGGCATAAAACCGCTTCTGTAGTGATGAGCCAGGCCTTTGGCCACCCTGCCTTCCCCGTGGATACGCATATACACCGGCTGGCATACCGCTGGGGCCTCTCTAATGGCAAAAATGTAGTGCAAACAGAAAAAGACCTAAAAGCTGTATTTCCTGAACATACGTGGAACAAGCTGCACCTGCAGATCATATATTTTGGCAGAAAATACTGCCCGGCACGCGGCCACCACATCGACGAATGCCCTATATGCAGCCACTATGGCCTGCCTTCGCGTATGGGCCCGGCGAAACAGAAGAAAAAGAGTATTTGAAGAAACCCAAAGGCCAGTACCTCAGCAGGCATCACTAAAACCCTGTAAATATTACATGTTTTTAAAACCCATCCCTAAGTGCTTTTTTGAACGGCACATTTAGGTCATTTTTAAAAATTCAACTTCATCATCCGTGGCCTTACCGCACGATGCTGCCTTCCCGCACCATCAGGCAAAACCGGCAGGTAAGGCAAAGAATGATGATCAAAACGACTTGACGATCCATGAAACGACCACTACTCGCAGCGCTTTGCTGCTTTGTGTTGAGCACGACTGTGCTCCCCGATGCCCTGGCTCAGGGCATGCGCAAAAGGAAACCCAAATCTGGCAGTGCCGAGACTACCCAGTGGTGGGTGGGCATCAAAGGCGGTGGCAACCTCACCAAAGCCGAGCCCACAGCCAGTTATTCTGTTTTTTCCTTCATACACTCGCCCTCACCCGGTCAGAATGAAAAAATGTACGAAGCCTTTTCCAAAACGGGCCTGCAATTTGGTTTTATGGTGGGCTTTGAATTTATGCCATCTTTGTCGGTCAACTTCAATCCCGGCTATGCGGCCTACCAATATGAATACAGCAACAGCCACCGATGGTTCTCGGGCGAAACAGCCTCCAAGAATGTGCTTCAGCAATACCGCTTCTCCACACGGCTGCAATACGTGGACCTGCCGCTTACCTTCAAATACGAACTGGCCACCGGCAAATTGAAGCCGTTTGTGCAGGCAGGTGCCTACTACAACACGCTGGTGAACGCCACGCTCAATACCGAAGTGATCAACACAGACCGGGCCTCCGGCTCGGAAATAGAAATAGAAGCCGCGCAACTGAGCACCGGTATCACCGACCGGCTGATCCGTACCAACTGGGGACTGCTCGGTGGTGCAGGATTTACCTACAACATCGGCAATGCGCGATTTGGGGTGGAGGTAAACTACCGCCACGGCATGAACAACATAGTGAACGCCAATGACCGGTATGTCGATAATCAGCAAATAAGCGGGCTGTACGATGTTCAAGACGACATACAACTGCGCAACATTGAGTTCAACCTGCTTTGCATCATTCCACTCAAATTCATCACTTCCAAAGATTATGTGCCTTTATAAATCGACATCAATGAGCAAGTGCCTTCAAACATCCCTGTACCAACTTGCCACGCTCGCACTCATCGCGCTGCTGTACGGCTGCGACTTGGCCGACAGTGAAGTAAACCCGCAGCACAGCTTCTCCCGGATATACAACGATGAGCTGTTTGAGAGCAGCTACATACCGTTGGATATACAACAAACATCGGATAGCGGTTATCTCATTTTGAGCGCGCGCGATGCGTGGAACACGCATTTGCTCAAAGCCGATGCAGAAGGGCATGTAGAGTGGGTATTGCCTGTGGACGATGCCATCGTAAACCCACTGCCGGACTTGTTTGAGTTCAATGGCGCATATTATTTTCTGGCTATGAATGATATTGCGCTGTCAACCTTGCTGGTACGGGTAGAGCCCGGATCGCAATCGGTAAGTATAGCGCGGGAATACGCCGACATCATTTACCCGCTCAGTGCTGCGGCAGTAGATGGTGGGCTCATTGTGCAGAGCTACGACCGCAAGTCATTTAAGACCAAGCTGAGCCGCCTCGACGCCGGCTTTAATATAAGCTGGGAAAAAAAATACGATGTGTTCACTGATGTAGAAGCCCCCATAGTGTCGCACATCACACGCATTGGCGACCGCCTGCCCTTTTTTACCGGTAAGGCGGCCGGGCAGTATTTCTTCAATGGTTTCATCAACTACAGCTTTTCCACTGTTTTTGTAAGTACCACCGACGGTGAGGCAGCCGGCGTCATCAACGGGTTTCGCGAAAGCGGCGCCCTCAGCTCTGCCGTGTACGTGAGCGGCAATACCTTCGCACTCTCGCGCTATAGCTTTGGCGACAATTACATCATTCCCAGGGTCGACATCAACACGTCTTCCATACTGTTCAGCGATGAACTGGCGGGCAATGAGCATCCTGAAATGACACCAAATGCACCGGTGCACAGCGAATTGGTGAATGTGAACGGCACGGAGCTGATCATGTATGCCACCGACACCAAAAGCGGACAACTGCTCCTATATGCTTATGACCCATTGAACGGCCAACTCAGGGGCACCCTCAGGTTGGGCGAAATAAACCCTTACCGGGCAGTATCCTTTGAGCAAACTTCCGATGGCGGGCTGGCAGTGTTGGGAAGCACCGATGTGGCGGGCCGCTTCTCGAGAATTTGTCTGTTCAAGCTGTCAAAACAACAAATGATCGATTTTGTGAGCGCACAGCAATAGCAGCAATTGGTTGGTAAAAATCAGCCCAGCGTAGCGAAGACGGTATGCCAGAGTTTCTCTTTGCGAACCTCGCGAAACCTTTGCGTCCTTTGCGTTAAAAAAATTCTACCACCAATAGCACAAGGATTACACACTGTAGATTTTCTATGCGAACCTTGCGAATCCTCTGCGCCCTTTGCGGTTAAAAAATCCTACCGCCCCATCCAGCCGCCATCTACTGTCACAATAGTGCCATTCATATAGTTGGATGCACCCGAGGCGAGGAATACCACCGGCCCTTTGAAATCTTCGGGCTGGCCCCATCTGTTCTGAGGAATGCGCGAGAGAATGGCCGGGCTTCTGTCAGGATCGGCCCGAAGAGCAGATGTGTTGTCTGTGGCAATATAGCCTGGTGCAATGGCATTCACATTGACACCCCTAGCGGCCCACTCATTGGCAAATGCCATCACCAACTGGCCAACGCCGCCTTTGCTGGCCGCATAGCCCGGCACGGTAATGCCGCCCTGAAATGTGAGCAGCGATGCGGTGAAAATGATCTTTCCACTGCCGCGTGCTACCATGTCGCGCCCGATCTCTCGGGTGAGTATGAACTGGGCATTGAGATTGATCTCAATCACTTTGTCCCAGTATTCATCGGGGTGCTCGGCTGCCGGCTTGCGCAGTATGGTGCCGGCATTGTTGATGAGTATATCGATGGCAGGAAAATCCTTTTTTACCTGTTCTATAAATTCATAGAGCGATGATCGGTTGCCAAAGTCGCATTGATAGGACTTGAACTTCCGGCCCAGGGCTTTCACTTCTTTCTCCACATCGCTGTCGGGTTCCAGGCTGGCCGAAACGCCAATAATGTCGGCACCGGCTTCGGCCAGCGCGATGGCCATAGCCTTGCCAATACCACGCTTGGCACCGGTGACCAATGCTGTTTTACCATCGAGCTTGAAACTGTCTAATACATGCATTCTGTAAAATTTAAGTTATAACTGGCTCAGCCATCTCAGTGTGCAGCATCGCATGTGCTGACCAGGCTTGAATGAATGGGTAATTGTCCGTGACCTACCGCTGTACCACCTGCAACACATTCCCCTCCAAATCTTCGAAAGTGCGTAAATGCCCTCCACCAATCGCCGGCACTACATCGCTGATCCACCGCACGCTGTGCTGGTCGAGATGCGCTATGGCTTTCGACAAGTCGCTTACCCGCAACGCTAGGTGTGACATGCCCGGTGCCAGTATGGTTCGCTTTGGCCGGTCTGTGCCGTCATTCTGCATCATTTCTATAAAGGTGCCATCGGGGGCCTGGATGATCCACACCCTCCGCTCTTCGTTCTTGAAAAATTTGTTGTAGCCCAGCACATTGCAATACCAGTCTGCCAGTGCATCCAGATTGTCGGCAGCAATGGCCGGATGATCAATTCCTTTCAATTCCATAATTCATATCAGTTACGTGACATTCAAAAATAGGCAGGAATACAAAGAATCCCTGAAAAAGCCCTCTTGTTTGTCGCTGATTCAGCCAGCATTGTCATTGCGGCCTCAACGACGATGGCAGATTTTGAGCATTTCCCTTTTGTCAGGAGCTGTACAGTGATAATTTTCGTGCAAGAAATACAGCATGATGAAAACAAACAAAACTATGGACAGAACCTTCGTTCTACTTTTTCTATTGGCGCTGGCCTCTTTCAGTTGCAACCCTCAGCAAAAAAAGAGCGCAACTTCAGAAACTACCGAAGTAAAAAAGCCAACGGGGCCCAATGTGATATTTATTCTGGCCGACGACCTCGGCTATGGTGACCTGGGCAGCTATGGCCAGAAGGAAATAAAAACACCGCACCTGGACCGCATGGCCGCCGAGGGTATGCGATTTACACAGCACTACGCCGGAAGCACCGTATGCGCACCTTCGCGCGCCTCGCTGATGAGCGGCATGCATACCGGCCATACTGCAGTGCGCGGCAATAAGGAAGTGCAGCCTATGGGGCAGTTTCCGTTGCCGGCACCCATCGTCACGGTGGCCGAGGTATTTAAACAAGCCGGATATACCACCGGACTGATCGGCAAATGGGGCCTAGGCGGGCCTGAGTCGGAAGGTCTCCCCAACCGACAGGGCTTCGACTATTTTTATGGCTATCTGGGCCAGCGCCACGCCCACAATTACTACCCTGATTTCCTCTTTCGCAACGAAGACCGGATACCTCTGAAAAATGAAATGCCACAGCCCGCCAGGCCCGATGGCGCCGGGGTGGCCTCGCGTAAGGTAGAGTATAGCCACGACCTGTTCGCTGATGAAGCGCTGCAATACATTCACCGGCATCAAGACACTGCTTTCTTTTTGTACCTGGCCACCACCATACCACACGCCAACAATGAGGGACGCGAAGAGGGTATGGAAGTGCCTGATTTCAGCCAGTATGCCGGAGAGGATTGGCCTGAGGCCCAGAAACGCATGGCCGCCATGGTGAGCCGGCTCGATGGCGACGTAGGCCGTATTCTTGACACGCTACAGTCGCTGGGTATCGCCAACAACACGCTGGTCATTTTTACCTCCGACAACGGGCCCCACTCCGAAGGAGGCAACGACCCCGCCTTTTTCGACAGCAATGGCCCGCTCAGGGGTGTAAAGCGTGATTTGTATGAAGGCGGCATACGTGTACCCATGATCGCCTGGTGGCCTGGAACGGTTGCCGCCGGAAGCGAAAGCGACCACATTTCTGCCTTTTGGGATTTTCTGCCTACCGCATGTGCCCTCACAGATGTAGAACCCGAACTCACTGACGGCATAAGCTACCTGCCCACACTGCTTGGTATGGAACAACCAAAACACGATTTCCTTTATTGGGAGTTTCATGAGCAAGGTGGCAAGCAGGCGGTGCGCCGGGGAGAGTGGAAAGCCGTACGACAGAACGTGCTGGAGAATCCCGAGAGCAACCTGGAGTTGTACAACCTTGCGGCAGACATTGGTGAAAACAACAATGTAGCCGTGGAGCATCCGGAAGTGCTCGAAGAGATGCGCAAGATCATGCAATACGCGCACCTGGAAGATCCTGTATGGCCCTTCATTCCTGCACGGCCTGCCTTGAACCCCCACCAAAACCAATAATGCAGGGTCACATGGCTAAGGTGGTGCCACAACTAATTCATTCAACGTGAAATTTTCGATTCTCAGACCAAGGTATAGAACTAATGCGCGCTAAAGGGGGGAAAGCCTAAATACACTTACGGTTGGCATAGCGACTGTAATCATCATTGAATTGACTTAGTAATGAAAAGATCAACCATCGCAGCCGCCGGAATGCTGCTCTTATTATTGAGCCAGTGCGACCGCGTGAAAAAGACGACAGACCAGGGGCAAAACAAAGACCAACCGGTAATGACCGGGCTGAGTGGCGAAGCACTGTCCATGGCACATTGCGGCCGCTGTCATATGTATGTGCCTCCTGCCGCTTTGCCGAAAAAAATATGGCAAACTTATGTTCTACCATCAATGGGCCATCGAATGGGTATTTATGCAGGAGGACATCAGCCTGATAGTTTATTTGAGCCAGGCATAGGTGGCGAAATGGTGCGAAAGGCTGGTGTTTTTCCTGAAAAACCCACACTTGCAGAGGCAGAATGGCAGGCTATTTCAGCATATTATTTGGCCAATGCGCCCGATGGTATAGAAGAATCTACCAGGTCGGAACCCATCGCACAGGGACTGAAGCATTTCAATTATACACGAGCCCGTTTTTCGCAGCAGCCCCCATTGAGCATTATGGTGAAAATACTGCCAGACAAGCCGGGATTTGTGTACAGTGACGGGAAGCGCGACGTGAGCAGCCTCAACTTTTTAAACCCCGATCTCACAAAAGATTACAATATACTGCTGCGCACTACACCCGTGCATTTTATAGCCGAAGGCGATTCAGCCTATGTCACCACCATTGGCCGCAAAATGTATCCACATGATGCACCAGACGGCGCCATTCAAATTTTATACGCGCAAACGCCTCAGGGACCACTCAAGTCGGCCCGATTGCTGGTGGAAAATCTGCAAAGGCCTGTTCATGTGATTCGTGAAGATATGAACAATGACGGGTTGAAGGACTTTGTGGTGTGTGAATATGGCAACCTGCTGGGTAAGCTGGCCTGGTACGAAAACATGGGTGAACATCGCTATGCCCTGCGCCCACTTAAAATGGCCCCTGGCGCTATCATGGCAAAGACAGACGACGTAAATGATGATGGCCTCACCGATCTTTGGGTACTGATGGCACAAGGCGATGAAGGCATCTTTTTATTTACCAATCAAGGCAACGGCACCTTTAAGGAGCAGCGCATACTCCGCTTTCCTCCTTTGTATGGCTCGCAGTACTTTGACCTGGTCGATATAAATAGTGATGGCCATCGCGACATTATTTATGTGTGTGGTGACAACGCCGATCTTTCTCCGGTACTCAAGGCTTTTCACGGCATCTACATCTATCTGAATGATGGGCACTTCCAATTCACCCAGTCAACTTTTCTGCCACTCAATGGCGCCTACAAAGCCCTGCCCGGTGATTATGACCTGGATGGCGATGTGGATCTGGCCTCTATTTCATTCTTTCCAGACTATGCCCACAGCCCGGAAGAAAGTTTTGTTTACTGGGAAAATACCGGGGATTTAACCTTTAAGCCATACTCATTTGCCGAGGCCGTGGATGGTCGGTGGATTGTGATGGACGCAGCTGATATGGACGGTGATGACGACGTTGACCTGGCGCTTGGTTCGTTTGTAGGTTTCGACCCCCAAGGTGATACTACAGGCCTGAAGATGAAATGGTTGCGCGACAGTCCTTCAATGGTCGTATTGGAAAACACAATAAAGTAACAGGGCCACACATAATTCACTGCCATAGCGCTGTGTGGGTGGTCTTCCGACAGAGAACATGTTCAGGTCACATGAGCTATACAAAAACAAAAGGCGCCCTAAGAGCGCCTCGTGTCGTTTGGTCGATGTTGATTATTGGTCAATTATTGTTTTTGATCAGGCCGTTTGCCCTTCGTGTTTTCCTTCTTTTATTTCTTCTACCATTTTGCGGTTGAAGGCCGGCAAGTCCTCAGGTGAACGTGACGTTACAAGGCCTTCATCAACCACTACTTCCTCATCTACCCAGTTGGCACCTGCATTAGCGAGGTCGGTTTTTATGGAGTGGAACGATGTCATTTTTCTTCCTTCTACTACACCGGCTTCTATCAGCAATTGGGGCGCGTGGCATATGGCGGCCACAGGTTTGTGATTTTCGAAAAAGTCGCGGACGAAATCCACCGCCTTTTTGTTGCGGCGAAGTTTGTCGGGGTTGATCACTCCACCCGGCAACACCAATGCATCGTAGTCGCTGGAGGAAACCTCGTCTACCGTTTTGTCTACAGTGACGGTGATACCCCATTCGCCATGATCCCAGCCTTTGATGGAGCCGGCCTCCTCCGACACGATGTCGAATTGAATGCCTGCATCTTTGAGCGCTGATCGCGGTGAGGTCAATTCCTCCTGTTCAAAACCATTGGTTGCCAATATTGCTACTTTCAAATTTCCTCTATCGTTATTCATTACTTTCTCATTTTATGTGAAACATCTTTTGATCAATAAAGGGGCAAAGTGTATTCCACTTACTTATATAGGCCAATTTGGGCTGTTGTGGCATATTGGGAGCTGAATGCGTTACAAACCTGTAACAGTATCTGTGGAGGTCTGTGCAAGTTTGCACACAATGCCCATGGAGTAAGCCTGGAGGTGCCTGTATTTTCCTACTTACTTATAGCCTCACTTTACGAATCGAATTTAAGGCATCGATCGCCAAATACTACATCGGCTTTTTGTTGAATCAAATACACAAAATTGTGTATAAAAATATCCTCACCCTACAATTTATCAGCGCGCATATGAGGCTGTGAGTAGCGCGAACAAGGCCGTGCACAATATGTATGACATGATCGAGGTGAAAAAGAAAATGGAACTGTGCTGGCACTTGCTTTGCCAATCTGTTGCCCAAAATAGCTGCTGAAGCAGCAACATGTTTCACTCCAACTCCAACACACCATGAATGTAGATTCAGACAAAAAAAAGAAATTTGCCCGCATTGGCATCGCTACCAAGGGGGTAGTCTATTGCCTGGTAGGCGTACTGACGGCTATGGCAGCCTTTGGCCAGGGCGGCCAGAAAACAGGCACCAAAAGCACGCTGGACGTAATTGCCGGTCAGCCGTTCGGGCAGATATTATTGGTTATCACCGGTATAGGTTTGCTGGGTTATGTTTTTTACCGTTTTTACCAAACCTTCGCCGACACCGAGAATGAAGGAGACGACAAGACAGGCATCGGCAAACGCATCGCTTATTTTTCCAGCGGAGCTTTTTACGGCTTTTTGGCTTTTTTAGCATTCAAAAAAGTAATTGGCGCTGCCAGCTCTGGCTCTGGCTCTGGCGGCAAGAAACAACTAATAGGCACCTTGCTGGAAGCACCCATGGGCCAGATACTGGTCGGCATCATCGCCCTTATATTTTTAGGTAAAGCGCTGTATCAATTCTACATCGCCTTCTCTGGCAAGTACAAAGACAAACTGAAAAAGAGCAACCTTGGCGAGAAGGCCGAGAAAGCTTTGTCGAATGCCGGTATGGTCGGCTATATCTCCCGGGGCATTGTGGTAGGTATAGTAGCTGTACTCATTGGCCTGGCGGCCATAAATCATAATCCCAATGAGGCCGGCGGTACGGAAGAGGCATTTAGTGTGTTGCAAAACACTTTTGGTAGTGTAGTACTGGGCGTGATTGCCATTGGACTGGTGGCTTACGGTGTATTTATGTTTGTAAAAGCGCGATACAAAGCCATCAGCCTCGAATAGTAGACATTCATTTATAGAAAGATCAGAGGGCATCGGTGATTTCCGGTGCTCTTTTTTTTGCCTACCGCTATGTGTATGGCAAGTAGGGTATAAGAAAGCGATATCCTTTTGAGCTTGGACGGTGCTTGTAAGCAGCACTGAACTTTCACAACCAATCAAACACTCTATTTGCTGTATACCTTGATGTGGGGATTTATTTTTTCTGGGTCTAACTCCTGTATGATGCAGTTGTTTTTCCCGCTCCATTACAACCTGCTATGACGAATAATCTTTTCACTTCGTATAAATTTACGTCTTTTCAATTATTCATTTTACAATAGGCTCTTTTATCTCATTCTCCACAACCCATCCAATATGCCTCGGTTTGTGTCACCGCAAACCAACCAAACCACTAATACCTCACCCGTAGGCCACCGAGCACGTTGGCCCCGGGCAAGGGGTAGCCGGCATCTATTGCATATTTTTCATCCAGCAGGTTGTTGCCTTCCACAAAGAGCGTGAGCCAATTGGTCGCCTTTGCCTGAATGCCAAGGCGCAGCAAACCATAAGAATCGCGCGAAATGGCCCCGTCGCCGGCAACAGCGGTCACCAGATCGTCGACCAGCTGATAGCCCGCCGAAAATTCTACTACGCCGAGCGCCAGATCAGCCATCAGGTTCAGTTTGTGCCTGGGCGCGTATTTCAGCGGCTTGTCGGTGTCGAGATAGGCGTAGTTGGCGCGGAGACCCAATTGTTTTAGCGGGAAATAAGCCACCGCCAGCTCAATACCCTGATTGACAAAATCGCCTGTATTCATGTTGACCGGTGGCGGCGTACTCACAATGACGGGTTGGATGAGGTTGCTGCCATCCATGTAAAACAACGTCATTTCCACACTGAGGGCATCATCCAACGCGCGCTGTGCCAGCGACACCTCGTAGTTCCAAAGCCGCTCCGGCTCCAGCTCCAGCGACGATGGCGGGAACAGGAACAAATCGACGATGGCCGGGCTTCTAAACCCTTTACTCACATTGGCTTTGAGGGTGGTGCTGGCGCCGGGTGTGGCGGTGATCCCCACGGCCGGCACATGCTCCACGCCATACTGCGAATTGTTGATGAGCCGGTAGGCGGCGCTAAGGCTGAAGACAGAAAAATCTTGCTGCACCACAGCGTACACATCCGTCTCATTGATGGTGTGTTCTACACCAAAACCTTTCGGCGGCACGGGCAGGTCATTCTCCGGCTTGCCGCCAAAGTTTTTATAGTCGAGCCCTACAGTAAGCGTGCTGGTCGGGGTGAGCAGCAGATTTTGGTAAAAGGTGAGGCCGCGGTTGTAGTCGTACGACTCGAAACCATCACTAAAGGCGTGCTCACCAAAGTTGTAGAAAAACATAAAGGCGCCCTTGAGCTTCTCGTAGTCATTCTTGACTGAGAAGGCCGCTCTGCCCCTAAGATAATCACGCGTGTCGTTGTCTCTGGGGGCCTCCACCGTTCCCGGATTGTTGAAGGTCGCATCCAGCAGGTTGCCATCCATCGTCACCGACCATGTGTTGCTCAGGGTGTAGTCCAGCTTGAGGTAGCCGGACAGGCTTTGGTAAAAATCATTTCCGTCGTCTCTGTGGCCTTCTGTTTTTTCATAGTTGAATGCGCCGAACGCAGTAAAAGCCTCATTGCTGTGGCCGGCAGAGAGCGACATTATTTGCGTGCCGAAAGAACCGGCTGCCAGCGTAGATCCCAAAGACAATCCCTCCTTTGGCGTCCGGGTGATGAGATTGATGGCGCCTCCATAGGCGTTGGAACCATATAAAACAGCCGCCGGACCGCGGATCACCTCTACACGCTCTATGTCGGTAGCCATATACGAGTCGCCTATGGGGTGGCCAAATATTCCCATAAACTGCGGTTGGCCATCGATAAGCATCAGCACCTGCTTGTTCTGATCGCCACTGATGCCGCGTATACTGATGTTGCCCCCCGTATTGGGCCCCACACCAAAGCCCACCATCGAGCGGGTGTTCACAAATAAGCCCGGCACTTCCTGGTGGAGCAGCGGCAGTATATTGAGCTGGTTATCTCTGGCTATTGCTGCGCGCGACACCACCGATATACTGGCCGGTATATCGCTTTTTTGCCGTTCAATGCGTGTTCCTGTCACCACGACCGGATCGAGCTCCAGCGTGCGGGTGGAGTCGGCATCGGCAGCGTGCAGGCCGGTATAGCCGGCGCCTGTGATCAGGAGGAATAGGAGAAAACTTTTAACATGGGTCACGTCGATTGCAATTAGGTGGTGTGTGAATTGGCAAAGATATCGGAATTACAAGTTAGTGGAAGGGAGGCTTGTTTTTCTTGTCAGAAATATAATTTTCCCTAATATTGACCTTCGTTGTGGAGGCCGAGATGAGTAAAGCAAAAATTAGAACGATAGTAGTAGCGGCAACGTTAAGCATCTGGTTTGCCGTCGTGTTATTTCAAAGTTGCGGCCGCAATCAAGAGCCACAATCCGAGGCGCTTCTGCAAACAGAAAACACCTTTCAACTCGCCGACAGCATGTATGTAGGCAGCGAGACCTGCGCGAGCTGCCACAATGCCGAATACAAGGATTGGCAAGGCTCTCATCACGACCTGGCTATGATGGAGGCCGACTCCCAATCGGTCAAAGGCAATTTCAATGATCAGACATTTACCAGCCAGGGTGTCACGCACCGGTTTTTTATGAGAAACGGTGATTATTATGTGAATACGGAAGGTGGTGACGGACAGTATCAAGATTATAAAATCCTTTACACCTTTGGCATTGAGCCCCTTCAGCAGTATATCGTGGAGTTTCCGAAGGGGCAGTACCAATGCCTGCGCACGGCGTGGGACACAGAAAAAGGTGGTTGGTTCGACCTGTATCCCGACATGAAGGTGGTGCACAGCGAGTGGATACACTGGACCAAGGGCGGCCTGCGGTGGAACACCATGTGTGCCGATTGCCATTCTACCTTCCTCAGAAAAAATTATCACGTAGACACCGAGAGTTACGACACCAAATATACCTGGATAGATGTGGGCTGCGAGTCGTGCCACGGACCGGGTGAGGCACACGTAGCCGCCGCCAGCCATCCTGACTACAAGGGCTATACGCCGGGAGGCGAAGACAAGCTGTACCTCACAAGCGACCTGAGCTCTAAGCAGCAGGTAGATGGCTGTGCACGTTGCCATTCATTGCGCACACAATTCACCCCCTTTTTCGACCATCAGGGGGAATACATGGACCACTATGCGCCAGACCTCCTGCGCGAGGGGCAGTATTTTCCAGATGGGCAAATATTGGGTGAAGTATATGTGTATGCCTCCTTCATACAAAGCAAAATGTACATGGTGGGTGTGGAATGCGCCGATTGCCACAATGTGCACAGCCTTGAACTGAAGGTGCAGGGCAATGCACTGTGCAACCAGTGCCATGCACCACAGACGTACGATACACCTTCGCATCATTTTCACACCATCAATACAGAAGGTGCCGAATGCATCAGTTGCCACATGCCCGGCCGCTACTACATGGGCAATGATTTTCGCAGGGACCACAGCTTTCGCTTGCCACGGCCCGATCTCAGCGTGCGCTATGATACGCCCAACGCCTGCACGGGCTGTCATGAAGACCGCAGCGACGAATGGGCCGCTGCCGCTGTAGAAAAGTGGTATGGCCCCGATCGTCCGCCGCACTGGTCTTCCACCTTGGCTATGGGCCGTGCCGCAGAGGCACATGCCAACGACTCGCTGATGAAGCTGGCCCTCAATGCCGCGCAGCCGCCCATGGCCAGGGCTACGGCCATATACTACGCCGCGCGCATGGCCGACCAAAAGACCATCGACGGCATCGTACAATTGCTGGAAGACCCTGATCCACTCGTGCGCTACACCTCGGTAAACTCGCTGGAATACCTGCCCAACGAGCATAAGGTGACCTATCTGGCACCCCGGCTTACCGATGATGTGCGCTCCGTACGCATAGCAGCGGCGAGCGCTTTTGTGGGCATCCCAGACAATATGATGAACCCCCAGACGCGGGCCAACTACAAGAAATCGCATGATGAGTTTTTCACCGGGCTCATGGTACGGGCCGACTTTCCTGGCGGGCAGATGGAGCTGGCCCGGTACTACGAAAAGATCAATCAGTGGGAAAAGGCCGAGCGGGCCTACCTGAAAGCCATAGAATTTGACTACTTCCACAACGCCGCCAGGGTAAACCTTGCCGGATTGTATTACAGCCAGGGAAAGTTTGAGCAGGCAGAGGCTTTGTTTACAAAAGTAATAGAACAGGAGCCACAGTTTGGCCAAGCTTACTACTCCATGGGGCTGCTGAAGGCCGAGCAAAATCTGATGAATGAGGCGGCAGATTATCTAAAAAAAGCGCTGGAGCTGATTGATTACAACGAGAGGGTGGCCTACAACTATGGCCTGGTGCTGCAAAATCTGGGGAGAATAAAAGAGGCTGAAGCGGCTTTTAAAAAAGGGATGGAGATGAACCCGGCTTCGGAAGTAAATCTGTATGCCTTGAGTTATCTGTATTTCAACCAAAAACAGTTTGCCCAGGCTAAAGCCATTATGGACAAACTGCTGGCCCTACAGCCAGACAATGCCGACTATAGGCAATTGGCCGCTGCCATAGCCGCGGCCTTGCAATGATGCATCAGGGCTGGTACTTGGTGAGCAGAGAATAGCTCACCAGCTTGCCGTTGTCTTTATAGACTTCTGTTTTCACGGCGCCCACTTCTTCGGCTATGTATTGTACATTTTTCATGTTCATATTGGCCATCACTATTTTCGACTTCGTGTTGTAGGTGATCTTGTAGCAATCAAATGTGCCGGCAGATGTGGTAATCGTTTCTTTGCCCACCACTTTTCTGTCTACCATATCGAAGGTGATGCCCATCGGGATGGGGCCGTCGGTCGTTTTCATGCTGAACGAAGCATCTTTCAGTTCCTGGCCCACCGACAGGTTTTTGGGCATTTCCATATCAGTCATGCTTACCTCGGCCTTCATGTCTTCAAAAGCCTGCATCGACTCCCTGGGAATGAGGCTCGACAAGTCGATGCGGATGATGCCATCTTCGCACTCCATCTTGTATTCCCCTTCTGAGGTCAGCTTGTCTTTTTTGTCATAAATTTTTACCTGCACACTGGCAAGATAGCCTGTGCTGGTGGGCGTCAGCTTCTGTATGGTAGAGACCATCCGACCATCTATCTTGTCTTTATCGTCGTAGTTGGTCATTTCCATTACCAGGCCTTCTTTTATTTTGTAATAGGGGTTGTCGCACTGAGCGCTACAGATCGTGTACGTAGTGGCAAAGAGGATGATGGTGAGGATGGCTTTTTTCATGATTACTGATTGGGTTGTGAGTTTTGAACTGGAACAATCGTCTAAATTGACAATTACGTCTTCAGAAAACAAATGACAGGCATGGTGCAGAAGTAACCTTACTAACGAAAATCCATTGATGCCCCCGGATGAAAATAAATCAGCGGATAGCACTTGTGCCCTTGGGGGGCCTGTGCCTGTGCGTGCTCCTTCTGGCTTTGCCGGACTTTAGTTGTTTCTGCAGGTAATGCGCTATTTTATCCAGCGCCTGCCTGCTTTCGGGCATGGTGCCAAACATATGCCACCAGTGTATAAGCCCTGTCCACTGCTGAAAGGTGACCTTCACGCCAGCTGCACGCGCCTTTTTCACAAATCGCTGGGCATCGCTATACAGCACCTCACTGCGGCTGGCCTGTACCAGCACCGGTGGCAACCCCTGCAAATCGGCGAATAGCGGCGAAATGAGCGGATGCTCCTGCGGGTACCGGCCGCTGTACAGCTCTGCCCACCGGCGCATTTCAAAGACGTCCAGAAATCGATCATTTTTGGCATTGTACTTTATCGACTTGCTGTTCACCGTAAGGTCGAGATAGGGAGAAAGCAGCACGCTGCATCCGGGCAATGGCAGTTGCAATTGTTTGAGCCGCACTTGCAGGGCCACGGCGAGCCCGCCACCGGCCGAGTCGCCGGTGATCACAATATTTTGAGCGCGAATGCCGCTGTTTAGCAAGTACTGATAAGCCTCCAGTGCATCTTCCAACGCGGCAGGAAAGGGGTGCTCCGGTGCTTTGCGATAATCGATGAGCAGGCAGCAAATGCCTGCGCCTTTGGCTATTTTGCCGGCAAGGGCCCTGTGCGTATGTGGTGAACCAATGACATAGCCGCCCCCATGCAGAAAGAGCAAGGCCTTCGTGGGGTCGGCATCTTTGGGCCTAAGCCATTCGGAAGTGAACAGATCGAAATCGACTTTGTGCAGATCAATGCCCCAGGGAAGGGTCGAAAGCACTGTGCTGGTCTCCAGCAGGCTGCGCAGGTGATTGATCGGTGGCAGGCGCCAGTACATAGGCAGGCTCAGTGTGTTGAGCGTAAACTTGAGAATATCGTGCTTCCAAGAGGCCATAGCAACCCATCAATGCTATTTACTACGTTTCATACCAAACCAAAGTATGGGCAGCCAGCCAATAATTGGCAGATAAAAGAAAATATTGAATGGCCGAGCCAGCAAAATTCTCAGCCATGACATAAATCCCAGGCGGAGCGGCTCTTTTACTTCTCCATGCTTTTTCCTTACCCGGTCGAACTCCGAGAAAAGCAGCGGCCAGCCAAAAGGAAAACTATAAGGCAGCTTGTCCAAATTTTTAAACGTAACGCCGGCAAACTGCTTCATGAAATAAGGCGAATCGCCATAATCCTTCACTGCCTGGTTCAGGTGCGTCTGCATCTGGTGTTTCACTTCTTCTTTTATGGCCACAATTTCGCTCAGTGTCATTTCCTCTACGGGCTTGTCGGTCATTGTATAGGGACTTATTTTTTCCCCCAGCACATAGGTGAGCCTTGCCGGCAGCGCACTGTAGTATATCCAGGGCTGCAGGGGCAGCATCATCGATACCGGCCCTACCGGCATGTACGGAATTCCAATCTTGTTCACCAGCCGGTTCAGCCATTTCACACGATACGCCAGTGGGTTTATGTACTCACCATTCACAGTAGAAATCGGCACGATGTCCGTCTTGTATTTTATGGCCAGTGTAATGAAAGAGCTGGAAAATCGCTGTAGCTGATAGCGTTTATCAAAGCCCTTGCCGATGCCGTTTATGCCCTCCGGATACACCAGCACATTGTGGTCGCTCTGGTTGAGCATAGTTTCGAAATTCAGAAAAGAGGCATCGACCGAACCTACGATCTTCCACAGGTTGTCATACAAAAAAGGGTTCATTAGCCGGGAGGCAGAAAGCTTGAGCGAAGCCAGCGGGCGAAAGCTGCGGTGGGAGTAGTTGAACATCTTGAACACGCTGGAAGTAAGGATGATGCCGTCCCACGGGAAAGCCATGCCGGAGTGGTTGCTGGCAAATATGAGCGGTACATCCGGGCGCGGGCGCTCCGGGAAGTTTTCAAAACCAATGAAGCGCGGCCTGAAAAAATAATCCTCCAGGTGTTGCACCACATACTCGCTTATTTCGCGGGTGAAGTGGATATCGAAATGCTCATCGATGATAGACTTATTGGCAGGCACCTCAGCCGACAAGTCGGTATACCACGATTCTGCAGTTTTACGTTTGGCTTCTGTCTCGTGCATTTTTTCAAATTAAAACAAAAAACAGAGATACATGTCATGGGCTCTGCTTCTTGTTTTAACATATTGAAAAAGAAAGGTTGAAATTTACCCGTGCCTTTCACATTTATTAAATTGATGGCACATAGTGTTGAACAGTTTTCAGTGAAAGAAGAGGAATACGATTTCATCATTGTAGGCTCCGGCTTCGGCGGCAGCGTATCTGCTATGCGCCTGGCGGAAAAAGGCTATAGCGTGCTGGTGCTGGAGAAGGGCAAGCGCTTTGCTGCCTCTGATTTCCCTAAGTCGGATTGGAACCTGCGCAAGTTTCTATGGGTGCCCTGGCTGCGCTGGTTTGGTTTTCAGAAGCTCACCTTCTTTCGCCAGGTGACCATACTGAGCGGTGTGGGCGTGGGTGGTGGCAGCATAGTGTATGGCAATACCCACATGGTGCCGGGCGATGCTTTCTTTAAAAATAAAGTTTGGGCGCATTTCCGCGACTGGCGTCAGGCGCTGATGCCCTATTACGACAAAGCCAGATATATGCTCGGCACGGTGCCATGCGTGCGGCTATACCCGGAAGATGCACTGCTGAAAGAAGTAGCTGCAGACATGGGGCGGCAAGAAAGCTTTGGCGGCGTGAATGTAGGCGTGTATTATGGCGACCAGTCGGTGGAAAGAGACCCGTATTTTCATGGGCTGGGTCCAAAGCGGCTGGGCTGCGTCGAATGTGCTGGCTGTATGGTAGGCTGCCGCTACAATGCCAAAAATTCGCTCGATAAAAATTACCTGTACTTCGCAGAAAAGTTTGGCGCCCAAGTACTGCCAGAGACATTGGCAGAAAAGATTGAATATAAAAATGGCAGCTATACGCTGTACACCAAGACCAGTACGGGCGGTGGCGGCAAGCGCACTTTTACGGCGCGTGGCCTCATAGTGAGCGGCGGCGTGCTGGGCACCATGAATCTGCTGCTGAAGCAGAAGTATAAACACAAGACGCTGACGGCCCTCTCCGACCGGCTGGGCGACAACATCATGACCAACTCCGAGTCGCTTTGCGGCGTAAGCCATGCCGACCGCAAGTTGAACAACGGCATAGCCATCAGCTCATTCTTCAACCCCGACGAGCACACGCACATAGAAGTGGTGAAGTACAACAATGCCTCTGGCGCCATGGGTCGCCTGGGCACACTGGCCGTGGGTAGTGGCAGCGGCATCGTGCGCACCGCTAAGCTGTTGGCCAATGCCATCCGCCATCCGCTGCGGTTTCTCAAAATCACCTTCAGCTACAAAAACTGGGGTGAACGCTCTATCATTTTTCTCGTGATGCAATCGCTAGACAGTCATATGCGCATGATATGGAAAAGACGCTTGTGGGGCAGCGGCATCACGTTCAAAAACAACGAATCGGCCAAGGTGCCCGCCTACATAGACGCAGGCCAGCAGGTGATGGAGCGGTATGCAAAAAAGGTAAATGGCATACCGCAAAATGTATATCCGGAGATACTGCTGAACATGCCCATGACTGCCCATATACTGGGCGGCTGCCCCATGGGCAGCAATGCCGAGCAGGGCGTGGTGAATGATCGTTTTCAGGTGCACAACTACCCCAACATGTACGTACTGGATGGCTCCATCATTCCGTGCAACCTGGGTGTGAACCCAAGCCTGAGCATCACTGCCCTTGCTGAGTACGCCATGCACCTGATACCCAAAAAACCGGGCAGCCAAAAAGCCACACTCGACGAGCTTATAGAAAAACAAAAGAAGGAAAAGCGGGAGCAGTGATATAGGCGTACGGTACGATGAAGAAGGATAGTCAGCACACAGCCCTACAAAAACAAAAGCCGCTCCTCCGGTAGTTGTACGCAAGAAGTATTCACAATTCAGGAATAATTATAATATTATCAACAATCGGAAATCCGGTGCAGCAGAAAGCGCATTATTTCTTTAAAATTGACCAGCTTTTTTAATATTCTCTTAATCTATTCAACATACCATGAACAACTTTACTGAACTATGAAAAAACTAATTACTTCACTTGCCCTGGCTTTCGTAGTTGCCGGCACGGCCTACGGATCGGGCTATCAGGTATTTCTACAAAGCAACCGGGCCACGGGTATGGGCAACCTCAGCGTGGCCATACGGCCAGATGCCTCCAGCATCTTCTTTAACCCGGGCGCTACCGCCTTTATGGATCAAAACGGTGTGATGATTGGCGCCAATTTCATATTCACCAACAATGTATACTGGAACTCTACCGACGAGAACAGCAATTATACTGCGGAGTCGGACAACCCCTTGGGCACTCCTTTTCACGGATATTTTGTGTGGGGCCCGGCAGAGAGTCGTTTCAAATTTGGCATCAGCGCTACTACACCTTTTGGCAGTGGCGTAAACTGGGGCAATGAATGGGCCGGCAGGGACTTGCTACACGAAATTAGCCTCAGGGCCATACAGGTGCAGCCAACGGCCAGCTTCCGACTCACCGACAATCTGGCCATTGGGGCAGGCTTGGTGATCGGCTTCGGCAGTGTATCGCTGGAGCGCTCCATCTTTCAAGACCCAACGGGCAATGCTTTCGTGAACCTGGACGGTGATGCAGAAACCTCTTTTGGCTATAACCTGGGCATTATGTTCAGCCCGTCGGACAAGGTGGACATTGGCCTCAGCTACCGCTCCAAGGTGATTATGGAGCTGCAATCGGGCGAGGCTGTCTTTACCGATGTACCGGCCACCGTGCAGGCTGCCGGCGGCATACCCGACAGAGATGTATTCGATGCCGAACTGCCCCTGCCCTCGGTGTTCAATATTGGCCTCACCTTTCACCCAACGGAGCGGCTGAGCATAGGCACTGAGTTCAATTACGTAGGCTGGTCGGCCTACGACTCGCTTGTTTTTGACTTTGAGCAAGCACCCGATTCCCGTTCGCCCAGGCAATATGAAGATAGCTGGATACTGCATCTAGGCGGTGAGTACAAGGTGAACGATTTGCTGCAAATCCGTGCCGGTGGCTACTATGACACTACTCCTGTGCAAGAGGGATACATGACCCCGGAAACGCCCGATGCCAACCGGCTAGGCCTTACACTCGGAATAGGGCTCACCCTCAATGAGCACTTTCAGATCGATGCGTCATTCCTGTACATAGATGGTATGGAGCGCGAACAGACTGTAGCCGACACACAGGAAGCGGGCACGTACAATCCCCGCGGTGTGATGCCCGGCACCTACGAACTGAATGCATTTGTGCCCGGCATCTCTGTAAGCTATACGTTTTAAGAAATCATTTAATATTAATCGTCATGAAGAAACAACTCATTTATATATGGTCGGGACTGCTGTTGGCCGCAGGTGCCTGTGAGCCGCAAATTGATGTGCCAGAAGTACAGGCAGGCAGTGCAGACTTCAGCCGCTATGTGGCTGTGGGCAATTCACTTACTGCCGGATTTAGCAATAGTAGTTTTCCTATTGGTCTTTATCCCGAGGCACAGCAGGCATCTTTTCCCAATCTGCTCGCGATGCAAATGCAGCAAATCACACCCAGTGAATTTTTACAGCCGGAAGTGACCGGTAACGGATCGGGCTATTTATATCTGGAGGAATTGAATCTGAGCACAGTGCCTCCCACGCCCACAATTGGTGTTGTTCCACCAGATCCCTCATTTTTCAATAAAATCCCTGGTAACTACAATAACTTGGGAATTCCGCTGATCCGCGTGCGCGACGTAACGACGGCCGGTTATGGCGCATCTCCCACTGTTGGCAATCCCTTTTTCTATCGCATTTTGCCAGAAAGCAGTCCGAATAAAACCTATTTGGAAGTGGTGCAGGAGAGCAACCCCACGTTTTTCACCTGCTGGCTCGGCAATAACGATGTACTGGGGTTCGCCACAAGCGGGGGCGCTGCCGGTATGGATGCCCTCACTGACCTCTCTATCTTCGAAGCCAATTATACAGCTATAGTAGAAGCCCTGGAAGAAAACGGAACTGCCGAGGGCGTGTTGGCCACCATTCCCGATGTGTCACTTACACCCTATTTTACCCAGGTGCCATGGAACGGCCTTGGCCTTACTGCCGATCAGGCGGCACAAGCCAATGGGTTATACGCTGCACAAATTGACCCACAGGTGAAAGCTGCTGTACAACAAAATGTGATACAACTGGCCGTTACAGAACAAGCACTGAAAGACAACGTGACGGGTCAGGTAGCTGAAGCCAGCCTACCCAATGGCACGCAGCAGGAAATTGATGCGAGAAAAGCGGCTCTGGACGCAGAACTGCAAAACCACCTGCTGGGCATACACGACAATCATGCCGCCCTGGAGCCTCTCTACCTGCAGATAGACAATATTTTGGCCACTAGCGAACAACTACAGGCAGGCATCAACCAAGGCATTGATCAGCTCACCGCCGCTTACAATGTCTGCGAAACATCGCCGGGAAACTGCCCGATCCCTGCCCAATATGCACAGCTCAACGATGCCATCACCACCAACACTGCCTCGCAGATCAGCACGCTGAAAGCCGCGGGCATTTACCCCGTATTTAATGCCGGGCCCAATGCTTTCGTAATTGAGGTGCCTGTTTCGGCCGGCAACCCACTAGGCCTGCGCCAGATGAAGTCCGGCGAGTTGATTTTGCTCACCGCATTATCTGGTGGTCAGCTCACACCCCAGACGGCGGCGCAGCCCAAGGCCAATCAGTACATACTCACCGAGGAGGAGCTGGCGCTGGTGCGCAAGTATACGGAGGACTACAACAACATTATCCGGAATCTGGCTGCGGAGCATACGCTGGCGCTGTTCGAGACCAGTCCCGCCTTTTCCGATATCATTGATGGAATATTTACCAATGGTGTAGGTGTGAATGCGGGCTTTATCACGGGAGGGTTTTTCTCTCTGGATGGTGTGCACCCCACCCCCCGAGGCTATGCGGTGGTGGCCAATTACATGATCAGCACCATCAATGATTACTACGATGCCACCATACCACCGGTGAACATCAGCGACTACGCCGGAGTGCCTTTGCCATAGTGAAGGTGTACAATGAAAAAACCAAAAGCCCGGTAAATCAATACCGGGCTTTTGGTTTTTTTGCTTCAAAGCAACTTTGAGCCTTAAGCCTTTGTCTCAGTTACAATTCCACCAGTCTACCAATTCACCATTTTACTAATCCCTACAGCTTTCAGCTTTGAGCTTTTATCTCAGTTACTATTCCACCAGTCTACCAGTCTACCGATCCACCAGTCTACCAATCCTTTCAACTTTGAGCTTACTTCGCCCAGTCTTCTAACCGTATGCTGTGCTTTTCTTTATTGTTTTTATTTCCTCAAACACTTTACTTTTTTGATTAAGCTCTTCTTCCAGGTCATAATCATCCTGAAGTCCCAACCAAAATTTAGGAGTCGTTCCAAAGAACTTTGCAAGTCTTAAGGCTGTGTCTGCCGTTATTCGTCTATTGCCTTTTATGATTTCGCTAATTCTGGTTTGAGGTATAAAGGTTTCTTTTGACAATCGATATGCGCTAATTTCCATCGGCACAAGAAACTCTTCATTTAGTATTTCTCCTGGATGAATATTGTTTAATTTATCCATGTTGTAAAGGATTAATGGTAATCAGTTATTTTTACTTCATATGCGTCATTTTTATCCCATTTAATGCTTATTCTCCACTGAACGTTAATTCTGATACTGTAATAGCCAACTAGATTGCCGTGCAGTTTTTCTAATTGATTTGCCGGCGGAATTCTTAGATAATGCTTTGTGCATTGTTAATCATTCTTAGTTTTCTTCTTGCAATACTTTGAATTTCGTTCGGCAGTTTTTTCGATCGTGTCCCTTCCCAAATTTTTTCGGTTCCCTTATCACCAAACGCTTTAATCATTGGTCTTGCCTCGCGTTACTAACGCCAAAGATAAGTGGTAAATTAGTGTATAAAATTGCGACTGATGAAGTTGTCAACTACCACAACTCCAATCTACTAATCCTTTCAGCCTTTGTCTCGGTTACAATTCCACCAGTCTACCAATCTACCAATCCTTTCAGCTTTGAGCTTTTAGCTTCGCCAGTCTACCAATCACCCGTCACAGGCCTTGGAAATTAGCAAGATCACACAGGCGCTTCTATTACCTTTTTTGCTCTAGACCGGTCCGACTATCGTCTGACCTGGAGTTTGTCATCGGTAAAGAAAAGCAAATAACGCTGGCTATTTTTGCCCGAAGTAATGTAAGGAAGGACGCCCCCCCTTTCAGCTTTGAGCTTTTAACTTACTTCACCAGTTCACCAGTTCACCAGTTTACCAGTTTACCAGTTTACCAGTTTACCAGTTTACCAGTCTACCAGTTTTCCATTCAACTATTAATCCCGCCATGCACGCCCTGTCCGAGCTTACCGATTTCCTGATCAATCGTCCACAGGCCTATGCCCTCTTCGCCTATAATGTCGAAAACGTCGAGTACGCGCCGCGCCAGGGTTTCTTCTTCCCGCTGCTCAGTCACGAACCATTGAAGAAAATTGAACGTGGTGAAGTCTTTGATGGTGAAGCAATGATCTACCAAATGGTGTATGGATTTGGTCACGGCTATTTCGTGCTCGAGAATATTCTCAAAAATTTCGCGCAGTGATGCGTAGTGATGCTTCACCCCTCTTATCTCCGGCTGCAGTGCATGGCCTCCGGCTTCATTCACATAGTGAAAGAGCTTGAGCATATGCATCTTTTCCTCTTCGGAGTGGTGGTAGAGAAAGCGTGCAGAATTTTCAAAGCCTTTCACGTCGGCCCAGGAGGCCATGGCCAGATAGGTGGCCGATGACGAGGCCTCCATTTCAATTTGCTTGTTCAGTGAGTGCTCCGTCTCTTGCAGCAGCGACTTCTTCTTTGTTATGATCTCTTTCATGGTTTCTATTATGGGTTAATAATGGTTTAAATCTGGATTTCTATACACCATGCCGGCGTATAACTTCTTGTGCTATCTTAGGTTGTCACGTACCATACACCCGCCTATTTTTACATTAGGGGCATATCTGGCGCCGTCTTGTTTTACCACAATCAGAAAATAGCCAAAGGCTGCTATCGTGGCATTTCGTTCTCAATATCCGTCTTTTCAATCCATCCCGCTTCTGCCTCACCGCGCATGAACCGCTCGTAATAATCACCGCCGTGGGCATATTTATATTCATCAAAAACATGTCCGTTGCCCAACATGCGCGGGTCGCCCTGGGCTATGAGTTCGGTTTCCATCTGCGTACGCAGTTCGGCGCGTATACCAGCAAATTCCGGATCGTTGGCCAAGTTGTGCATGCATTCTGGGTCTTCCTCTATTCTGTACATTTCTTCCGGTGGCCGTTTGCCAAAGGCCAGATCCCAGTATTGGCTGCTGCCTTGGGCCCTTTTCTGGTTTAGGATGAAGGTTTTGGTAGGGCTGCCATCGGTATTCATGTAGCCGGTGAGCGGGTGCCCGGCAGGCCAGCGATCCGGCTCAAAGTTGCGAATGTACAAATAGCCATTTTTTACAATGCCCCTGATGGGATATCCCCAGTCGTTGGGGCGGCCCAAATCGTGGCGCTCTTTTCCTATCAATACATAATCTCTTTCTTTCTCTACCTGCCCATCTGTTTCCGACGACAGGATGTTGGTAAGACTGCGGCCCTGTATGGGCTGCATGCCACTTTGCTCTTCACTGATCTCTGCCAGCTCCAGAAAGGTTGGCGCAAAGTCAATGAAACTCACAAAATCATCTACCGTTCGGCCCGGCTTCGCGATGCCGGCAGGCCACATCATAGCCAGCGGCAGATGATTCGACATTTCGTACTCCATACCCTTCACCCTCGGAAAGGGCATACCGTTGTCGGCCGTCACTACGATCAGCGTATTGTCCAGCATGTCGCGCTCTTCCAGTTCCTTCAACATCCGGCCCAGGTGCGTATCGAAGTATTCTATTTCAAAAGCATAGTCGAGCATATCTGTGCGTACTGTATCGTTGTCGGGCCAGAAGGCCGGCACATGGTCTATGTCGCCAGGCGTTTTTCCGCCTTTCTCTATGCCTGCGCGCCATTCGTACGCACGATGCGGCTCGGTGCTGCCATACCAGAAGCAGAATGGCTTTCCTCCTTCAAGGCTATCCAGAAATAATTCAAAATTGGCCGCGTAGTCGCTGTTGGAGATGTGCCCGGCAGGGGGAGTGGTTTTCATATAGTTGTAGGGCTGGCCGGTAAGCTGCCGGGGCACACCATTTACTTCTCCCGGATTGCCAGGGGCCCAGCCTTTGGCCGTGTAGCCTACATGATATCCATTTTCTGTGAGCACCTCGGCATAGGTTTTAAATTTTGCAGGGAAATAAGGGACATGATTTGCCGCCTCTTCAAGCTGCCAGGAGTTGCGGCCGGTGAGTATGCAGCTGCGCGATGGCGAGCACTTGGCATTGGGCGTATAGGCTTTGGTAAACAAAATGCCTTCGCGCGCCACGCGATCGAAAGCCGGAGTCTTTACCCAATCGGTGCCATAGGCCCCCATATGCGGATAAGAAGCATCGTCGGCTATACAAAAAAGTATGTTGGGGCGGTCGGCAGTTGTGGCCTTGTCGGGCTCGTGCGAGGTACAATAAAAAAATAACGGGACAGCGAAGAGAAGGACTGATGCACGGACATACATGGAATTACGCATACTGTGTTCTGAACTGTATGAATGGGTGATAAATTTTTGTGCTAAATCTACGATTATTTTCTTTCGGCCGTGGGTATATGCGGGCTGGGTGGGAAATACTCAAATCGTCTGAAAAGGTATTTCATGAATCATATTTAAAATTATTTCTACGGGTTTTTAAGCTTATTCCTCACTTTTTTCGCATTTAAGAATACTACAGAGTGCCTAATTAAGCTATTACTCCTATATAAGATGTCTTTGCAATCGGTCTCTGAAAATTAAAATCCAATTTGAAATCATCGACCCGATAGAATATAAATCGCTCGACAGTCACTGGCAGACATGCAAAAGTCTGACTTACCCTCGTAAGCCAGACTTTGCTGCTGAGCACTACAGCACTTTATTTTCGTATATCGTCCAGCGTCACCGATGCCGACAAGGCGCCTACAGAAATGGTGAATTGTGCATCGCAGTCGCCGCTGCCATAGTCTACCAGCACCGGATTGGTGTTGGGTTTGGCCGGTAGCGTCACCGTCTTCTTGCCCGTCACTGGGAAATAATAATTATCCAGTTCCTTGCATGCCGACTTGAATATCAGAGGCTCTGTGATTTCTGTGGCATAGGCCACGCCGCCTTCCGTCACCCCGCTGGCTGTACCGGTTATGCACAAGGTAGATTGTGCCATGGATGCCTCGAATTTAAGATCGTGAAGCCTGTGCACTGTGCGAGTGGCATAGGCACCATTAGGCCATATGATCTTGCCGTCGGCGATATTCACTTCATACTGAATGACTTTACTGTCAATGTTGTAGTTTTTATTGGTGAGTGTGCGCGTGCCTTCTACTTTCACACCGTTTATGGAAAACCCTTCCAGCGTGGTGGTCACCACGGTACCTTTCACCAGCCAATTGCCGGAGTAGTGTACGATCACTTTTCCTTTACGTGTTTTGCCATCTACACCGGTGCAGCCAGAGCCAAAATCGATGGTAACCTTACCGGCAGGTTTCTGGGTAGTCGATAGTGAAATGTTGGCACAAGCCAGTTCGGCATCCTGGGCCACGCGGCCTCCGTGCTCAGTAGCGTACATGAGTCCGGAAAAGGTGAGTGATTCTACCACTTCGAAAGCATTTTCCAGCATTTCTTCCGTGCTAAAAAGCTCTGACGACTGACGGTCAAAATCTTTATTCAATTCTTCTTCCTTCTGGCAGCCCGTGAGTATGAGGAGTGATAAGAGAATGCTAAAAAAAATACCTCGAAAAAAATAGCCTGATGTGTACATGTGCGTGGTTTTATATTCAGTTGGTTTATGACAATACATACCTGTGGCGCCCTTTGGGTAAGCCTGCAAAACCATGTTTGACAAAAAGGACAAGCGGCCTTTCTTTGAATATGATGTAATATTTTGCAGATTTCGCCACGCATCGAACTACCACCAATACCACATCGGAGTGAACAAGCTGATAGGCAATAAGAAAAACTTTGGTACAGCGCCAGTATTCCTCACGGCCATATCCACCATACTCGGGGCGATCATGTTTTTGCGCTTCGGCTATGCCGTGGGCAATGTGAGTTTTTACGGTTCTATTTTGATCATCGTCATTGGTCACCTGGTCACCATACCCACGGCAATGGCCATTGGCGAGATAGCCACCAATCAGAAGGTAGAGGGCGGGGGTGAATACTACATCGTCTCCAGGTCGTTTGGACTGAATATCGGCGCCTCCATCGGGGTGGCCCTGTATTTCTCACAAGCCATCAGCGTGGCCTTTTACGTCATAGCGTTTGCAGAAGCATTCAGCCCGGTATACGATTTCGTAAATGCTGAATTTGGGCTGAACCTCACCGACAAACGCCTGGTGAGCGTACCCGCAGCCTTTGCACTGATAGCCCTCATGCTCACCCGCGGGGCCGACATTGGGGTGAAGGCGCTGTATGTGGTTGTATCTATTCTGGTGCTGTCGCTCATCATGTTCTTCCTGGGCAGAACAGGCTATGCCGAAGGCAGCGCCTACCTGTACTTCAACGACACCGTAGACAACCCCGACAACTTCTTCTATGTATTCGCCATTGTTTTTCCTGCCTTCACCGGCATGACGGCCGGCGTAGGACTTTCCGGCGAGCTGCGCGATCCGAAAAAATCCATCCCTTTGGGTACGCTTTCGGCCACATTGATCGGCATGGTCATCTACGTGCTTATCGCCTACAAACTAGCCATTTCTGCATCGCCGGATGATTTGTCCAATGATCAGCTCGTCATGGGCAAAATTGCCCTGTGGGGGCCCATCATACCCATTGGCCTGGCTTGTGCCACCATATCGTCGGCCATAGGCAGCATTATGGTAGCACCGCGCACTTTGCAGGCGCTGGGCGCCGATCAGATTTTTCCCTTCAAAAGGTTCAATGCCTTTCTGCGCATGGGCAAGCCGGGCAGTGGTGAGCCCTATAACGCCACGCTCATCACCAGCGCCATAGCGCTGATTTTTGTACTCATGGGTGATGTGAATGCTGTGGCAAAAATCATTTCCATGTTTTTCATGGTCACCTACGGCTCTCTATGCCTCATTTCTTTTATGCAGCACTTTGCCGGCGACCCCAGTTACAGACCGGCCTTCAGGTCGCGCTGGTACATATCGCTGATCGGTGCCGTGGGTTGTCTTTACCTTATGCTCAAGATGGATGCTACCTACGCATTTGTTTCGCTGGGCATCATGGCGCTGCTGTATATCGGCATATCGGGCAAGGAGGAGAAAAAGCAGGGATTAGCCAAGATTTTCCAAGGAGTGATCTTTCAGCTCAGCCGCACCATACAGATATTCATTCAGAAGGCCGAGAAGGAAGATATGGACAGTTGGAGGCCCTCGCTGATCTGTATTTCAGAAATATTCTTTAAGCGGCCGGCGGCTTTTAACCTCATCCGCTGGCTCAGCCACAAATACGGCTTCGGCACCTATTTGCATTTTATTCGTGGCTATGTGTCGAAGGAAACACTACAAATAGCCAGCAGGGACTTTGAGGAGATACTCGACCTGAGCAGCGACACACGAAGCAACGTGTATATTGACACCATGATTTCTCCTTCCTACACCAGCGCCATAGCCCAGGCCATGCAGATGCCGAGCGTGTCGGGCAAAGACATCAACATGATCTTGTTTGAATATGCGAAGGGCGATGTGGAGGAGATTGAGCACATCATCGACAATTTCTCTTTGGTGAAGGTGGCCAATTTTGATGTTTGCATTTTGGCCTCCTCACCGCGCGACTTTGGCTTTAAAAGAAGAATTGACATTTGGATCACACAAAATGACTATGAAAACAGCAGCCTGATGATATTGATGGGCTATGTGCTCATGGGCCACCCCGACTGGCGCGATTCTCAGATCAACATATTTGCCATTTTCCCCTCCGAAGATATCAATGTAGAAAAAGAGAAACTGATCGGACTCATTCGCGAAGGCCGGCTGCCCATTTCTGCCAACAACATAGAGCTGATAGAAAAATCGGATAACCTGAGTGATAAGCAAATCATAAACGACAGATCAAAAAACGCCGACCTCACCATCATAGGCATCCGTTCGGAACCATTGAAGCAGCTGGGCACGGGTCTTTTTGAAGGGTACAACGAAATTGGCAATATCCTCTTCCTCAATGCCTCTAAGACTAAGTTGATCGTCTGAAAATTATTAATTATATTCAGCGCATTATAACAGTGGCTTACATGGGCCAACCGGCCAGGGCTTAGCAAAATGTTTGTTGAATCTAAACCAGAGGGCGTATGCGTACGTAAAAATCTGGTGTTTGTGCGGTCGAAATAAAGGCCGTCTTTTCAAAATCCGTTTCCTATAACCTACAAAGTCTACCAAGCATGAAAGAAATTTCTACCAGAACTGCCGTCACTGACCCCTTCAGCCCGGATACAGTTGACACGGCAAAAAATCCAAGGCAGTCCGCCACTCAGGCCGACGGCGATTTTGGTTTTTATACACACGAGCAAGGCCACGGTGTACAGATACCCATCGCAGACCTCTCCAGAAAGCATCTGAAGGTATACGTGCTGAGAAAACTACTGGTGGTGGAAGGCTGCAAACGAAAAAAGATGCAAAGCCGCGGCAACATAGTAGAGTATCGGTACGAACCCATTAGAAAAACCATACCGCTACCGGAAAACATGGAGCAATCGGTGATAAGCCACCACTACGACGGCAAGGTGCTTACGATCTCCATACGCAAAAGCCATAGCTTCCAGTACCAGGATCAGAGAATGAGCGATACCATAGATACCGCCGGACTAAGGATTAGCCATAAAGCTGCGCGCCAACAGGAAGTGCTCAATCCGTTGCAGCAACTGTTCCGCAGGTTTTCAAAACCACTCGGCTAGTTCACTCACTGTCGCAGCCCACTCATCACATATTGCAAAATTGGCGTTGCTTCCATCGGCTTGGTATAGGCGGCAGGCTTAAACTTGGGCGGCAGCAGCATTTTTCTCTCCACCATTTCATTGATGGTACTCAGGAACATCAGCGATGTTTTCCCGATCAGCAGATTCTCAAAGCCGCCGCCATTCAGGTGCATAAAGAGCACATCGCGAAAGCCACTCAAGTACAAATAGTCTTTGGTGAAGCCACCCCCCCGGAATATGCGGGCCGACAGATAAAATGCCTGATCTGGCGTCATTTGTCCTTCTTCCAATAAAAAAGCAAAAACCCTTTTGAAGTCATGGCCTTTCAGCATGTTGCGTATGGCCAGTACACGCAGGGCCAGCTCGCGCAGGCGATCTATGGTGAGGTTGCCCGACAGGTATTCGCTCAGTACGGCAAGGCCTTCTTGTGTGCGGGTATTCACCGGCAAGCCTATACGCGGAAACTGTAGCGGCTGCATGGTGGCATTGATGGTGGTGACCATATGCACGCCAATTTCATGATGAATAAGCGCATCTACTGCGTGCTGGGTAAATGTGGCGCCCTTTTTTATGCGAACTGTTTTACGGCTATTGAGCACCAATGCCTTCGACACCATATTGGGCACTACTTCTATTTTGCACGAAAAGCCATAGCGCGCTGTGGCCTCTTCCATCAGCTTCCTGGTCTGCTGGTCGGTGTAGGTGACGCCCGGACTCTGCAGCGGGTCTGGCGGGCAGCTCATCAAAAATTCGGCGTTGTCGATGTCGCTGGGCTGCGGCTCGCCGAAGTAGCGTAGCGAGTTGTACAGAAATTTGTCTTGACCAATGGTAGAGATCATATCCACCTTATCGGCATAGGCATTCATGATGCCTTTGTACAGCATCTGTATATTGATGTCGCGTATGGACTCTACCGGCACGCGGTACAATTCGCGCTTGAAGCTGAACGGGTCGATGGCCAGTTGTCGGTATCGAAAAGCCGGATTGCTTCTGTATTTGCCATTGAAAAACCGCTTTTTCTCCGACTCAAGATTGATGGGGTTTACATGGTTGAGTATTTCAAAGTTTCGGGTAAGCCGGTACAAAGCCTTGTCTACTGCCACTACGGCATCATCCAGTTCGCTGGAGAGGTGGCCTGTCTTGCTCATCCGGCCAGTGGCCACATGCTTTTTTACAAAGTAGGCGCTGGTGCTGAGTATGGCCTTCTTCAGATGTGCGTGCAGCAGGTTGGCCACCAGCGGATATATCTCGCCAGTTTCCTCATCGCAATACACCTTTTTCACTTCTGTAGGCAGCACCAGCGTATGGCTGAAATTTTCCTGGACATATTCCGCCACATAGCCCATGCCCTGAAACACGTCGTTGCGTGCCGTCCTGTTCTGCACGTTGGGCAGCTTTATCTTGGACAGTTCCTTTTCCCAATGCGCAAGGGTATGGGCATATCTGTCCACATCCACTTTGGCAGTACCCAGGTTGAAGAGCGGTACCTGACGCATCCATCGCTTGTGGTTGTATGAGTGCATGTCGAACACCAGGCAGGCGCCAAACCTCCGCTCCAGCTCCGAGATCAGTACGTTCAGCACGTTGTAAAACAGGGCATGCTTCTGCAGGCTTTTCTGTTTTTCTTCCTCCGGCAGCTCACCATGCCATACCTGCCTGCCCCAGGCTATGTCGTACACCGCGTGCTCGGGTCTGCGGTTGAGGTCGTACTCATAGCGCGAGTCGATGCCGCTGATCACCAGAGGCATGCTGCTGATGAAGGTATCGGTCAGCGGGTCTTCTTCGTACCAGCGGCCCTGAGCATCAATGGCGCAGTGCTTCTCCAACGCGGCTCGCAGGCGGCTACCGCTGTGTATGGCGAGGCACAGTGCGGGTGAGTAGCGCTCTATTTTTATATGAAAACCGGCATCTGCCGACTCGGCTTCGAACAGTGCGCCATCTTTTATGCGCTCTGCTATGTCGGCGGTCGATAATTTATGCATCCTGAATCGTCTTTCTGTAGTGTTCTTTTCGGGCTATGGCCGCTTCTTTCTCTTTCACTTCCTTTTCCACAAAGTCAATCACTTTTTGCTGCAGCTTCACACGATTGAACTGGTTAATGCGAGTGATGCCACCAGGGCTGCACACATTCAGCTCTATCAGTTTGTTGTTTATGATGTCGAGCCCTACAAAGTACAATCCGTCGGCGATCAGTTTGGGACCCAGCTTTATGCACAGGTTTCTTTCTTCTTTGCTCAGCGTATGCTTGATGGCCGTACCACCCGCATGCACGTTGGATCGTATATCATTTTCTGCCGGCACTCTTTTCATAGCGCCTATGGGTTCGCCGTTCAGCATGAGTACGCGTACATCGCCCTGCTCGGCACCATCAACATATTCCTGCAGTATTACATAGTTTTTTTCGCTTTTGGCCCCTATATAAAAGTCGAGCAGCGAGTTCACGTTTTGTATGGCGTCGCGCTCTATTACTATCACCCCGCTGCCGCCGTGGCCGTCTAGCGGCTTCAGTATCATCTTGTCGCGCTTCGACTCGCGGATCACCCTGGTGAGGTATTGCTTGTTTTTAGATACGTGCGTCACCGGTATTATCTCATTATTGGGGTCGTAGAAGGCGGCGGCGTACAGTTTGTTATTGGCTTTGCGCAAGCCGTCGATGTCGTTGATGATGAACGTATCGTGCTTCACGGAATCCAGAAAGTTGAGCATGATGGGATCGAGCGGCGGATTGGTGCGCACAAATATGGCGTCGAAGCCAGAGAGTGGCAGCAATTGTTCTTTGAATACCACTTTTTTGTAAAAGGTAGTGACGCTGCCGGGCACCTTGTCCATCTTGATGATGCGGCAGAAGCCCAGGGTAATGCTGTCGCGAATGGTGAGCGATGCCGGATACAGGGTAGCCACCCTGTGCCCACGGCTTACCGACTCGTGAATGAGGCGCAGCGTAGAGTCGTATTCGGGATCTACGGCATCCCAGGGGTACATGATGAAGCAAATATTCATAATATGTTTTTAGTCAAGTTAGCGAATATGCCCAAGCAATGCTGCTGCCGGGGAGGGTTCAATCGGGCGTAATGTCTAAGGGTGATTTCAGCTTGGCCGTATCTTGCTTGGCGGCCATCACCGAACTAATGATGCCAACCAACAAAATACCAAGAATAACGGAAAGCGATACAAAAACAGGGAATTGAAAATGATGAACCAGCAGCATTTTCACCCCGACGAATGCGAGCACGAAAACGAGACTCATTTTTATATATCGGAATTTGTCCATCATAGAGGCCAGCACAAAATACAATGACCTAAGCCCGAGAATGGCAAATATGTTGGAAGTGAACACGATAAAGGCATCGGTAGTGATGGCAAATATGGCGGGAATAGAATCTACGGCAAAAAAGATATCCGTCGACTCAATCACCAGCAGCGCTACCATGAGCAGGGTCATCGCCTTTTTGCCATTCACCACGGTGAAGAACTTGCCGCCATCCAGCGCATCGGCGATGGGATAAAAACGCTTGATGAGGCGTATGATGGGGTTCTTGTAAGGCTCAATATTGTCGTGCCGTGTCACCAGCATTTTGGTGGCCGACAATATGAGCAGGCCGCCGAACACATAGTTGACCCACTCTACATTGCGCATGATGGACGTGCCGACCACGATGATGACACCCCTGAAAACGATGGCGCCAAGTATACCCCAGAACAGCACCCGGTGCTGATACATGAGCGGTATCTTGAAATAGGCAAAGATCATCGCGATCACGAAGATGTTGTCGATGCTCAGGCTCTTCTCGATGAGGTATCCGGTGAAAAATTTCAGGGCGGCTTCCTCGCCCGTCAGCGGATTGCCAATGTGCAGGCCTATGCCGAGCCAGTTGTTTTCATACATCACATAGATGAGGGCATTGAACAAAAGGGAAATAAATACCCACAGTACCGTCCACCGGGTGGCTTCTTTCGTGCTGATCTCGTGGGCATTTTTATTGAAAACACCAAGGTCTAAGGCTAAAAGTAGCACTACGAGCAAGATGAAGAGCGCCCAAATCATAAAAATCTGCATTTAGCCATAAGCATAAAAAGACAAATGTATATGCGTGCAGAGGATATTTTTCAGCAGCAGATCAAATAAAGTTTAAGGATCAAGAGGCTGCTCGCTCAGGGAAAATAAATAAAGCACACCGGCAACTATTGGTTGATTAAATGACCACCTTCGCCCTGCCAATTACGGCCTGACAAGCCTGTGGTGGCAAAGTCTGCACCTGACACACTTTTGTGGTAAAATGCGCATTTTCAAAACCGCTACAGGTGCCTTGTCAGGCAGCATTGGTGCCAAAATGTCACAAACTGCGATTGGCATATAAATCGTATCGGCAGGCTCGGAACATAAACTTTTTAAAAACACAACGCATATGAAGATTCAACCATTGGCCGACAGGGTGTTGGTAGAACCCCTGGAAGCAGAGACTAAAACGGCAGGCGGAATCATTATTCCGGACACGGCCAAAGAAAAACCACAGAAAGGCAAGGTGGCGGCCATAGGCAAAGGCACCAAAGATGAACCCATGTCGGTGGCCGTAGGTGATGAGGTGATCTACGGCAAGTACTCAGGTACCGAGGTGCAAATCGATGGTAAAGACTACCTGATCATGAAGGCGTCGGAAATATATGGTGTGTTAAAAGCATAAATAAAACGATCAATTATTATGGCAAAAAATTTTCTTTTCAATGTAGAATCGGCTCAGGCCCTCAAAAGCGGTGTAGACACGCTGGCCAACGCCGTGAAAGTGACACTTGGCCCCAAAGGGCGCAACGTGATACTGAGTAAAAGCTATGGCGCACCCCGTGTAACTAAAGACGGCGTGACGGTGGCCAAAGAAATAGAGCTGAAAGATCCCGTGGCCAATATGGGCGCGCAAATGGTGAAAGAGGTTTCTTCTAAAACTTCCAAACTGGCCGGCGATGGCACCACTACCGCTACCGTGCTGGCGCAGGCCATCATCACCGCCGGAATTAAGAACCTGGCTTCCGGCGCCAACCCTATTGAGATGAAACGCGGCATAGACAAAGGCGTGGCAGAAGTAGTAGCCCATCTGCAAAGTCAGTCAGAGATCATCAACGACGACTATGATAAAATAGAGCAGGTGGCATCCATATCTGCCAACAACGATGCGGAGATAGGCAGCTTAATAGCCGACGCCATGCGCAAAGTGAAGAAAGAAGGCGTGATCACCGTGGATGAGGCCAAAACCATGGAAACCCGCGTGGAATTTGTGGAAGGTATGCAGTTCGATCGCGGCTATCTGTCGCCGTACTTCGTCACCAACAGTGAAAAAATGACGGCCGAGCTCGACAGCCCGTACATTTTGCTTTTCGAAAAGAAAATATCGGCCATGAAGGATCTGTTGCCGGTGTTGGAAAAAGTAGCCCAGAGCGGCCGCCCATTGCTCATAGTAGCCGAAGACCTGGAAGGCGAAGCCCTGGCAACGCTTGTAGTAAACAAGCTGCGCGGCACACTGCGCGTAGCAGCGGTAAAAGCACCCGGCTTTGGCGACCGCAGAAAAGCCATGCTGGAAGATCTGGCCGTGCTTACCGGTGGTCAGGTGATCTCGGAAGACCTTGGTCAAAAGCTGGAAACTGCCTCACTAGATGTGCTGGGCAAAGCCGAGAAAGTGAATATAGACAAAGAAAACACAACCATAGTCAATGGCGGCGGCGATAAAAAAGCCATTCAGGGCAGGGTGAGCCAGCTCAAAGCACAGATAGAGAAGACCACCTCCGACTACGATCGTGAGAAGTTGCAGGAGCGCCTGGCTAAGCTGGCCGGTGGCGTGGCCGTCATCTATGTAGGTGGCGCCTCGGAAGTAGAGGTGAAAGAGAAGAAAGACAGGATAGACGATGCGCTGGCAGCCACGCGTGCCGCGGTAGAAGAAGGCATAGTGCCAGGAGGTGGCATCGCCCTGATCAGGGCCATCGATGCATTGGAATCATTTGACAGCGGCCGTGAAGATCAGAACATCGGCGTGCAAATACTGAAAAAAGCTCTGGAATCGCCACTGCGCCAGATCGCTGCCAACTGTGGCCGCGAAGGCTCCGTGATACTTCAGAAAGTGCGCGAGGGTAAAAAGGACTTTGGCTACAATGCGCGAACCGATGTGTTTGAAAACCTGAAAAAATCGGGCGTAATAGATCCGACCAAAGTGGTGCGCGTGGCATTGGAAAATGCCGCCTCCATCGCCGGTTTGTTGCTCACCACCGACTGCGTGGTGTACAATGCGCCGGAGAAGAAGAAAAACGCCGCCGCACCTCACATGCACGACGACATGTATTAATCCGTCATCGACGGTTTAATTTATAGGGTTTGCCTCCATGGGGCAAACCCTTTTTTTTTCTGATACCCCTCTATTGGTCAGATTGAACGACCATTGTTTGGTTCAGGCCCTCAATCCCACCATGGTTCATATCCTCAGTCCCGCATTATTCGCATCCTCACGCACCGAATCCTACTCCCTTCTCACGCCCGCCTTGGTATGTGTCCCCACGCACCAAATCAACAATCCGCCATGGTTCGTGTCCTCATGAACTATTTTCGCATACCCTCAACACACCCAGCCATTCCTCATTATTGGCGGTGTAGAAAACTGGCAGCGTAATACCAGGCGCACCAGCGCAACCGCTATTTTCCGTGCTATCAAAAAATGTTGCTATACTTGTAGTACCCATTTATTGATTTCCATTTTTTTCACCAAAACCCAAGATACATGCTTACCAGACCCATACATTTTTTGCTGCTGGCCACTTTTGTACTATCCGTGGCCTGCCAGCCCGGCACCAAAGAGCAACAGACCGAACAGAGCGATACCCTGCGTACAGCGCTTACCGATGAGGAAATACTCAACGAATCACGCGAGGCTTTCAACGAGAGAATGGAATGGTGGCGCGATGCCAAATTTGGCATGTTCATACACTGGGGGCCATACGCCGTGCCGGCCGGTGAGTATCAGGGCAACACAGTGAACGGTATAGCCGAATGGATCATGGACAAGGCGCAAATACCCATAGAAGAATATGAGGAATATGCCCGGCAGTTTGATCCGCAGCAGTATGACGCCGATGCCTGGGTGAAGCTGGCCAAAGATGCTGGCATGAAATATATCGTAATCACCTCTAAGCACCACGACGGCTTTGCGTTGTGGGACTCGGAAGTGAGCGACTACGACGTGATGGATTTTGCCCCCATAAAGCGCGATTTGCTGGCAGAACTGAAAGCGGCCTGTGAGAAGCATGGGGTGAAATTTTGCGTATATCACTCCATCATGGATTGGCACCATCCCGATGCCCAGGCACCGCACTACCCCGACTATAATGACAAAACAAAATCGAACCCGAATTTTCAGACTTACGTCGACAATTTTCTGTACCCACAGCTCACCGAGCTTGTGACCCAGTACGAGCCACATGTGCTTTGGTTCGATGGCGAGTGGATACCCGAATGGACACATGAAAACGGCGTGGCGCTTTACACCTACCTGCGCAAACTCGACCCGGACCTCATCATCAACAACCGGGTAGACAAAGGCCGCCAGGGCATGCAGGGCATGAACAAGGGCAGTGAGTATTTGGGAGATTTTGGCACGCCTGAGCAGGAAATACTCGAAGGCACCAGCAATACCGACTGGGAAGCCTGCATGACCATGAACGACAGCTGGGGTTACAAATCTGCCGATGACAACTGGAAATCGACCGAGCTGCTCATACATCACCTGATAGATGTAGCGGCCAAAGGCGGCAACTACCTGCTGAACGTAGGCCCAACGGCCGAAGGGCTCATTCCTGAACCCAGCGTAGCGCGACTGGAGGAAATAGGCCGGTGGATGGACATCAACCACGAGGCCATCTATGCCACACAACGACTGGAAGAAGGATTTGAGCAGGGAGAGCACATACGCTTTACCCGCAAAAAGGATGAACCTGTATTTTATGCCATTGCGCTACAAAAGCCGGAGGGAAGCATGTCTTTCGATTATCTGCAACCAGCAGAAAGGTCAGATGTAGTACTCCTTGGCTATGATGAACCACTGCAGTGGACTTTTGATGAAAAGCAGGCACTGGTAGTACAGGTGCCGCCGGCAGCGGCGGCCACAGGACAGTATGCCTGGGTGTTCAGAGTTCAGGGAAAATGATTGGCCCATATATAAACATTGCCCGGCCGGAAATGGGTTAATATGTGGTGCACCATATTGCTGAGCAGAAAAAACAGCCTTTACATACACCGTGCAGGTGCTTACTTTAACTTTTAATGAGAAAAATGAACGACCAGAGACCAAACCAATTTAAGTTTAGCCGCAATGCCGCCATAGTCATCGCCCTGCTCATAGTAGCCGTACTGACGGTATGGGTGGTGCGCGACAGCGACGAGGAGGCAGAAGCCATCAATACCCCTGAAGAAACCATGATCGGCCCGGCCGGTGGTGCAGACAATATCGATGAGGCACTGCACGACGACCAGCAGGTGACGGAAGCACTGCCCTACGAGTCGTTGCCGCCAGATACACTCGTAGCCAAGTGGCAGCGACCCGACGGCGGATATATATTGGAGATTTCTGCCATACACGATGATGGCACTTTGGAAGCCTCTTACCTCAATCCCCGCCCGATCGCCATAGTAAAAGCCGAATTTTTCGAAGAGAATGTGTTGCGGGTTTTTGTAGAGTTTGAAGACAAAGGCTATGAAGGATCCAACTACAACCTCACCTACGATGCGGGACAGGATGTGCTCGCCGGTCAATATTTTCAGGCTCCGATGGGCCAAACGTTTGATGTGTCATTCATACGAATGAGGGAATAACCGATTCGCAGTCATGCACAAAGGCTCACCTTATCATGTTGTTTTTCAGCGGATAAGGTGAGTTTTTTTTATTCGCAAATCAAATTTTCCGGTTTTGCATACAGCATGCATGAGGTTTTTTAATGAAAGAAAATGGCCTTTCCAGCTGCCTGGCTGAAGCATCCGCGCCTTTTTCAGTTGCCATTTTACCCTGATACTTTACATGTAAGCAATTACCCAAGGGCTGTACTGCTCTTGTGACGTGCTGCCGTAATTTTGGCCATTATAAATTTTAAAAGAAAAAACATGAAAAAAGTAATTTGGATGGCGGGAATGGTGGGCATAGTTTTCACATCCCTCTTGTTTACAGGTTGTTCTGAAGACGAAGACGAAGGAAACAATGCCTTGAATGCATTCAACAACGTGGTAGGGACCTGGTCTTTTGATGACGCAGATTTTGACGTACAAGCCAATGGCAAAAACGTTATTCAATTTTTAAAAGATGTTGGCTATACCGATGAAATGATTGCTGAATTCGAAGATGAGATGGCAGGCGGTCTAGCAGAATTTTCTCCCGGCGATGAGGTTCTATTTAAAGCTGACAGCACATATCAAACTACGGAATTTGCCACTGAGCAGGGTGAAGAAAATGAGGTATATACGGGCACCTGGGCCATAAGTGCCGATGGAAAAAAGCTGATCATCGATGGTGATGAGGACGGTGCCTACGATTTGAAAAAACTGACTTCAAATGAATTGACCGTGTCGGTTTCAAATGAGTTTCTATCAGACGTGAATAATGATGAGGTCGATGAGACTATTTCCTTCAAGTTAGACTTCACTTATTTGAAAGACTGATAGCGCGTTCAATCAAAATATTTTATCAAGAAAAAGGGCCGTCCGGCCCTTTTCTTTTTCCCAATACCAGCACCAGGTCGTACGACAGTCAGACCAGCCACGACCAAACGCTCTCACCTCAAGGCGGCATGCTACTTTTGCTTGAGCTTGATCACCTCACTTTGCAGGTCGAGCACGATGTCGGCCAGTTTCTTCAGCGACAAATCTTCTTCTGAGGGGTTTGGGAAATCGAGGCTGATATACGCTTTGGCCTCCCACAACTCCAATATCTCCGACACTGCCACATCATAGGGAGGGTATTTGGTGTTGTCGGATACGAGGCATACTTTACTGTCATCATCGGCATACTTGTACACCCTCTTGTACACCACGCCTTCACTCTGGCCCACCACTACGTAGGTATCTCCATTTTTCAGATCATCTACCCGCTCTGTGTACCGGCCAATCACTACGCTGCCACCCCTTAGCGGCAGCATGGAGTCGCCGCTGATCTCAAAAGCACGGTAGGTAGCGCTTTGAGGTAGCATGGGCAATTGAAACCTCGGAAGTTCTCCAATATACTCCAGGTCGGCAAACCCGTTGAGATAGCCTGCCGATGCTTTCTGAGGCACCAGCTCGATGTTCTCGCGATTTTGATGATCGACTGTGATGGACAGCACCTGCAATTTTCTCGATACAGCCGACGGTATATGGCTTTGGCTACTCAATTCGCGGCTGATCAGCTCGTCGACGGAGACATCGAAGATCTCAGAAAACCGCAAAAGATTCACGATGCGGGGGTCTGCCCTGCCCTCTTCGTAGGCCCCAAGCAGCGAGCGCTTGATCCCCGCCCGCTCTGCCATTTGCTCCTGGGTGTACCCCAGCCGCTTGCGCAGAAACTTTAGATTTTCGCTTATCAGACTCATACGTGTGGGTTTAGCAGGTTGTGGTATATCAATATTACTATATTTTGATGGATAGAAGGCGCAACGGCTACAGAACTACGCTGTGTCGTGTGCAGCCATCAGCTTCTATAAATGACCATATCCTCTACTGCGCGGTTGGCCCGGTTGATGGCAAACAAATTGCGCTGATAAAAATGCCCCAGATCCTCCAGATTCTCCAACGTGCCCTTCAGTTGCGTCATCACCTCGCTGAGCGTCTTGCCGGAATCAACCAACAGGTATCCGTAATAATCTTCCCGTGTAATGCCCCTTGTATAAAACTTCACCTGGCATCGGCCAGACTTCAGCCTCTTGCTCTCTATTCTCAGTTGTACACCGTCGTATTGACCGCTTAACCAACTACGATTGTTCCGTTCGTTCTTCATTGCATTCTGTTGATTACATGGCAGCACAAAGATTTAACATACTGTATTCCCCCGATTGCACACCGAGTCTGAATTGATCTCAAAAACATTAATGCCAGTATTTTTAGTTTTAATGGCCTTAAAACTAATGTATAAATTCACACATGCAAAATATAACTAATAATATTAGCCAAGCAGGACTGACTTGCCATTGGGCGGCGGGTGATGGATGTGCAATTGAAATGAAGACTAATTCTGCTCAAATGATGGCGTACGGTGAAAACCATACAAAAAGGTCTCGTGCCCTGGTAGCAGCGGCACAAGACCTTACGTGTCGGATTGTAATATCAACCGGCTGAATTCAAAAATGCGTCCGGCTTTGCCGTGTCCGGTACAGTGCTAGTTATTCGCTGCATCGGCCACCCTTCTGTCCACAAAAAAATCATCGCCCCAGTTTTCATGGAGCATGGTGCTCAGCTCCTGTACCTTGTCTTTGTATTCCGGCTTCTCTGCCAGGTTGTCTTCCTCCAGCGGATCGGTGCTGTGGTCAAAGAGCATGCGCGCCTTCACCTGGTCGTCGGCATTCAGCCATTCGGTGTAGAAGTAGTCGCCGGTGATGATCGTGACGCCGTTGAAATACTTCGAAACCACAAAGTCCTTCTTTCTGTCATTACCCTTCATCAAAGGCACAAAGCTACTGCCATCCACGTGCTCGGGTATGGGCAGGTTGCTCAGTTCGCACAGGCTGGGGTATATGTCGATATACTCCGCCAGCGCATCGGTGCGCTCGCCACCGGTGAGGCCCGGCATCTTCACCATGAGCGGCACATGCAGCGACGATTCGAAGTTGCAGTGCTTGCACCATAGCTGATGGTCGCCCAGGTTCCAGCCGTGATCGCCCCAGAGCACTACAATGGTGTTGTCGTCGAGGCCCAGCTCCTTGAGCGACTCAAGCACAAGCCCGATCTGCGCATCTGTGTAGCTCACGCACGCATAGTAGCCATGAATAAGCTCCCTGGCCATTTCTTCGGTTACAGGCCCCTCTTTAGGCACTTCGGCATAGTGCCGCATCTCCCCAAAGTTGTGAAAAGCATCGCTGGGTATGGTCTCTGGCTGACGGTAATTTTCCGGTAGCGATATGTCTGACCGATCGTACATATCCCAGTATTTCGAGGGCGCATTGAAAGGGAGGTGTGGCTTCAGGAAGCCCACGGCGAGGAAAAACGGCTCGCCCTTATGCTTCAACTTTTTTAGATCGGCGATGGCTTTCAGCGCTGTGCGCCCGTCTCTATAGGCGCTGTCGGGCACATCGGCATTTTCAAACGGGGCACCGCGCGTTTCACCCTTTTCCTCTATTGCTATATTCTCAGCCAGCAGATAGTCGCGCGGCGAGCCTTCTGCCTTCGGGTGCCATATCTCGTCCCATGCATCTTTGTCGTCATTGCCGTGGTGATATATTTTTCCGTTGGAAATGGTGGTGTAGCCGTTGTTTTTAAAGTGCTTCGGTAACGACAACACGCCGGGATAGTCTTCATCCAGCCGCGTGTCGTAATCAACAAAACGATACCGGCCTGGTCGCACGCCAGACATCAGGCTGGCACGTGACGCACCGCATACCGGCACGTTGCAATATGCCCGGTCGAACAACAGGCTCTGAGAAGCCAATATATCCATATTGGGGGACTGTATATGCGACGCCCCGTACACATTCAGCTCCGGCCGAAGGTCGTCTACAGCGATAAATAAAATATTAGGCCTCGACGTGGTGGAAGCCGCATTTTCGGCCGACTGGGTGCTTGTACAACCGTATGCCAGCAACAGGGTCATGGCGATGGACAAAAAATATGCGTGGTGCTTTTTCATGTTTGGGCTTTCTGTTATTGATAGAAATATAGGTTGTGTAAATCTAATATTTACTGTGTTCAAAAGCGATTTCTGTGCTGTCGTGGCTTGGTGATTGGTGGGCAATTTTAAAAACCAGGTATCCCTTACGTTCAGAACTAGGGTGTAGGTTGCGTGGCACAATCTGGTGATATGGGGCAAATCGGCCAACGTAGCCAAAAAATACCTGAAGAAAGGAAGTGAGATAGCTGTAGTAAAATCACCTACCGCATGTACGGACAGAAGGATGGTGTGAAGCGCTAAACTACCGTAATATTGTTGAATGTCCCTGCTAGCTACTGGCGGGAAATATTACCGTAGTTCCGGTCAAAATCAGATCAGTTTTATAATTAAAAATTATTTTCTAAATCCGAGAAACCCCTCTGACTGCTCGCTGTTGCTATGTGAGATGCTTTATTCATTTATTCTCCTTTGAAGATCCATTCTTTGGTGAAGAATTCTTATTACTTCAATCATACCTTGATTGTCAATTTTATAGAAAATTATGTGTGATTTTATATTAATACCCCAATAGTCCTTTCGTACGTGATTGTAATTCTTTCCAAGATCAGGTTTTTGACAGATATCATTGATTTTGTCAATAATTAGATTGTAGTATCGATCCGCTTGTTCAAGTAACCAATTATATAAAGTAAATTCCCAAATGTTAATTAAATCGGATTGCGCCTTTGACGAAAGTTTATATTGCATCAACGCTTATGTCTTAAGTGTAATTCCTCAAGAAGAAGTTCCGGATCAAAATCTTGAACAAACCCACTTTCTTCTCCATCAATTAAGGCTTTTGTTAGTAAACTCTTTTTTCTTTCCTCCTCTTCTAGAAGTCGAAGTCCCGCCCTAATTACTTCACTTGCAGAATTAAACTGACCACTCTTGACGCTTTTGGAAATAAATGTTTCAAAGTGGTCTCCTAATGCTATTGATGTATTTTTCCCCATTGCTTTATTTTTTTCCAAAGTTACCAAATATTGGTAATAGTTAAAAGCTACCATATAACCCACACTACAACCACATAATGCCAATTATAATTGATATCTGCCATATCTGGCTAGTTTTAAGCGATTCTTGAGTTCAGAAATAGAAAAAAAAGTGCAACTGATCGATCACCTAAATATAAAGCCAGAAATCAAAATCGTCAGTTCAGGCAAGTAACTGGCGAAGCTTTCACTGGCTACCTCTGAGCAATACTAAGATGCGGAAGGCATAAAAGTGTCGGAGACGCAGTGGCAGAATCGGATGTTCTGGGGCAAATCGGCCGACGTGGCCGAAAA
>CAZQVB010000004.1:51624-88599 GCA_964596645.1 uncultured Roseivirgaceae bacterium
ATACCTGAAGAAGGGAATTGAGATAGCTGTAGATGGTAAAATCACCTACCGCACGAAAGTATTGAGAAACGCTACGCCACATAAAAATTTGTAAACAACTTTCTAATGCTTAGTAAAAAAAATTGACGCACATAAGAATGAAAGATGCGCCGGATTTGCCACTCACCATGTGGACCTCGCCTGAGCGCTGCGCCCTACACGTGGTAACAAGACTGCCGAGGCCAACATCGCAACTGAACGTTTAATAAAGGATAGATATAACGCTGCAGTATGAAGAGTAGCGGAAAGCATTATCAAAATATAAAGTACAAAACAGCCAAATCACAGAAATGCAGGGCTTCAAGGAAGCAGAATATCGTTCTGAACTAACCCTGCCGTGATCATATACTGAATATTGCGGTATTATTCTTGTTCGATTAAACCTTCGTTACTGAGTTCTATAAAACTACTTCTGTCCAAAGCATTCGTAATGATCAAAATGTTATTTCTAGATAAGTTAAACAAATGCCTGTTTTTCAAATTTCCAGTTGTAATTAGAAATAGCATCTTAGGTTTTCCTGAGGTCATATAGGAGTGGTAAAAGTCAAAATCTTTGGTTACTACCATAAGGTTTTCACGATCAGCAAATTTTGCTATCTCTACATCGGGTGTTTCATCCCCATTTGGTAGTTCATTGACATGCATGGATTTTAGTCCAAGTTGATTCAGTATTTCACAAGCTTTTCTGGAAGTTGAGCATCCAAAATCAGCTTCATACCGAAATTCTAGTATAGCTCGAATATTTTGTTACTTTCGTTGCGTAGGCTAAACAGGCCAAAATATCTTCTTCTTCCAGATTAGGATAATCTTCCAATATTTCAGCATGAGTTGATCCTGCTGACAAAAGGTCGAGAATCAAATCCACGGTGTACCGCTTATTCCTAATCGTGGGTTTTCCGTGACATATTTCGGGGTTTACTGTGATTCTATTTATAAGTGGGTTTTCCATGTTTCAAATTTAAAATATTCAAATCATTCGTTCATCCCTATGGAGCCCAATTGGTCCTGGGTGTAGATCCTGATATCAAAGTCTTTAGCTCAGGCGAGAAACTGGCGAAGCTTTCACTGGCTACCTCTGAGCAATACAAAGATGCGGAAGGCAAAAAAGTGTCGGAGACGCACTGGCACAATCTGGTGATCTGGGGCAAATCGGCCGACGTGGCCGAAAAATACCTGAAGAAGGGAATTGAGATAGCTGTAGATGGTAAAATCACCTACCGCACGTACGAACTGAAGGATGACGAGAGGCGCTATGCCACCAAAATATTGGTCGTGGACTTCCTGATGCTTGGCAAGAAAAATTGATGCCCAATGTGATTAAAGCCATTCTCATTTCGTCAATCGGTAGTCTTTCACGAGCAAGCCGGCTGATAAATTGAGCCTGGCTGCAAGGTTTCTAATCATGTCTACAGTCAATTTCCTTTTCCTATTCAGAATCTCGGATACCCGGCTTTTTCCACCAATTTCCTTTATAAGATCAATTTGCTTCAAATGCATTTCTTCCATTCGTATTTTTATGGCTTCAATTGGGTCTGGAGCTTCGATCGGGTAGCGCTTCTTTTCGTACTCATCAATCAAAACTCCCAACACGTCTGCTTCATCGCTTTCAGATGTTCCATATTTTGCATCAAATATTATCTCAAGCCTGTCAAGAGCTTCCTGATAGTCTGTTTCAGTTTTTATAGGTTTAATATTCATTCTTCATATTCTTTAAATCGTGTTAGCATCGATTTGATCATATTCTGCATGAGTTCCGATGAAGCGTATAAATATCCACTGCTTTTCAAAGTTGAACTTGGTTACCAGTCTGTATGAATTTCCTTTCATATTGAAAATCACTCTGCTGTCTTTCAATATAGACGCATTGGCATAAGTGTTTTTGACATCATTGGGATCTTTCCAGTCACAACTCATAGCGGTATCATACCAAGTTTTTAGGTATTGTTCAACATCAGCGTGCTTTTCCCAATATTTCCTTAAGTTACTTTTTGCAAATATCCTTTCCACTTATTTCTGTTGTTCCCAAGCCAAGATAATAAATGTTCTTGATTTGGGAACTTTTGACACGGAAAAACAGTCTGAAATACGTTTTTCATTACCATATCCGCCGCTCGTGGCGAGCTGCCTGGCGCAATTGGATGGTCACCGTGGCTCCATTATTCAATTAACCCTGTTCGACACCGTTAATTAGTAGCCCCTGCTATACGCCAATACAGATATACCACCAGCACTTGATGAATCACGCGCGGCTAAAACTGAATTATTTCACTTTTTCCTCTTTAAACAATTCTTTACAAAACCTGCATTCGGCGCTACTAAGGCTTGGGTAAACGATTGTAAACGCTTACAATCATGTACAAACGAAAGTAAGCGTATTTTATACCAGTACTCTCTTGCGTACCGCCCAACTTTGTTTCATCAATTATTCATTCATACACTAAAATCTAAACTGTCATGAACAATCTGAAAAACAAAGTGCAACTGATCGGTCACCTGGGTGTAGACCCTGAAATCAAAATCTTTAGCTCTGGCAAGAAACTCGCGAAGCTATCCCTGGCTACGTCCGAGCAGTACAAAGATGCGGAAGGCAAAAAAGTGTCGGAGACGCAGTGGCACAATCTGGTGATCTGGGGCAAATCGGCCGATGTGGCCGAAAAATACCTGAAGAAGGGAAGTGAGATAGCCGTAGATGGCAAAATCACCTACCGCACGTACGAACTGAAGGATGGCGAGAAACGCTACGCCACCGAAATATTGGTCAACGACTTCCTGATGCTTGGCAAGAAAAATTGATGCCCAAAAGATGGTCTATGCGCCGGTGTTCAACATCTATGACGATGCACACAGCCTTATCGCTGGGCCACGCCGACGGGCACAACTAAATGAATGCCCGTGAGGCCGTAAAAGGTCGATATACATCGCAACGGTTTATTGAGCATCGCATACCCCCAGCTCCGGCACTGTTATAATTCGGTGCCGGAGCTGGCTTTTATTGAGTTAGCTGGCGAAAAAGCCATGTTCATGAGGATATAACCATCTGTTTATCTGTTACTTACAACTTTGGCTTGTTATTTGTTTTTAACAACCTTCAAAATTAAAAATGGAGGTTATTATGAAATCAATATTGTATGTATGTATGTTGTTGGGACTGTTTGCGGTGCTGCCACTACAAGCAAAGCACGACGGCGAACTTACCCGCAAAGAAAGAAAAGAGCTGCGTAGGCAAAATGTGATCAAAAATAAGGAGGCGCTGCTCCAAACGGTGAACAACAAAAGCTGGGTACTGGAGGCGCATACCATCTTCGATCGCTATGGCAATGCAGCCCCCACCATGCCCAACACAAATTTTGTTATGGTCAGTGGCGACCAGGCGGTCATCCAGTTGGCCTTCCCGCATTTTGTTGGCTTCAACGGGCTGGGGGGCATCACCTTCGACGACAATGTGGGTTCTTATGAAGTATACCCCGGCAAAAAGCCGACATCGGGCATCAATGTCAGTATGCAGGTAAGTGGTATCAACATTGGCAACGCCTCTGTATCGGTCAGTGCCTCGCCTGATGGCAATGCCAGGGCTACCGTCATTGGCCCCTGGGGTTGGCGTGTTACCTATGCCGGCAACCTCGTGCCGCTAGAGGAGTCAGACGCTTTCGAAGGCCAACCGCTTTTTAACTAGGCGATTGACCAGCATCAAATTGACAAACCGGACACTGTTCCGGTTTTTTTATGATCTGCCTTTACTCCCCAGTTTGTGCCGTGCTACTGCTTAAAGCTGCACAGTAAATTTTCTAATTTTACCCGACCAACTTGATCGCCTGCACGCCCATTCTCCGCCTGTACATCTACCCTTACCAGTCGGAAGAATTGCAAAAAATTATGTTTTGCGGCTTGATTGCATTAAAATTCTTTTCATTTATTTGTGCCGGTCATTATTATCTGAATCATTCACGCATGCATCATGAGTAAACCAAGGATTGTAAAAGATTATGAAAAACTGCCTGAAGAGGTGGTGGGCAGGTTGAAATCGGAATACCCTTATGGATTTGCGCAAAATCTCATCAAATACACCAATGCACAAGGCAAACGCATATCGGCGCTGCCATTTGAAACCGATGAGGTGTACTATTTGATAAAAATGAATGAGGATGAGGCGGTGAAAATTATAGAAGAAGATGATGACTACGACGATAGCGGCAAGCTGCGCGACGACTATGACGCAGAGGAAGAGTTTGACTCCGGCACCAGCAAAGAAGTAGAAATAGCCGACGACACAGAAGAAACCGATCCTTATAAAGATGATGACGACGACGACGATCTCGACGACGAATCGGATGATGAGGATGATGACGACGACCGTTAGTCGTCAACGCTTCCTGACAGCAATTTGAAGCATGAGTAGGCGCATGCGCATGCTTTTTGCCAGTCATCGCCCCCCACACTCATTTTTCATAGCCAGTAAAATTCCCTTGCACCCCGCCATGCTGCACCCGGCTTTGGCCTTACCTACTTTGAACCCACTCCGGCCAAAGGGCTGTAACTTCCCCTACCCGATAGATCAACCATTTCTATAATTGCCGTGTCTATTTCAACAATTGGAAAATGTTGACGTTAAGAGTTTGATTTCAAAAGGAGGAGGAATTATGCATGATTTCATAAAAAAATCGACCGCGGTGGCGACCATTGCCATTGTCGCAATATTGGCCTATGGATGCTATCCTGGTGGGCCGGAGTACCAGTCCGATCAAAACATTGTATACACCAGCCACGACAGCACGTATGACTTTGGGTCGAAATCGACCTATTATCTGCCTGATACGGTGGTGTTTCGCACCAACATTCAGAATGCCGCAATGCGGAGCGCTGATGCGCGTAAATTGCTTGAAGAGATTGAATCTGCCATGGATGCCCGAGGCTACGTACAGGTAGATACTTCGGCCAGTGCACCGCCTGATCTGCTCGTGGTTGCGGAGGTAACGGCCCTGCGTCAATCTGGTTATTCTTACATTCCCGGCTCTTTCTCCCCGTTTTACGGCTCAGGCTGGGGCTGGGGTGGCGGCGGATGGGCCTATCCCACCGGTTACATCGTGCCGTATAACGTAACCACCGGCACGGCGTATGTCTCAATTTCTGACCCCAATGCTGCCCAAACTGTGGTGTCGGGCAATGAAGCTGCCGAAGCGATACCCATCGTGTGGGTGGGGGTTTTCAACGGCCTCTTTAGCGGTGCGAATGGCGACGCCGGCCGAATAGAATACGCCGTCAGTCAGTCATTTGCTCAGTCGCCTTACCTGCAGAGCAACTAACAACGCTAAGATGCCGGCAGGGGATTTCATCAAATCATTTATTGATCATAATAAAAGCAATCAAAAGCCATGAAATATATCATAATAGCATGTGCCCTTTTAATGCCGGTGGCCAATGCCGGTGCACAGGGGCTGTTGGGAATTGGGTTGGAAATGTCGGCAGGGCTTGGCGAGCAGCAGGAATTTATCGGCGACATCAGTGTGCGTGGCCTGAGTGTAGACGGCAGGCTCTTTCTGAATGACAACACAACCATTGGGCTTAGCGCGGCCTGGAACGTGTTTTATGAAGATGCCGGCGTGCAAACCATCGTCGACAACAACGTTGCCGTCACGGGCAAAGAGTATCGCTACATCAATGCCTACCCCGTGCACCTGACCGGCCACTACTACACCGGCTCGGAAGAGGGCCTGCGATTTTACGCCGGCGGTGGTGCAGGCATGGCATATATGATGCAGCGCACCAACCTGGGCGACAACTACGTCACCGATCAGAGGAATTGGCATATTGCCATTGCCCCGGAAGTAGGTGTGCTCATACCGCTCAGCTGGACCAACAACCTGAACATAGCACTCAAATACAATTATATTCCCGGAGTGGATCAGTCCATAAGTTATAATTATGTGGCGCTAAAAATTGGCATTCTTGCCATTAAGTAGCCGGTGGCGTTACTCACTTTCCATCACGAACTCTGCTAAAGCGCGGGCAGCCTTCTTTCTGCCGGCTGCCTTCGGAGGTGCCATCATTGCGGCACTATGTTGCAAACAGAACATGGCAGAGCGGGTTGATAAACCGTAAAGCGGTATGTCATGAAAAAAATGCTGTTATCATTACTCATTTTATTGCACTATGCCTGTGCCAGCCAGCGGCCACAGGTGATGATACGCGACGAAAACCTAAAAACACCTGAGGGCGGGGTGCAGACCGAGCACAAATTGATTGTGCTGGATCCGGGATTTGAGACCTGGTTCAGCACCACATGGAGCCCGGCCAAAGACCGCAGCTACAGCTACTACGACAACTGGAACGATCGATACGTGCAAGCCTGGAACAACAAAGCAACCAGCCCAGGACATGCAGAACTGTACAACAGCCGTATTGAATACGACTACAGCGAAAACTACGGAATGGAGGTGAGCCGGAAACTGTACTACTACTTCCGGTGGGTGGAAACACAACTCGGCCTGCCCATCATCAGCAGCGGCGGGCCCATTGGTATGCCCTGATGGTGAGGTAGGCGATGGCCAGGTAATTCAATCATTCACCAACACTCCCCCTTGCTCAATTTTCTGTATTGAAATTGAAGGATTCTCCAATAGCCAACGGATGCTGAAACAAGTTCAGCATGACCGCTCGAGATAGGACTGATGGTTAAAAAATATCATGAGGCTCCCATTTCGTCATTGTGAGCTAAGCGAAACAATCTGCTGGCTATTGGCCAGCACTTCTGTGGTGCTAAAATGTCCTGTGTGACACAGGCCATGGAATAATTCGTCTTTTGCTTTTAATCGATCCGACTATAGTCAAACCTGGAATTTGCTGTAGGCCCTGGAATTGACAGGCCGTGCTATGTTACCATTCCAGACCTTCACCATGCAACATTGACCATTCACCAGCCACCATTCAACCGTTTCACCAATCCTTTCCTTTCAGCTTTGAGCTTTCAACTCTTTCACCAATCTACCAATCCACGAATCTACCATCTCACCAATCTACTAATCTACTTTGAGCCTTGAGCTTTCAGCTCTTTCACCAATCTACACCATCGCCCCGCGAAGAATGATGCGAAAGGTACTGCCCCGCTTCAACTGGCTGGTGACCCTGATGCTACCGCCAATTTTTTCTATGAATTCTTTACAGAGCATTAGACCCAAGCCGGTACCTTTTTCATTTTGCGTGCCACGCGTGGTGTAGTGCAGGTTGTCTTGAAACAACTTGGCCAGACTAGCCTGATCCATGCCCACGCCGTTGTCTTTCACATATATTTCTACATCACGCCCGATGTACTCCATGCCTACCGCAATCTCGCCCTTCTCTTTGGTGAATTTGATGGCATTCGACACCAGATTGCGCAGCACGAGCTGTACAGTGTTGGGTTCAGAATGGATCACCGCGTTTTTATTCACATTGTTGGTCAGCTTTATCGTCTTGTGCTCGGCCTGTTGTTCAAACAGCTCAAACACCACCTGTACAATATCGTAAGGCTTAAACTCTGCTGTGGAATCTTCGCCGTTGCCATTGCGGTTGGCCCATGTCAGGATGTTGTCGAGCAATATGCGCGTGTTCCTGAGGGCATTATCTATGGTGTCGATGGCTTTGTCGCGCTCCTGGCGGCTCAGCGATTCATTGCGCAATAGCGACAGCAGGCCGGTGAGTGTGGCCACCGGGCTCTTCAAGTCGTGGGAAATCACCGAAAAAACCTTATCCTTAAACTGGTTGGCGCCCTTCAACTCTTCGCTCTGCTTTTGTAGGGTTTTGATGGTGTGGCCGAGGTCTCGGGTTTTCTCCATCACCTTGATCTCGAGCAGGCGGTTTTGGTTGGCGATCAGCCGTTCTTTTTCCATGGCCGTCTGCAAAGCTGCCACCTGGGCTTCGTTGCGCTTTTCTATATACAGATCTATCATTTTGCCCATGGCAAAAGCCAGAAAAAGTATGGTGAATGCCACGCTGATCAGCAATACGTTGCTCGTGAAGAGGTTGGTGCTCACCAGTCCGTTGATGCGCATCAGGTATATGATGAATCCGGTGACAAAAAAGCTGAGCGCAAACAAATAGTATTTGGCCGGCTTGAACCCTTTGCTCAGCATGGATACGGCCACAAACATGAGGAAAAGCAGTGTGGTGACGCAATTGTACTGAAGCAGGTTGAGCGATACTGCACCGCCAAACACAAAATGCAGTACAATGATGACCAGATAAAGCCCTACAAGCGCCAGCAACCAAATGTGCCGCTTGGGCGTGGTGACGCGTGTTTTGAGGAAGCTCGCTGTAAAAAGAATGGCAAAAATGCCGGCCAGTGCGGCAGTGGGTATGATGTAATCGCTCAGCGCAGGATGGCTGCGCACTATAAAGGTGAAGTCGTAGCCACGAATCACAAATACGATGAGGCCTATGCAAAATGTGAAAAGCGCAAAATACAGATGAGCACTCTCGCGGATGATGCTAAACTGGAAAAGGTGGTAAATGACCAGAAAGAGAATAAATCCGAACAGCAGGCCTTCCAGAATGTAGTTCTGCCTGGCCACGACAAGAAAGCTCGACAGGCTGCCGACCTTTATGGGCAGTTGTATTTCTTCCACATCCGAGCGTATCTCCAGCAAATAGGTGTAGGCAGCATTGGCGGAGGTCTCCAGGTCGATCAGATAATTGTTCTGCTTGATGGACGGGCTGCTCGAAGTCAGGTTCTCGCTGAATGCCTGACGGCCCAGTATTTTACCTTTATCATTCAGTGTGTACACGATCACACTGTCGAGTATGGGGTTGGCAATCTGGAGGTACAGGTCGCTGCCCGTTTTGTTCACCAGGCTAAAGGTGACCCACACCGTGGCCGTGGTTGATCCAAAATTGGGAATATAGCTGTCGGTGTAGAAAAAAGACGATAAAATGCTGTTTTTAGACACCTGATGTATGGTGTATTGATTTTCCTCATCCAGAAAAAATCGGGCATGCTTGCCCATGTTGATGATATCGGCATGGGGATGAAGGACAAGAGGGGCATGTGTTTGGGCGGCAAGTTGCTGTATGCTGGGGCCGAGGAGCACAGCCAGCAGCGCCACTACAGTTACCCGAATGCAACGCGCAAGCGGGGAGCACTTCCAGCCCTTCAAAAAATCTATCGATCTACAAAAACACGTAATCCCTCGCATACAATTCTGGCAGGCTATGCAGAAAGTGAAGATTCGCAGCCTGCCCATTGAGTTGTCAAATTAAAATTAAAAAATACATATCCGCGCGCCATCATTGGTGAAATGCGATCGGTAAGTACTTGCAAAAAGTAGCGGAGAGTGAAAGCAGTAAAGGGAAGCCATCCCCGGGGGGTAGCGATCATCACATTATTCACAAACCTGTTCATCAAGCGTCGGGTATCTATGCCCCTGCATTTGGGCATGTAACCGTGGTTAGTAAACGCCCGAGCGTAGTCGGCATGTGTGTTTTTAGGTGAGAAAAGCAATAAAAGCATGCTGCCTCAACATATGCCGTGCATCCATTTCACCTGTTAGAATGCGGCTGCTACAAGTCCTTATTTTTACAGCCAAGCCCTGCTTATGCTGTTCAACTTTTATATTGGCCAACTCAGCCGGAAAATACAGCCGGTTATCCGCAATGGTGAAGATTGCCCCGTACTGCCTTTTATTTTTGCACCAATTCCCTATTCAAGGCGGGTGATATTTTTTTGTAATGCGAATCCATCTATTGCTGGTTATTTTCCTCATCATGTGGGTGCCGCTGCATTGCAGCGCTACAGATGATAAAAGCATAGAGGCCGTACGCACCTACGAGCCGATAAAAATTGATGGGGTGCTAAATGAGCGCATCTGGAAGATGGCGCCCCGTGCCACTGATTTTGTACAGCGCCTGCCAAGGCCGGGCGCCCTGCCTTCTCAACCTTCCGAAGTAAGCATAGTGTACGACGATCACGCCGTGTATATCGCTGCCTGGCTATACGATGCGCATCCGGACAGCATACGTACGGAGCTCACAGGCCGCGATAAAATCGGATTTTCCGATGCCTTTAGTATCTACTTCGATACCTTCGACGACGATCTGAACGCCTTCGAATTTACCCTCTCGGCCTCCGGCATTCAAACAGACAGGCAGTACAGCCCGGCCGGCAAAGACCTCAACTGGAATGCCGGCTGGTACAGCGAAGTGGTGATCAACGAATACGGCTGGTTTTTGGAAATAGAAATTCCCATGGCTGCACTGCGTTTTCCGAAGGTAGTGGAGCAACGCTGGGGTGTCAACTTCAGGCGCATCATTCGCAGGGCCAATGAGCAGGCTTATTGGAGTGCCATCGACCCCGCTAATGACGGCTTCGTGAATCAGTTTGGGCGCCTTACGGGAATCAAAAACATAAAGTCACCACTGAGGCTTTCGGTGTCTCCGTACCTCTCTTATGCTCTGAGCAACTATCAGGACAATTCGGAGAATATCAATCAAACCGCCTCCAACGTGCGGGGCGGGCTCGACCTTAAGTATGGCATTACCGATGCCTTTACACTCGATATGATGCTGATACCAGACTTCGGTCAGGTGGTTTCCGACAACAAGGTGCTCAACCTCAGCCCCTTTGAAGTGTACTACTCCGAAAACAGACAATTTTTTATAGAAGGCACCGACCTGTTCGACAAGGGCGGTTATTTCTATTCACGACGCATCGGCGGCCAGCCATTGCGCTTTGGCGATGTGGAAGATGGGCTGATGCCCGGAGAGGAAATTGTGCGCAACCCGACGGAGTCAAAAATAGTGAATGCCACCAAGGTGACCGGGCGCACACGTAAAGGTCTGGGGCTGGGTTTTCTCAATGCCGTCACCAGCGCTACGCATGCGGTGGTAGAAGATGAGGCAGGCGGGCGCAGGGAAGTGATGACCTCTCCTTTGGCCAATTACAACGTATTCGTAATAGACCAGTCGCTCAAGAACAACTCCTACATCAATTTCATCAATACCAATGTGTCGCGTGCTTCGGGGTTTTACGATGCCAACCTCACCGGTGCCAATGTAAAGTTTGCCGATAGATCCAACACCTATGCTATATATGGAGGCGGGGCCATGGCGCAGCAATACGGGCACGCCGATGCGCCTGCAGAGCAGGGCTATCAGGCATCGGTGGCAGCACGTAAGATCAGCGGCAGGTATCAGTACGGCCTGCGCTACCGCCTCGAAACAGAAAACTACGACCCCAACGATCTGGGCTATGCCCGCGCCCCCAACGACAATGACCTCACCCTCGACCTGGATTATAAGCGGTTTGACCCCTTTGGGAAATTCCTGAATTTTGCCGCCGGCTTCGCCGTAAACTATCAGCGACTTTTTTCACCCAATCTGTTCGAAAGCCTGCAATTGGAGTCGTCTGCCTCGGCCACTTTTACCAACTTTATGAGTGCCGCCGTGTGGCTCAGCGGGGCGCCGGTAGAGCGCTACGACTACAACGAGCCGCGAGTAGATGGACGGTTTCTCATCGAGCCTTCTTACATTTCTACGGGTGCATCTTTCGAAACAGACGATCGCAAACAGGTGAGCCTGTACACATCGGTGGACTATGCCAAGGCCAGCCTGGCCGGCCGCTATTCCGCCAGCCTCACTGTAGCACCTTCCATGCGCCTGAGCGATCGCTTTTCGCTTTCGGCCTGGCTCTATGGCAAAGTTTTCGACAACGACGTGGGCTATGTGCACAAGGCCAATAGTGTGGTACACATGGGCAAGCGCAAGATCAACACGGTGTCCAACGTGCTGTCGTCCAAGTATACCATCAACAGGAAAATGGACGTGTACTTTCGCATGCGCCACTACTGGTCCAATGCGTGCTACTCCGAGTTCTATGAGCTGAAGAAAAACGGCCGGCTGGGTGCCACCGACTACCGCGGCGACCATGATGTGAACTACAACGCCTTCAACATCGACATGATCTACACCTGGGTGTTCTCTCCGGCCAGCGAATTCAGCATTGTATGGAAAAATGCCATCATAGGCGAAAACGACCAATATCAATCGAACTACATGGACAACATGATCAATGCCTTCGATGCCGCCCAGGAAAACAGCCTCTCCATAAGGATACTGTACTTCCTGGATTACATGATGATCAAGCGGTCGAGGAAGAGCGCCGACGGACTCATCGCAAGGGCGAATTGAGGGCATGCCCAGGTTCATTTTCTCATCAATTATTTATAATATTGACGCCTGCCGACGGGATGTTTGCCGGTGGGCAATGCCGGTGCTCGACCGCGCATTCATTCGTTCTTGCATCTTGTTCGGCCTGTTTATATCTACATCAGCATTACTTCTTTTAACCTAAAATAATAACCACCATTATGAGCAGAAAAATAAGAATGGGAATGATCGGCGGTGGCCGGGGTGCATTTATCGGTGCAGTACACCGTATGGCCGCCGGCATCGACGGGCTCATTGAGCTATCGGCAGGTGCCCTGCACGTAGACCCCGAGGTTGCCCTGCTCTCTGGTCAGGATTTGTTCCTGCCTCCGGAGCGTACGTATAAAACCTATTATGAACTCTTCGAAAAAGAAAACCAACTGCCTGCCGACCAGCGTATTGACTTCGTAAGCATAGTCACACCCAACTTTGTACACTATGAGCCGGCCAGGCTGGCACTGGAAAACGGATTTCATGTAGTGTGTGAAAAACCCCTTTCGTTTTCACTGGAGGAAGCGCTGGAGCTGGAGCGCCTGGTGAAAGACACGGGACTCGTTTTTGCCCTCACCCACACCTACACCGGCTACCCCATGGTAAAGCAGGCACGCGACATGATCACTTCTGGTGTGTTTGGAAAAATAAGAAAGGTAGTGGTGGAGTATCCGCAGGGGTGGCTGTCTACCCCGCTGGAGCAGACAGGCCAACAGCAGGCGTCGTGGCGTACTGATCCGAAGCGGTCGGGCAAAGCCGGCGCCGTGGGCGACATAGGCACCCATGCCGAAAACCTGGCGGAAACCATCACCGGCCTGCGCATCACCGAACTGAGTGCCGATGTGAGCAAATTTGTAGAAGGCAGAATGCTGGATGACGACGCCAACGTGTTGCTGCGGTTTGACAATGGCGCCAAAGGCGTACTTCACTGCAGCCAGGTGAGCGCCGGCGAAGAGAATGCCCTGAATATAAGGGTGTATGGCGAAAAGGGGGGCATACACTGGCACCAGCACGACCCCAACACCATGTACGTGAAGTGGCTCGACCAACCAATGCAGGTATATCGCACGGGCAGCGGCTACCTCGGCGAGGCAGCACAGGCGCATACCCGCACACCGGCCGGCCATCCGGAAGGCTATCTTGAAGCGTTTGCCAACATCTACAGGAATTTTGCCAAAACAGTGCAAAACCGTGTGGCTGGCGAACCCGCCGATGAAAAATATGCCGATTTCCCCACGGTGCACGATGGCGTTCGCGGCATGAAATTTATCGACGCCGTGATCGCCTCCGGTGAAAACAACGCCGCCTGGACGAAAATAGAGTAGGCCAATATTATTGATTATTTATACAAAGCCAGTCCTCATCGCATATCACACAGCAGTGAGGATTGGCAATGACTCATTGCAGCAAATTAACCCATATTTAGCATGAAAGGACCAGCAATTTTTCTCGCGCAGTTCATGGGCGATGAAGCACCATTCAACAATTTGAAAGATATATGTGAATACATGGCCGGCCTGGGCTACAAAGGCGTACAGATACCCACCTGGGACAGCCGCTGTGTAGACCTGCAAAAGCTTGCGGACAGTAAAGACTATGCCGATGAAATAAAAGGTGTGGTAGAGCAATGTGGCTTACAGATCACAGAACTCGCCTCACATCTTCAAGGGCAACTCGTGGCGGTGCATCCGGCGTACGACGCCATGTTCGACGGCTTTGCCAGTGCAGAGGTGCGCAACGACCCTCAAGCACGTACCGAATGGGCCATAGACCAGATGAAGATGAATGCACGGGCCAGCAAGAACCTTGGCCTGTCGGCACACGCCACCTTCTCGGGCGCATTTCTTTGGCCTTATCTATACCCCTGGCCACAGCGGCCAGCCGGCTTGGTAGAGACGGGTTTCAAGGAACTGGCCAACCGTTGGAGGCCAATCCTCGATGAGTTTGACAAGAACGGCGTAGACCTGTGCTATGAGCTGCACCCGGGCGAAGATCTGCACGACGGCCTCACCTTTGAGATGTTCCTGAAGGCCACCGACAACCACCCCAGGGCCAACATCAACTACGACCCCAGTCACTTTGTGCTGCAACAACTCGACTACGTGCAGTTTATAGACTTCTACCACGAGCGAATCAAGGCTTTCCATGTGAAGGATGCGGAGTTTAACCCGACTGGCAAAGCGGGAGTGTATGGCGCCTATCAGGGGTGGACTGACCGCCCGGGCCGATTCCGTTCGTTGGGCGATGGCGAGGTAGACTTCAGCAGCATATTCAGCAAGCTGGCACAGTACGACTACGACGGCTGGGCGGTATTGGAGTGGGAATGTTTCATAAAAAATGCAGCCGACGGAGCCGCGGAAGGCGCGCCTTTCATTGCCCGGCACATGATAAAAAAGACAGAGAAAGCTTTTGACGACTTTGCCGGATCAGGCACCGATGAAGACAGCAACAAAAAAAGCCTGGGAATTTGACTTAACTGTAAATAAAAAATTATGAGAAAAACCATCAGTATATACCTGGCACTATTGCTCACCGTACTCGCCAGTTGCGGCCCATCGGCCACACAAGAGCAGGCGCAAGATGAACCCGAAACGGCCGCCCCTCAACCCGAACAAGAAGAGTGGACCGTGCTGTTTGACGGGAGCAACCTGGATGCGTGGCGCACCTTTAAAAAAGAACAGCCTGCTGACCAGTGGCAAATACAAGACGATGCGCTGATGCTTACAGGCAAAGGTGGAGGTGACCTGATTACCAAAGAAGAATTTGAAAATTTTGAGCTTACGCTGGACTGGAAAATATCGGAATGCGGCAACAGCGGCCTGTTTTTCAACGTGGTAGAGGCCGATACGCTGAAAGCCACGTACCACTCCGGCCCGGAGTTTCAGTTGCTCGACAACGACTGCCACCCCGATGCCAAGATTGAAAAACACAGGGCGGGCGATAACTATGACCTGCAAAAAAGTACCGAGGAAACCGTGAAACCCGTTGGCGAGTGGAACAGCATACGGCTGGTGGTAAACGACGGACAGGTGCAGCACTGGATGAATGGCACGAAAGTAATAGAGTATACCCTGTGGACTCCTGAATGGGAAGAGCAGGTGGCCAATTCGAAATTTGCTCAATTTCCTGCCTATGGCAAAGCACGGCAGGGGCATATTGCACTGCAAGACCACGGCGATAAGGTGTGGTTTAAAGACATAAAAATAAGGCGGCTATAGCGGCCGACATACCTGCCAACTGGTAGAAAAGAAGAATAAGAGTGGGTCGACACATGTTGGAGGCCCACTTTTTTTTTGGGCTGTGTGCCATCTGTGCCATTACGAATTTTACATTCGTAGCCGTTGGCCTTAATTCTATTGCAGTTTGGCCTGCTCGTGCTTCAACTCCTGATAAGCTTTCTGGCAGATATTCTCCAGCTTTTCTACCAGTCTGGGTATGGCATCCCCTTCATGCTTTTTTGCATATCGCTCTATGTCGAGCACTACACTTTTCAGTATATCGATGCCCATGAAGGAGATGGATGGCTTTATTTTATGTGCCACGTAGGCCACCTCTTCCCAATCTTTCCTGGCTATGGCACTTTTCAATTTTTCTATGTCGCCGGGGTTTTGGTCTATAAAAGAGCCGATCATGTCGAGCATGAAAGCACGATCGTTGTCGCTGATCTCTTTGAGGTAGTGCAGGTTTACCACACCTGCCTTGTTGCCTTGGGCATTGCCGGCCGGAGGTATTTTCTGGGCTGCCTTGGGGTGCAACTGCACACTGATCACCTCTTTGAGATCGGCCGGCTTGAAGGGCTTGGAGAGGTAGCCGTCCATGCCGGCATCCAGGCATTTCTGATCGTCCCCTTTGATGGCATTGGCCGTGATGGCCACTATTTTCGTTTTGCTTTTGGGCGGGCGAAATTTCGACCGGATGAACTGTGTGGCTTCGTAGCCATCCATCACCGGCATTTGCACATCCATCAGTATCAGGTCATAATCGGAGTTCTTGAGCTTTTCGAGCGACTGCAGGCCATTGAGGGCAGTGTCTACACGGGCATTCCATTTTTCCAATACCTTTTTCACATACAGCAGATTCACCTCATTGTCTTCCACCAGCAGTATGTTCTTGCCCGACAGGTCAAAGGGGGTTTCCTCGCCGGTGTGTTGCTGCTGCCCCGGCTCAAGGTGTTGCTCGCTTCCTATTTCGTAGGCAATGTCTATTCTGAAGGTAGTGCCCCGGGCTACTTCGCTCACCACAGAGATGCTGCCGCCGAGCATAGCCACCAGTTGCTTCACAATGGAAAGGCCCAGGCCTGTGCCACCGTACTTGCGGGAAATGCTTTCGTTGCCCTGTTCAAAGCTTTCGAAAATGGTCTGCAGCCTCGATTCTTCTATGCCTATGCCAGAGTCTTGAATGATAAACTGCATCTCTGCCAGTCCGTCACGCTCGGCCAGCTTTAGCGCATACATTCGTACAAAGCCTTCGGTGGTAAATTTCATGGCATTGCCCAGCAGGTTGAGCAGAATTTGGTTGAGCCGCACCGGGTCGCCGATCAGCACGTTGTCGATAAAGGGGTCGTAGTTGAGCGTGAGCTGTATGTCTTTGGACTGCGCCAGATAGCGGAACGACTCGATGAGTGTCTGGCATATCGCTTTGGGCTGAAAGCCAATACGTTCCAGCCTGAGGTTGCCAGACTCAATCACGGAAATGTCCAGAATGTCGTTGATGATGACTTTGAGGTTGTCTGAGGATTTTTTGATGGCATGAATGAATTTTCGCTGTTCCTGCGATACCGGGGTCGATTCCAGCAGGTTGATCATGCCGACAATGCCATTGATCGGAGTTCTTATCTCGTGGCTCATATTGGCCAGAAACTGCTCTTTTGCCTTTTTCGTACGCATCAGCTCTTCCGACTGACGCTTGATCTCCGTGATATCCACTGATATGCCCAATACATTCACTTTGCCGTCTTTGTCGGGCAGCGGTTGTTTGGTGGTCTGCATCCAGCGTACTTCGCCATCGGCCAAGGTCATGGTTTCTTCGTACGACATGCCCTTCCTGGTGTTGATCACCTCGTTGTCGGTAGCGGCGTCGAGGTTGATGTGTACCGGGTGGTTTTGTACCAAGGCAGCGCCTTGTGCCACTACTTCTTCTTTGGTAGCCTGAAAGAGGTCGGCCACCGCCTGATTGACCAGCAAAAAATTGTTGCTGTCGTCTTTTACGTAGATGTAGTTGGGCACTGTATCGATGATCTGCTCAAAAAATTGCCGCTGCTCTTCCATGTTGCGCCGGGCCTCCACAGTATCAGTAATGTCGACGGCGAAGCCGAGCAGAAGTTGTTTGTTTTCTGAGGTATTGATCACCTTTCTGCTGGTGTACAAATGCCTTTTTTCCTGCCCTATGGTTACTTCCAGGGAAGATGCCTTGGTTTTGCGCGATTGCCACACCTCCCTGTCCAGGGCATCGAGCTGCTGGCCGAGCGCTGCCCCAAACAGGTCGCTCGATTGCTTGCCAAGCGCATCCATGGTGAGCTGTCCGGTGATTGCCTCCAGGTTTTTGTTCAGAAACACATAATTTCCATCGGGATCTTTGGTGAATATATGCACCGGCACATAGTCGAATATTTCGCGCATGAACTGCTGCTGGTTCACAAAGCGCTTTTCGGTCTTTTTGTACTCCCTTATTTGCAAAGCCTGAAAATTTAGGTTTTTCCAGGCCCTCAGTGCCATATTGGCTATGAGCGAACACAGGGAAATGGCGCCTTTGCCGATGCCCTCTTCCCGGTCGGTATAGGCGTAGAAAAGTCCCGATTTGTCATTGACGGGGTTCACGCTGAGCAGTGTTTCACGCCCTGTAGCCGTTGTGTTGAGTGCTTGCAAGATGGCTGGCCTGGCATCGCTGGTCACCGATCCTTCATAAATGCTCACCTCCTCGGCATGGCTTTGGTCGTACAGTGCCTGCATATCTTGATGAAAGCTGGCAGGAATATTTTCGTAATTAAGGCTACCGTCGGCTATGGCTTCAAACTCTTTGGAGTGCCAGTTGTAGTTGAACAACACGAAGCGCGTGATTTCGGGTACAGTTTTGGTCATGGCCTGTTGCACCGCATGGCCAAACTCTTGGTTGGTGCGCAGTAAGTAAAGTTGCTTGGAAAATTCGTCGATGATGCGGCAGGTGTCGCCGCTGTTGTCCATGTTCATACTGCACGTTTAATCTACCTCCTCCATTTCTTTCAGGTAGCGGTACAAAGTCGACTTACCAATGTCGAGTTTCCTGGCCACCTTTATCACATTGTTGTCGTACTTATTCAGCAAATGCCTGATGAGGCGAAAGTTGTACTCCCGCAGTGTCAGGTCTTCCATACCGGGCTGGTCTTCGCGCAGGGCGCTGCTAAACTTTATGTCTTCAGGCTTTATATCGTCGTCGTTGCTCATCACGGCCGCCAGATCAATCACCGATTTCAGTTCGCGCACATTGCCGGGGAAAGGGTACTTCAATATTTTCTCCTGTGCGGCCCTCGACAGTGTCTTTTTCTCCAGATTATTTTCTTCACAAAACTGGTTCAGAAAAAACTTGGCGATGAGTATCACGTCGTTGTCGCGCTCGCGCAACGGTGGCAGGTGTATGGGCAGGCCCAGCAGGCGGTAGTACAGGTCTTCGCGGAAGCGGCCCTGGCCTACTTCCTCAGCCAGGTCTTTGTGGGTGGCTACCACTATGCGCACATCGAGTTTTATGGTGTTGCTGCCGCCGATGCGCGTTACTTCGCGCTCCTGCACGGCGCGCAGCAGCTTGGCCTGCAGGTTGATGTCCAGCTCACCGATCTCGTCGAGAAAGATGGTGCCATTTTGTGCCTCTTCAAACTTGCCAATACGCCGTGTGACGGCCCCGGTAAAAGCACCTTTTTCATGACCAAAAAGTTCGCTTTCGATCAGGTCTTTGGGTATGGCGGCTATATTGACGGGCACGAAAGGTTTGTCTTTTCGTGGTGAATTGTAATGAATGGCTTTGGCGACCAGCTCCTTACCTGTGCCTGTGTCACCGGTGATGGAAACGGTGATGTTGGTACGCACGGCCTTTTCCAACAGGCCAAAAACATTTTTAATGGCTTTGCTGGTACCAATGATGCTGTTGCCAAACTCGTACTTCTCTACAAGCTCCTGCTTCAGGCTGTTGATCTGGTTGATAAGGGCCACATTGCGCCGGGCATTGTTGATGGCATTGAGCAGCAGCTCTTTGGTATCTTCATTTTTCACAATGTAGTCGTAGGCACCGAGCTTGAGCAGGTGTATGGCCGTACCGACTTTTTCCTGCCCCGACACCATGATCACATGCATGGCGGGGTCAAAATTTTTCACCCTGCGCAGCACCTCCTCGCCAGAGATATCGGGCAGGGAGTAGTCCAGCACTATGGCCAGTGGTTTTTTATGAAGATTGTCGAGGCACTGCTTACCGGTATTGAACACCTCTACTTCAAAGTCCGGGTTCAGGCTCAATACGTAGTTCAGAAATTTAGTGTAAGTGGGGTCGTCTTCTACTACGAAAATTCTCACTGTATCTACCATGTGTAGCAAGTGTATAACAAGGTTCTATCAGGTTGCAAGAGGCAAGTTAAAACCTTAAGCCCACTTTTTATAATGTTACAATCCTGTATTTAATTGGCCACACAGCAGCCAATGAGGCGTGTACCGGGCTTCCGCCACCCCCTCAAGGCAACAGCGCCAAGGTATGGCGTGCCCTCAGCAAAAATCTGCCTGGCTGTTTATGAAAAGTATGCGAAGACCAAACGCGAAATTTTCGGCTAAGCACAAAATTCGACAAGAGCCGTAAGCCTTTAATTTACAACCATTTCGCCTATGACTTTTATACAACTGTTACGGCTCATTTTGCTTGTCATTTCGTCACTAATTTGGCTGTTTCTGGGGCAATTCCAATGGTCACAATTGAACCACTATTAAACTTCAAAAAATCTGTTTCGATTCCGTCACTAAATATTACTCCACTTGTAGGCATTAGCGACTCGATTGTCAAGTGATTTTGCATTTTAATGATTCCTGCCGTTATTCCAATCTGTGTTCTGATGCTTTTAAAAGGCTCTCTAACCGCAAAAAGCAATTCGCTGTCTTTTAATTTAGGCCTTTTGAGTTTTAGGTTTTTCTCAAAGATACTTGTCACGCCATAAGCCATATTGAAAATTGAACTTAACCAACCTGTCGATCCTGCTGGTGTAGAAACAATAAGGCCACTTGAAGAATGTTCTTCCGTGCTTTTATTATATGTGATTTTGTAACGGGCAGAAATATGAGAAGAAGCTCCAATAAAAAGATCATTAAAAGCCAAAAGTCTTTGTCCGTCATTCAGTTTTGCCTCTGCAAATCGCATTGTTTTTAACCGAAAACTATTTGATAAAACGTTCTCCACGCCACTCAAAAAGTCAGAAGTATCAAATGGCAAAAGAACACCATCATATCTTTCTTTATCAGGATTTATGGCCACTATTGGGCAACCTTTAGAATATTTCGCAGTATTAGCTACAAGTCCGTCTTGTCCGACTACAACTATAATATTCTTTTCAGAAAAAATAAATGATGGCAAATAAACTCTCTCAACCGTTTTGTTCTTAACAATTTTTGAAAGTTGTGTTTGTATAGAGTTTAATGAGCTATGAAAAATTTCGTGCTCTAACTCATAATCTTCAAAATTTCCACCAAGATTTTCAATGTAAAATTTAGCTTGAGCCTTTGTATTGAAGCGTTCAATCAATGATTCAAGACGAGTTTTGTTCTTGACAACTATCGCATATTCAAAACTCATCTCTTGTTATCTCTCTTTTCATTAAGCAATGAATCCAACAAATCAGGACTGATATTCAAATTGCCAATTTTACCTGAATTTTCAGCCAATTCCCGAAAAGCAAGTGAGATATTAAATTTTGGATCTGGATTATTGTTTAGTGCTGTTAAGGTTTTCCAATCAATGTCTTTATATGGTTTTAAAGTTGTCTCAGTAACATAACCTTGCGTTTCAGCTTCTTTTTTGTCGTTGGCGGTTTTTTGCTCAATAAGTTGTTTTCTTTGGTTTTCAACAGCAATGTCAGCAGCTAATTTCATTTCACGAAGTTTTCGGTTGTTATCCGCTTTTTGAACTTCGGATTCCATTTTCTTTTCAGCGATCTGCTTTTGCTTTTCTTCAATCGCAATTTCAGTATTGAGTTCTGTCTCTTTAATTTTTCTTTCTTGTTCAACCGCAAAATTCCTACGTTCATAAATGGCTTGGTCTGCTTCCTGTTGCAGCTTCTCTCTTGTTTCAGTTTCAAGCGCTCTCGCCATCTCGGGAGTTGCTTGAATACCTAAAATATTTGCTCCTAAAATATCGATTCCTAGCATTGCAATAGCTTGCGATGATTTTAGTCCTTCCAAAATTCTTTCTTCTATTGATTTAGCTGAACGAATAGCGTCTTTCAATTTTATTTCGTGTATAAATGAGGAAGTCGCAGTCTGTGCTTCATTTATGATTCTTTGATTTAGCTTCTCAATGTCATTCTTTTTGTATAGTCCGTTATCATTTACTGTGAAGTCTAAAACGTCTGCAAGCGTTTTAGGATTACTGATTTTGTAGCTAATCTGTCCTTGAATATTTACAGTTTGATAATCGTTCGTTGATTCGTTAAAAATGAATGGCAGGTCATTACTTCCCATAGGAATTGCTGCAATTGAACTGTTCGGGGCAAAGTAAAAAAATGAAAGCCCACGACCTTCTCTTTTAATGTCTCCGTTCTTGAAATGAAGAACGTAAGTCATTGAGTCAAATTTGATGTGTTTTATTCCGAACATTTTATCTGTATTATATTGTCAATATTATAGAAGTGACGTGTTTTTAAATGAGACATAACTGGCTGTACAACAAACCGCTTTTCCCTTCAGCACCCCTGCTGATAGTGGCGTGAAAATTAAATTATTCCAAGCTTTCACCAAATACGCAATGCCCGGTGCGGCGGCGCATCTACGAAAGCCTGTTTTTAAAGTCATCGTACCCGAAGGTGCGCACCAGTTCGAAGCCTCCCTGCTCCCGCCATATGCCAATGGAGGGGTGGTTCACACCATTGAAGGTTGTGGTCTTCACCATGGTGTAGTGTATCATGTCGTCAAACACGATCCTGTCGCCGGGTTCCAGGGGTTTATCAAAGGAATAGTCGCCCATAAAGTCGCCGGCCAGGCATGTAGGGCCGCCCATGCGATAGGTAGGCTTGCCGGCGGCAGGCTCTGAGGCGCCCCATATTTTTGGCTTATAGGGCATTTCCAGGCAGTCGGGCATGTGTGCCGAAAAAGAGGCATCGAGCATGGCCGTTTGGTAGTGGTTGGCTTCTATGATGTCGTGAACGGTAGATACCAGATAGCCGGTTTGCCAGCCTACCGCTTCGCCGGGTTCCAGTATGATCTCCAGGTCATACTTTGCCTTAAACGCCCGAATGGTTTCTATCAGCAGGGGTATGTCGTAGTCGTGGCTGGTGATGTGGTGCCCGCCGCCCATATTGAGCCACTGGAGCCGGGGCAGGAAATCTCCAAATTTCTGCTCCACGTTGGTCAGCACATTTTTGAGGCTATCGGCATTCTGCTCACACAAGGCGTGAAAGTGTAATCCGGTGATTCCTTCGGGCAGGGTGTCGCCAAACTGCGCCCTTGTCATGCCCAACCTGCTGCCGGGCATACACGGGTTGTACAGTGCGGTGCCTACTTCAGAGTACTCCGGATTGATGCGAATGGCCATTTTCAGGTTTTTCGCCGCAGCACGTGTTTTAAAGGTTTCGTATTGCGCAAGTGAGTTGAAGGTGATGTGGGAGCTAATGTCTGAGATTTCATCAAACTCATGCGGATAATAAATGGGCGCGCAGAGGTGCGCTTTGGAGCCCATCTCTTCATAGCACAAGCGCGCCTCGTGCAGCGAACTGGCTGTGGCTCCGGCGAGGTATTGGCGTACTAGCGGAAAGGTGCTCCACATGGCAAAGCCCTTCAGAGCGCACAGTATTTTGGCACCTGAGCGCTCGCTTACCGATTGCAGCAGCTCCAGATTGCGGCGCAGCAGCCGCTCTTCCAGCACGAAGCAGGGCGAGGGAACCTTATTGAAATCGACCTGCGGCTTACGGCTATCGTCCGTCATAATCGTTGAAGGCGAGTTCAGCGTTTACTTTTTCTTCCCAGGGAAGACCATACTCACCGATCTCAGCCATAAACGGGTCGGGGTCCATTTGCTCTACATTGTATACACCCGGCTGCATCCACTTGCCGGTAAGCATCATTTTGGCACCGAGCATGGCGGGCACGCCGGTGGTGTAAGACACGCCCTGGCCCTGCACATCGGCATCCTGATGCTTGCAGTTGTTCCAGATGAAGTATGTTCTATCGTGGCCGTCTTTCACACCTTTTATTTGACAACCGATGGAGGTTTCGCCGGTGTAGTTGGCGCCGAGCTCGGAAGGTTCCGGCAGTACGGCCTTCAAAAATTCCAGCGGCACGATGTCCTGTCCTTGAAATTTCACCGGCTTTATTCCCGTCATGCCTACGTTTTGCAGCACGTTCAGGTGGTTGATGTAGTTCTGTGAAAACGTCATCCAGAAGCGGGCGCGCTTGATGGTGGGTATGTTTTTCACCAGCGACTCCAGCTCCTCATGGTACAGCAGGTACGATTCTTTTGGTCCTACCCGCGGATAGTCAATCGGCTGATGTACCGACAAAGGCTCTATCTCTTTCCACTGGCCGTTGTCATAATATTTTCCTTTGGAGGTGATCTCACGAATGTTGATCTCGGGGTTGAAGTTGGTCGCAAAGGCTTTGCCGTGGTCGCCGGCGTTGCAGTCTACGATGTCCAGGTAGTGTATCTCATCGAAGTGGTGCTTTAGCGCATATGCGGTATATATGCCGGTGACGCCCGGGTCGAAGCCGCATCCGAGCAGCGCCATTATGCCTGCTTCATTAAAGCGATCGTGGTACTCCCACTGCCATTTGTACTCAAACTTGGCCACATCTTTTGGTTCATAGTTGGCCGTGTCGAGGTAGTGCACACCGGTTTCCAGGCAGGCATCCATAATGTGCAGGTCTTGATAGGGCAATGCCACATTGATGACCAACTCTGGCTGAAAGTCTTTAATAAGTGCCACCAGTTCCGGCACATTGTCGGCATCTACCTGTGCCCCATGCAGGTGGCTTTCGGCAATGTCGCGAATGATGGCGTCTACCTTGGATTTCGTTCGGCTGGCGAGCATTATTTCTGAAAAGACCTCCGGCAGTCGTGCACATTTTTTTACAACGACATTGCCGACTCCTCCGGCTCCAATAATTAGTGTTTTTGGCATTGTTGGTTCTTTTATAGTGGTCAAAAATAAACGGATGACGTGGACGGGCCCTACCTTCACCATGGCTCCAATAGCACGGCCTCAAAAATAGTGGCTGCCGAAGGAGTATGCAAAAGGTAGCATAGGTTGCTGATGGATGTACTCAAAATTTAATATGCATCAATCCACCATATCTGCACCATACTCACAGAGGCGACCGGCTGCCTGAACGCCGCCAGCTATGCCCGGCCACCATACCGAGTACACTGGCTGCTGTGCCATATACCAGGCTGGCCACTTCCGTAGGCCACACATACTCTGTGATAAACCACACCGCCAGCCCTGCAAACATAGACAGGAACGCAGCCCGGTTGCCTGGGTTTTTCATGTAAATGGCGGCCGTCATAGGCACAAGCAATGATACCAACCCAATGATGCTGGATTCGCCCACCAGCTCGTAGATGTTTTGCCGCTGTATCGACAGCCCAAGTGATACGGCCGTCATGATAATCACCGAAATGCGCAGAAGCATGACCATGCGCTTGTCGCTGATGGATGGGAAAAATAGTGGCTTCAAAATGTTGTTGGACAAAATGCTGGCCGGGGCCAGTATGGCACCGCTGCATGTGCTGAGCAATGCGGAGATAAGGGCGCCGAAGAAGATGATCTGCACAGGCTCCGTGGTGTATTTGGCGATTACATAGGGAATAACGCGTTGGGTGTCCGACAGCTCTGCACCCGGCTCTATCGCCCTGCTGGCCAGGGCGATGAACAAGGGCAACATGGCGAATATGATGTAGAAACCTGCGCCCAGCAGTGTAGATGTCACCGCTGTTCGCTCATTGCGCGCGGCATTCACACGCTGAAAGACATCCTGGGAGGCGAGAGAGCCAAGGCCAAGCACACTCCATGCGGCCAGGTAGTTGATGACGGAAACAGCACCCGGCGGCGGCAGTAGTGAAAAGTGACCTTTGGGTGCGCTGTTTAAAATAGCCGGCACACCGCCGCCAAGATCAGCCAGCACCCAGGCCACCCAAAGCAGTCCACTGACTATAATGATGCTTTGCAGGAAGTCGGATATGGAAATGGCCCACATGCCACCGGCCATGGTGTACAAGGCCACCACCAAAGCACCGCACAGTATGCCGCTGACCAGCTCTATGGAAAAGATAGATTGAAAGAGAATGCCGATGGCGACCAACTGTGCGGCGATCCAGCCGATGAACATCAGCAACATGAGTATGCCTGCGGCCACCTCCACTTGTTTGCTGTATTTCTCCCTGAACAAGTCGCCCAGGGTGAGCATATTCATACGATACAGCGGTCGGGCAAAAAACAGGGCGAATAGTACCAGACACAATGTGCCACCAAATGGATCGATGATGACACCCAGAAAACCGGCATCTAAAAATTCGGAGGAAGCGCCAAAAATGGTGTTGGAGCCGTACCACAATGCGAATAAGGCGGTGGCATTGAAAAACATGGGCAGGCTGCGGCCGGCATTGATGAAATCCGACGAGTTTTTGATAAGCCGTGATGCCACTATGCCAATGGCCAATACGGCTACAATATAGGCCACTACAGCAATGGCGATCATGAAAAGGAGCTGTTCATGCCTCTAAGAAAGAGAAAAAGTTGATATAGTGGATGGTAGGTTGGTGGGATGGTAGACTGGTAGACTGGTGAAAAAGCTCAAAGCTCAAAGTAGATTAGTAGATTGGTGGGATGGTAGACTGGTAGGCTGGTGAAAAAGAACTCAAAGCTGAAAGGGGTGACCATGGCCTGTGGCGCTCAGGACATTTAGCACCACAGGAGTGCTGCCCAATAGCCAGCGGATTGTTTCGCTTCACTCACAATGACGGAGTGGGAGCCTCATGACGTTTTCCACCTAGCAGTCCTCTCTCGGGCGGTCACGCGGAACTCGTTTCAGCATCGGTTTACTTTTTTGGCAGATCCTGAAACGAGTTCAGGATGACTGTCCTTTTTTTTCATGCTTTACTTGCCTGCCCTATAGTTTTTCAGCGTTTCAGCAGATCTAAACTTATGATCTTTGAGCTTCACCCTTTGAGCTTTGAGCTACTTTCCATTCCACCAATCACCAGTCTATTTACACACCTTCCCATTGCCGGTCCGACTATCGTCTGACCTAATGATCTTGGAGCTTTGAGCTTTTGGCTATCCATTCCACCAGTCAACTTTTCTTTGAGCTTTCAGCTTTCAGCTTTCAGCTAACTAATCCACGAATCTACCAATCCACCACTCCACGGGCCGTGGGGCATTGACTTAGTGCCTGCTCCAAAAATAGGTGGTAAACAGAATAAGGACGGTAAACAGTTCCAGCCTGCCGAGCAGCATCAGGAAGCTCAGCACCCACTTGGCGGCGTCTGACAGGTTATAGAAATTATCTACCGGGCCTACAGCACCAAAGCCTGGGCCGATGTTGCCCAGGCAAGTGGCTACGGCGCCAATCGAAGTCATGAAATCACTGCCCAAGGCCGCTATGATCACAGCACCTATCACGAATACCATGAAATAGATGATCATGAAGGCCATCACATTGAAGGTGATCTCTGCGGCCACAGCCTTTTTATTCAGCCGCACCGGCAATACTGCCGCAGGGTGCATCTGCCGCTTCAGCTCCAATATGCTGTTCTTCAACAAGATGACATGCCGCACAATCTTCACCCCGCCGGCAGTGGAGCCGGCTGAGGCACCTATAAACATAAACATGAAGAAAAACACCGAAAGCAAGGGCGACCACGTGGTGTAGTCGGCCGTGACGTAGCCGGTGGTGGTGATCACCGAGACCAGTTGAAAAAGGGCGTGGCGCATGGCCACCTCAAAGTCGGTACCCGTAATAAAATACACCAGCAGCGTAATGATGACGGCAAAGACCAGTGTAAAACGCAGATAATAGCGAAACTCCTCATTGGACCATACCTTCTTCAGGTTGCCGTGCAGTGCAAAATAGGTAAGGGTGAAATTGGTGCCTGCCAAAAACATGAAAATGATGATGACATAGTGCAGAAACGGCGAAGTGTAATACGCAATGCTGGCCTGCTTGGTAGAAAAGCCACCGGTGGCCATGGTGGTGAGGGCATGGTTGATGGCATCGAAGAAGGTCATGCCGCCAAGCTTGAGCAGAATGGCCTCGAGCCCGGTAAGGCCCATGTATATCAGCCACAGGCGTTTTGCCGTATCGGTGATGCGCGGCTTCAGTTTATCGGGCGTCACGCCGGGCGATTCTGCTACAAAAAGCTGCATGCCACCGATGCCCAAAAGTGGCAGTATAGCCACTGTGAGCACGATAATGCCCATCCCGCCAATCCACTGGGTGAGACTGCGCCAGAAGAGTATACCTTCCGACATGGCCTCAATATCATTTAAAATAGAAGCTCCCGTGGTGGTGAAGCCGGAGAGCGTCTCAAAAAAAGCATCGGTAAAGTTGGTGATTTCCCCGCTGATGAGGTACGGCAGCGTACCAAACAGCGACATGCTGAGCCAGCCCAAAGTGACGATGAGGTAGCCGTCGCGCTTTTTGAGCTGATCGTTGCGCCGGCTCCTGTTGCCTATCCAGCAGAGAAAGCCGGTGAGGCCGGTGATGGTGGCGGCAATGAGCAAAGCGTACCATTTGCCATCGTTGTAGTACAGCGATATGGGCAGGCACAGCAGCATAAAACCGGCATTGAGCATCCAGAGCAGCCCAAATATGGTGATGATGGCACGGAGATTAAATCTCATTTAAAATATTGCTCTACTTCCCGGATGGACTGCGGCAGGCTCAATACCACCACACGGTCTTTGGGCCGAAATTCGAAATCGCCAAAAGTGGTGTATCCCACGCCCTTGCGCACTACACCACCAATGATGGCCGTCTTGGGAAAACTTAAATTTTTTATCTTTTTATCTACGATCTTGGCGCCTTCCTTCACTTCAAATTCCAATATCTCGGCATCTACACCGTGTATGCCTGCCAGCGATATTACTTCGCCCTGCCGTATGTAGCGCGATATGAAATTGGCGGCGATCAGCTTTTTGTTGATCATGGTATCGACCCCGATATTCTGCGAAAGATGTATGTAGTCCATATTTTCCACAAGGGCTATCGTTTTCGCTACGCCGGCATTCTTGGCCACCAGGCACGATATAATGTTTGTTTCCGAGTTGCTGGTTACGGCGATAAAAGCATCCATTTCCTCTATGCCTTCATCCTTTAGCAGTTCCACATCAGAGGCGTCGCCATTGATCACCAGGGTGTCTTTCAGCATATCGGCCAGGTCGAAGCAACGCTCTTTCTCCGACTCTATCAGCTTTATCTTATATTTCTTGCTCAGCCGCCGTGCCGCATGGTAGCCTACCTTCGTGCCTCCCAGTATCATCACATTTTTTACATCAATGCGCTCCTTATTGGATAGCTCCATCACCTTTTGCACGCCTTCCGGCTGGGCTATAAAGTAGGCGTGGTCGTTGGGTGCAAAGCGTGTGCTGCCATGCGGAATGATGGTCTCGTTGTTGCGCAGTATGGCCAGAGTGATGAAGTTGTTGTCGGGGTTGAGGTGTGAAGTTTCTTTTAATGTTTTACCTGCCAAAAAGCCGTTTTTCTCTATATGAATGCCCACCAAGGTGAGCATACCGTTGTCGAATTCGAACGTATCGGTGAGTGCGGCATCGCGCAGCAGGCGCTTGATCTCGCGGGCTGCCAGGCTTTCGGGCGATATGAGCTCGTCGATGCCCAGATCTTTCAAATTCATCGATTCTTTGTCGATGAGAAACTCTGAATTGTCTATGCGTGCAATCGTCTTTTTGGCACCGAGTTTTTTGGCAATGATGCACGTGACCAGATTGGCCTCTTCTGACGAAGTAACGGCTATAAACAAATCTGATTTGGAGACGTTGGCCTCAGCCAGTACACGATACGATGTGGAGTTGCCGCGTACCGTGCTTACATCGAGGTGTGAGGAGACATAGTTCAGGCGATCTTGGGCCATATCAATGATCACCAGTTCCTGCCGCTCGTATGTGAGCAACTTGGCCAGGTGAAAACCTACCTCCCCCGCTCCTGCTATAATGATCTTCATCGAAAAGATTCAATCAAAACCTGAAAAACCATACAAATATATACCTGCATCCATCGCTTTCTAAGCAATGGATGAATAAAATAATATGCTGCACATGAAGGCTTTAATGCGTGTTTGCTCATTCTTTCAGGGGTTGCTCCAACAAGGTACGGTTGTAGTCGATCCAAAACTGCGGGTCGTTGGATGCCTGCTGTACGTATAGCGGCTGTCGTGTATCCAGCGGAGTGGCGTTGCCCACAGGCGGCTCCTGATTGGTGAAAATGTCGGTCACAAAAAATTCGCGATATATGGCCAGGTCAGCTATTTCCTTTTGGGTCATCAGCTTAAAGTAGTTCATATAAGAAATGTATTTCAGGTACATTTTACCTTCGTGCTCTCTGTACTCCACGTTGAGCTCATACCATTTTTTCGTCTCCAGCCGCTTGGTCACGAAGTATGCGTAGCTGAATTTGACTATGGCAAAGTTGTCGGTCCTCACGTACATCTTTCCTTCTATGGCTACATGTGTAAAGCGAAAATTTTTGCTCGGCGCTATGTTGATCACGCATACCTCCTTGTCGTCCAGGTAGGTGTAGTATTCTATTTGGAAGTCGTAGTTGCGTTCGGCGAAGGTTTCGAAAGTGCCAATAAAGGGCACGCTTTCGCTGTAGTTGCGAATGGGATTGTTGTGCACCATGTTCATAAACTCGTTGCCATTCATGGTGGGCAATATACCATGTATGAGTAGTTTGGTGGTATCGTCTTCGAAGTCCAGCACATACTCCTCAAAAGCGGGCGCATAGGCGTCGTTGTAGCGCATTTGCAGAATTTCCAAGTTAGTCTTTTCGGCGTCGTTGCGGTAGCCGGGATCCTTCACGTACATGGCACCTTCCAGGAAGCCGGCGTATGCATTGTTTTTCTTGAGATAATCGCGGTAGTAGCCTTCCAGCGCAAAGGGTTTTTTGGGATAATTTTTCGGTATGCGCCGTATGGCTTTTTCTATCACGCGCCGCGCCGTTATCTTTTCATCTTTGATCAGTACATCCCCCAACATAAGCGTTTGTGGCACCAGGGCTAAGTTCAACTCTTTAGCACCAGCCAGCTCAGCTATGCTTTTGCGATACGTCTCGTAGCCGATGGCCGTGGCGCAGATGGAATCTGCGGCAAGATATGACGGGATGTTGAGCATGTAGTCGCCGCTTTCATTGGCCACGGCGCCTATACTTTTGTTGCAGATGCCCACGTGGGCAAAGCTTACCGGCTCACCGGTTTGTTCATGCAATACTTTACCCTTCAGGGATATTACCTGTGCCCGTGCCGGCATACACAGCATCATAAAAGCCAAAAGAATAATTATATTTTTCATTGTTTATTCAGGTTATCTGGCGGCATCATGGTGTAGACAATGGCTTTACTTACTCTATGTGCGGAAGCTTGTGAAGGTGATGGCCGTGCCTTGCGCGCAGATGCTTTCATTGGGCTGGCCTACACTTCAGAATAGCCACAAACCTAATTATATTTCGCCCAAATCGGATTTCATCATTTCAAATTTGCATTGGAAGATTCCCAGGTAAACGAAATTTTATCCAAATATTGGGGCTACAGCCAATTCCGGCCTCTGCAAAAAGAAATCATCGATTCGGTGATGCAGGGCCGGGACACGCTGGCTGTACTGCCCACCGGCGGCGGCAAGTCGTTGTGTTTTCAGATACCCACGCTGGCCCGCCCTGGTATTTGTATCGTGATCACACCGCTGATCTCCCTGATGAAAGACCAGGTGGACCACCTGCGCCGCAAAGGCATAAAGGCTGCCGGCATATACTCAGGCCTCACCCGGCGCGAGATCGATATTGTGCTCGACAATTGTGCCTATGGCGATTATAAGTTTTTATACGTGTCGCCCGAAAGGCTGAAAACTGAAATTTTTGTAGAGCGCATACAAAAGATGCAGGTGAGCCTCATCGCCGTTGATGAAGCGCACTGTATATCGCAGTGGGGCTACGATTTTCGTCCTACCTATCTGGAGATCAGAGATTTCAGGGCACTGCTGCCGCAGGTGAGCGTGGTGGCGCTTACTGCCTCGGCCACCCCGGCTGTGTCAAAGGACATTCAAGAGAAGCTGGCCTTTGACGATGGGCTTTTGTTTCAAGCGAGTTTTGCCCGTAAAAATCTCTCTTTTGTCGTGCGCAAAGTAGAGGATAAAGACCGCAAGCTGCTCGGTATGCTCAGCAAAGTAGCAGGCACTGCCATAGTGTATGTGTATAGCCGCAAACGTACGCAAGACCTCAGCCGCATGCTTGTGCAACACGGCGTATCGGCCGACTATTACCACGCCGGGCTGAGCAATGAAAAACGTTCAAAGAAACAGGACAACTGGCAACGCGGGCATACGCGCGTGATGGTGGCTACCAACGCCTTTGGCATGGGCATAGATAAAAGTGATGTTCGCCTGGTGATACATTATGACATGCCAGACAATGTGGAGTCGTACTATCAGGAGGCGGGTCGCGCAGGCCGTGATGGCCGTCGGGCCTATGCTGCCATGCTCTATCACCCGGGCGATGCGGAGCGGCTCAAAAAATCGCTGGAAGTGGCCTTCCCTACCACAGACCTGCTCCGCAAGGTATACCAGGCCGTGGCCAACTACTATAAACTCGCCGTCGGCAGCAACCGCCTCAGCAGCTTCGATTTTGACCTTCAGGCCTTGTGCGAAACCTATAAACTGAAATCCCATGAAACATATCACACTCTGAAAAAGCTACAGGAAGAGGGATTGATCGATCTGAACGAAAGCTTCTTTAATCCATCAAAAGTGCACATCGCCTTGCCCAAGGATAAGCTTTACGAATACCAGATCGCCAATCCAAAAGCTGATGTGCTCATCAAAGCACTGCTCAGGCTGTATGGCGGTGAGTTGTTCACTAATTACCTGCCCATAGCCGAGCGGGACATTGCCCGGCTTACCAACACCACAGCATTGGCCGTAACCAGGCTGCTGGAGCAACTCGATGAACTAGGGGTGCTTTACTTTCAAAAAATTAAAGACAAGCCACAGCTCACCTTCATCACCGCACGCTACGATGCGAATAAGCTGCCCCTGGACGTGGCCCGCATGCGCGCCCGCAAAAATATACGCGAACACATGCTGCAGTCTATGCTGGACTACGCAGAGCTACAAGAGGGCTGCCGTACCATGGCTATTCTGCACTATTTCGGGGAAGAAAACGCCAATTTCTGTGGCCAATGCGACCTGTGCATAGCACGCAAAAAGAAATTGAGAAAGGTCGATGTACACGCCTGCCGCAGCGCCATCATGAAGGCATTGGGCAACGGCTCCCTGGACTTTGATGCACTATCTGCACAAATAACGAATGTGCAACCCGACGACCTGAAAAGTATTCTTCGCCTAATGCTGGACGCCGGCGACCTGGCCTATGACGACCTGGGTAAGATTGTAGCTCGGTAAAAATATTGTGGAAGCACCTGCCCATACCACGCCGCCCGAAATACCGAAGCCCCATAAAAACAGAAGCAAAATTACATTGTGAAGAAGATTTGAAAGCTGTGCAATTCGATTTGTACCGGCACCGTTATGATGGTCGGCTGGTATGGAATGAATCCTAAATAAATAATTGAGTTATAGTCTTTTCAGAAAAAATATTCAGAATTCAGCTTTTAACTTACCTTAAGCATTTTACCATCAGCCACATACCCATACAGCGCCGAAGTATTTATTTAATATATTTGAATTTCTAGACTGAGAAAATAAAGGAAATTGGGTTTGAAGAATATCAAGTTTTTGATTGCAGGCATGTCCATTGCCGCACTACTGGTGTTTGTTTCATTGAGCGGAAAAGAAGTTGATACTTCCGTAAGCGCCATAGGCACCACAGAAAATCCCCGCCTGGGCCATGTAATTGACCAATACGCTGCCATAATAGAAGAGGCGATAGCCGCACAAAAAGTACCCGGTGCGGCCGTCACCATTGTACGCGACACCGCGGTGATTTTCAGCAAAGGCTTCGGCGTGAAGAAATATGGCGGACAAGATTCTATAGATGCACATACCGTTTTCAAACTGGGCTCAGTGTCTAAAGGCTTCGCCGCTTTGCTTGCAGGCATCCACGTGCAAGACGGCTACATCGGCTGGCAAGACCCTGTAGTGAAATATGTGCCCGGCTTTAAATTGAAAAGTGATCAACAGACACAAAATCTGCTGGTGAGCAACGTGCTGTCGCACACCACAGGCCTGCCGATGCATGCCTATACCAACCTGATAGAAGAAGGCATGGAGCACAGCGCCCTGATCAACCAGCTTCGCGATGTTGATGTGATTGGTTCGGCCGGCCAGGTATATGCCTATCAAAATGTTGCCTACTCTCTGATCGAAGACGTGCTTGGCAATGCCACCGGGCAGAAATTTGAAGCGCTGCTGAGCAATAAAATTTTTAAGCCGCTGCACATGAGCGATGCTTCTGCGAGCTATGAAGATTTTGTAAGAAACAGCAACATAGCCCAGCCACATATGCCCTACGGCAAGCGATGGAAAAGCATACGTGTATCCAAGACCTATTACAATTCGCTGGCTGCCGGTGGGGTCAATGCCAGCATCAGTGACATGGGGCAATGGCTGCTGGCCCTGCTCGGAAGGTATCCTGAAGTAGTGTCGCAGGCCACACTTGAGCAACTATATCAGCCGCAGGTGATCACACCCATCCGCAACAAATACAACCGCAACTGGAAGAAGCTGAACAACCTGCATTACGGCCTTGGTTGGAGAATTTTTGAATACGGCGACCTGAAGGTGGTTTATCATGGAGGATACGTGAATGGCTACCGCAGTGAGATCGCCATTATACCAGAGCAAAAGATCGGCATCTGCGTGCTCACCAACGCGCTCAATTCTTTTGCCGGCACCAGCATACCCCGTTTTCTTGAACTGTACGAAGAGCAGGCTGAATATATTCAGGAGTGGGATGACTTCTACAACCTGATAGCGATGAAGCCCATCGGTTCTCAGCTATACGCAGGCCGGGATATTGATAATTGAATTCCGACGAAGAACTAACTGAACTTTGATTTCTTCATTTTTATCTTGAATCCTTTCATCGGGAAAATCAAGTGAATCGTGGTTTGTCGTTTATACTGTTTCCACTCGCTCATATTCTGAAGAGGTTGAGGTACTGATCAAATATGAAGACCCGGTTGCGGCTTTGGCCTGTGGTTTCTTTGAGTATGCCCGCATGCACAAAATCGGTAATGAGATCGTTGGCCGATTTATAGCTTACATCCAAGAGCTTCCGGGCCTGCATTACGTGAATAACCGGGTTTTTGAGCAGAGATTGCAAAAGTATGTTGGCGTTGCCGGCTTTTTTGCCAAACTGCTGCGGCAAGGCGCTTTCCAGTTTCGTTTTAAGTTCGAGTATGGCCGAGAGGGTTTGGGTGGCGTTTTCGGCCGTTTCGGCTATTCCAGCCAAAAAGTATTTTAGCCACTGCTTCATATCGTTTTTTGTGCGCACAAAGGTGAGGTTGTCGTAATAGAGACTTTTGTTTTTTTCGAAGAAGGCAGATAGGTAGAGCAAAGGTTTTTGCAGTATTTTCTGATCTACCAGATACAGGGTAATTAATAATCTTCCTATTCGTCCATTACCGTCCAAAAACGGGTGAATGGTTTCGAATTGATAATGTGCAATACCGATTTTGATCAATGCTGGAACGTTGATTTCATCATTGTGCAAAAAGCGCTCAAGGTCGCCCATCAGCTCGGCCACAAAATCCTGGTTGGGAGGTATAAAAACAGCATCTAAGAGGGTGTTCCCTCCAATCCAGTTTTGGCTGGTGCGGAATTCGCCCGGTTGCTTATGCTCGCCTCTTACGCTGTTCATCAGCGTTTGGTGGGTTTGTCTGATGAGCCGGGAAGAAACGGGCAGTTTCTCTAATTCTTCAATTGCCCGGTTGAGTGCAGCGATATAATTCTTTACTTCCCGCCAGTCGTTTTTACGTTCGGGCGAAATTTCGTCCTCGTCCATCAACGCCTCGTCCATTTGGGTTTGGGTGCCTTCTATGCGGCTGGAAACCACGGCCTCTTTGGTGACATGCAGTTGGATAAACAAATCGATATTGGGTACCAGGCGGGCGTAGGAGTTGAGTTCACCAAGTTTTATGGCTGCTTTTTCAAGCAATAGATTTATTGTTTGATCTTCCCAAACCCAATAATCATTTACTCTTTCAGGCAAAAAATAAGAATAGCCCGTTGGGTGTTTAGTTTGTCTTCCTGACTGAAAATTATCCAGATTTATCATACTGATTGTTCTTTACCAAAGTAACATATGGCGTATCATATTTTACTTTAAGGTGCTTAAACTAAAATAAAGATCATTGTATTTTAATTTCTTCAGTTTAATACATATGAACCCAATCCCTCCTATCACAAATTGATTTCGTGCGCCTCCGTGGCGCCACGAGGATAGCGAATCGATTCCACGATCTCCTGCACATCTTGTGGTGGTGGTGGGGTGAAGGACATTACCAGTAGCGCTACTGCAAAGTTGAGTACCATTCCCACTGCTCCGATGCCCTCTGGCGAAACACCAAAAAGCCAATAATCGGCTGTGTTGTTTTCAGGGTATAAAAATTTAAAATAGACGATGTATCCGGTGGTAAACAACAGCCCGGCCACCATACCGGCAATGGCGCCTTGCTTGTTCATGCGTTTGCTAAATATGCCCAGTATAATGACAGGAAAAAATGAAGAAGCCGCCAGCCCAAAAGCAAATGCCACAGTAGCAGCCACATAGTCCGGCGGATTGACGCCGAAATGCCCTGCCAGGATGACGGCCACGCCGGCAGCAACGCGGGCAATCACCAATTCTGCTTTCTCGGATATATCAGGTTTTATCTGTTTCTTAATCAAATCGTGCGAAATGGCAGAGGATATCACCAGCAGCAAGCCGGCCGCTGTAGAGAGCGCTGCGGCCAAACCACCTGCAGCCACCAGCGCCGTCACCCAATTGGGCAGGCGCGCGATTTCCGGATTGGCCAGCACCATGATGTCCCGGTCAATGGTGAGTTCATTCACGGCAGCGTCGCCCCGGTACTGTACTATGCCATCGCTGTTTTTGTCTTGAAATTCAATCAGGCCGGTTTTTTCCCACTTTCCAAACCAATCAGGCATACGCTCATAGGGCACGTCATTGATGGTATTGATGAGGTTGGTGCGTGCAAAAACAGCGATGGCCGGGGCCGTGGTGTACAGTATGGCTATAAATATGAGCGCATAGCCGGCCGAAATGCGCGCGTCGCGTACACGTGGCACAGTAAAGAACCGTACAATCACATGCGGCAAACCCGCAGTACCCACCATTAGAGCTGCCGTAATGCACAGCATGTCGAAGGTGCTTTTACGCC
>CAZQVB010000004.1:88609-101560 GCA_964596645.1 uncultured Roseivirgaceae bacterium
CAAGCTCCTCGTGCAGGCCGTCGAGCTTGTCGAGCAGATAGGTGCCATCGGAGAGTGTGCCACCAAAGCCAAGCTGCGGAATCGGGTTGCCCGTCATCAGTATAGAGATATAAATGGCCGGTACCATAAAGGCAAATATGAGTATGCAATACTGAGCCACTTGCGTGTACGTGATGCCCTTCATGCCGCCCAATACTGCATAGAAGAACACGATAAACATGCCGATGATAACGCCGAGGTTGACGGGAACCTCCAAAAACCTGGAAAACACCACGCCAACGCCGCGCATTTGGCCGGCCACATAAGTAAAAGAGACAAAGAGAGCGCAAATTACGGCCACAGTGCGGGCAGTCTGCGAGTAATATCGATCGCCCACAAAATCGGGCACAGTAAATTTGCCAAACTTGCGCAGGTAAGGCGCCAGCAGCAAGGCCAACAGCACATAGCCTCCTGTCCACCCCATCAGGTACACCGAGCCGCTATAGCCCATAAAGGAGATAAGCCCCGCCATAGAGATGAATGATGCGGCCGACATCCAGTCGGCCGCTGTGGCCATGCCGTTGGCAAGGGGATGCACTCCCCCACCGGCTACATAGAAATCGCCTGTGGAGCTGGCCCTTGACCAAATAGCAATGCCTATATATATGGCGAAGGTGATGCCAACGATAATGTATGTCCAGATCTGTACGTCCATAAAATTCTAGCAGGAATGGGTGTGAAAAAAGTTGCTACTCGTCGAGATCGAACCGCTTGTCCAGGCGGTTCATTAAGCGCACGTATATAAAGATGAGTACAACAAAAATGTACATTGAACCCTGCTGCGCAAACCAAAAACCCAGCTTGAAACCACCAATGCGAATATGGTTCAGCTGGTCTGCCAGCAGAATGCCGCAGCCAAAGGATGAGATAAACCAGATGCTGAGTAAAATGAGCAGGTATTGCAGGTTCTTTTTCCAGTACTTCTTGAGTTGGCCCTGGTGCTGTGGCATAGCGTGGTGTTATCGGTATAAAAAATATTGTATTGGGTAGCGGGCCTTAATATAAAGCGAAATAGTGGTGATAAGAAAATGCCAGGACAAAGGGGGCATGAACATCGGTATGCAAAAATGGGTTGACAATACGTACGCATCCATAACCTGACAAAAAAGCCATGAATAAGAAAAGCCCCACCATCATAAATGAACGCACGCACCGATTTGAACTCACTCAAAATGGCGCCACGGCCTATGTAGACTACGAACCAAGGGACAACAACACCATAGAGTTGTTGCACACTGAAGTACCCGCCGACTTAAGAGGAAAAGGCGTTGGCACACGGTTGATTAAAGAAAGTCTGGAACTTGCCGAATCAAGAAATTTACAGATAATATCTTCATGCCCGTTTGCCACCGGTTTTATCGAGAAGCACCCGGAGTACAAAAGGGTGCTGGCACATGGCGAGGCTACCGGTAGGGAATAGAGTACGCATTGATAAATTTTATGCTTCTATTGCTCATATTTGAGAAGCCCTTTGTCAAAAGGGTTTTTTGCCTTGCACTCTGATGTCTTAATACATTTTTTTTTGTCGGCATTCTAGGTAGATGATCATGACGGGAACCATATCCACTCTGCTACACCAGCGCCTGGTTCAGATCCCGGTCGTACTGAGCATCTGCATGGCACCTTTATTTGCGCAAGCCCAACCAGCCGCACACTATGCCGCCACCATACAGGCAAGCGATCTTAAGTCGCACCTCACGGTACTCGCTTCAGACTCGCTCGAAGGCAGGGGCACTGCCTCACCGGGGCAGTATAAAGCTGCAGAGTATATTCGTGGTATTTTTAAGAAAAACGGTGTGAGCGCCATCACCGGTCAGGACGATTCGGCCTATCTCCAGTTATTTCGTTTGATGAAGCCAGAGCGCAAAGATGCCCTGCTCAGCAACTGCACCGAGCCCACCGCTGATCAACAAAACATTCTTTTTTCCGGCGTTTACACCGATCGCCTCGACACCTGCATTCATGCGGTATTCGCAGGCTATGGTGATGATACCAGTCTGGCTCGAGCGAAAATTCAGGGGAAAGCCGCCATTGCAATCATCAAGAGCGGAGGCCATCATCAATTCTTTTCCAGAGCCCTGGCCGCCGGGGCTGTGATGCCGGTAGCGCTCTACGAAAATGTAGCGCACATTGAAAACCTGAAATGGATAATGGACATGAATGCCGCGCATGATCAAATGACACTGCCCTCGGCGCTTGATACTCAACGGTATGGCTTCATAGTGCCGGTCGGGTTGGCAGAAGATTGGTACGGCACCAAAATTAGTACGCTGATAAAAGCCGCAGGATCAGCCACCGGATCTTTGCACGCAAGCAGAAAAGCATTGCAGCCGCTCGTGTTGCAGATGAAGGTGGCAGAAAATGTTGATACCATGATCGCCGCCAACGTGATGGGCTGGATACCAGGCACAGACTTGCGCCATGAAGCCATCGTGATCAGTGCGCACTACGACCACCTTGGCCATCAGGATGGAGCTGTATATTATGGTGCAGACGACAATGCCTCGGGCACTTCGGCAGTATTGGAAATAGCCCAGGCATTTGCCACGGCAAAAGCCAACGGCTCCGGTCCTCGGCGATCCATAATTTTTGTACTCTTCTCCGCAGAAGAAAAAGGGTTGCTAGGCTCCCAATACTATGTACAACATGCGCCAGTACCACTGGCCAATACGGTAGCCAATCTCAACATCGATATGATTGGTCGTGTAGACCATCGCCACCGGGAAGATTCCAGTTATGTATATCTCATTGGTTCTGACAAAATATCGACTGAACTGCACGAGCTAAGCGAACAGGTAAACGAAGAATTTGTGGGTCTCAGCCTAGACTACACCTACAACTACGATGATGATCCGAACAGGTACTACTACCGCTCCGATCATTTCAATTTTGCAAAAAATCAGGTGCCAGTCATTTTTTATTTCAATGGCCCACACGCGGACTATCACGAACCGAGCGATACAGCCGATAAAATAAACTATGAAATACTCAGCAAACGCGCCAGGCTAATTTTTCATACCGCGTGGGCATTGGCCAATCGAGACAAGCGGCCCGCGCCCCACACTGCCCGCCCTTAAAAATGCGTATTGACGCGATCACACACACAGGAATGCGAGCAGCCAATTGCTGGCTGCCAGGAGCGCATGCTGATAAGAAAATAAATGATTAGCGGACGTTAAGGATAGCGCCTCCTTCATAGATGAGCGCAATCACCATCCATATCACGAACATCATTGGCAGTGCAATAGACCAGATGAGCACCTTCATCTCGTACTTCAGGTGCATAAATTCTGATACAATATAAAATGCCTTCACCAGTGTGAGCGATACAAAGATGGTGATGAGTAGTGCACCGCGGGGTACAGTGAAAGCAAACACAAACTCTATGGCGGTCACAATGAATAGAATGAGTGCTATGCGCCAGAGTTTATTGACTTTGGATCTATCGGCCGGCTGAGCCTGTACCTTAGAAGTTTCATCTAATGCCATATCGATGTGAAAGTTAAATCAAATAGAAAAAGGTGAAAACAAATACCCATACCAGATCGACAAAGTGCCAATACAAACCTACCTTCTCCACCATCTCGTAATGGCCGCGACGTTCGAATACGCCTACAGAGGCCTGGTAGAATACGATAAAGTTGAGCACGACACCACTCAATACGTGGGTACCGTGAAAACCGGTAATAAAGAAGAAGAGGTCAGCAAATAATGGTGGGCCATATTCATTCATCAACAGATTGGCACCGGTGAACAAACTACCGTCAGTGAGCATCACACCCCATCCCTCCTTGCCCGAGCCAGAAATAAAGTGCGACCATTCCCAGGCCTGACATGCCAAAAAGGCGATGCCACCTATAATGGTCCACAACATCCATTTCATTACTCCGGCCTTATCCATGCGGTGCCCGGCCTCTACTGCCAGTACCATGGTGACGCTGCTCAGTATGAGGATAAAGGTCATTAAGCCCACAAAAGCGAGCGGTATGTGCACGCCGTGTAGGAAGGGCACCGCGTCAAATATCTTTTCAGGTATCGGCCAATAATCTTGAGAAGGTACAAAATCGGCAATAGCTCCTTCATAACCATTGTGACTGAACCGCAACAGGCCGTAGGTAATGAGCAGTCCGGAAAAAGTAAATGCATCTGAGAGGAGAAAAAACCACATCATGAGCTTGCCGTAGCTGGCCCTGAGCGGTGATACGCCGCCTCCCCATATGCTCTTTGACTCCTCCGGTGCAACTGTAGTAGATGCCATTTATATTTGAGCTTTAAATAGTTATGAATTCAATAATAAAAATAAATACAAATACAACCAAAGTGCCCCCAGGAAATGCCAGTAGGTGGTACACATTTCCATTCGCAGCATATTTTTGGAGTGCACCTTATACCGGTACATCGACACCAGGGTGATGACCAGGAATATGAGGCCGCTCAACAGGTGGAATGCATGCAGACCGGTGAAAACATAGATAAACGACCCGGAGGCGTAATTGCTGACAAAAAACACGTTCTCATCGATCAGGTGCGCCCAGGAAAGGTACTGGCCCAACATGAAGATCAAACCCAAACCTGCTGTGATCCAAACTCCTATTTTGGCTGCATCCAGCGCGTCGCGCTTCGCCGCTCGATATGCCCATTGCAGGGATACGCTGCTCAGCAATATTACCACCGTGTTGGCCAGAAAGATTCCGGGCAACTTAAAGGTAAGCCAGTTGCCATCCGACTGCTTTACAATGTATGCACTGGTGAGCGCAGCAAATAGCATGATGATGGTGCCAATGAACAGCCAAAGCGCAAATTTTTGCGGCTGTATTGACATCTGCTGCTTAGGCTCTTCCATATAAAGTTCTTTTTCCATTTCTATATTTTATCCAGTAAAAAGGCTATTTGAACTATAGGTAGATAGAAAAATGAACCGTACATAATGCGCAACGCCGACTTTCTTGAGTTGTCGCGCATCAGGCTGAACGTTTGGGCCAAGAACAATACGCCACAAATGCTTGCCACAAATGCGGAGTTGATGCCGGTAAGGCCAAACTTAGCCGGCAGGAGGCCAAACGGTAAAAGAAAAAGTGTATAAATCATAATGTTGACCGCTGTACGCATATCTTTCTGACCCCTGGCCGGCAACAATTTAAAGCCGGCTTTTTTGTAGTCTTCATCAGCCACCCAGGCGATGGCCCAGAAGTGGGGAAACTGCCAGATGAACTGTATACCGAAGATGATGAGTGCTTCATAACCGATCTGTCCCGTGGCGGCCGTCCAGCCCAACAGTGGCGGCAAAGCACCTGGTATGGCGCCTACAAAAACGGCTATGGGCCCTACCCGTTTTAGCGGCGTGTACACAAAAGCATACAAAAATGCGGATAACAGAGATATGCTTGTGGTGAGCATATTGGTGGTCAACAACAGTATGATGCTGCCCAGTGTGATGAGCACTACCGCGTAAACGGTAGCCTCACCCACCGACACCCGATGGGTGGGCAGCGGTCTGTTCATGGTGCGCTTCATCAATTTGTCAAGGTGTCGCTCCTTGATCTGGTTGATGGTGATGGCACCTCCTGAAATCAGGAAGCCTCCAAAACAAAAGATCAAAAGCGTAGTCCAGTCGGTTTGTCTGCCGCTGGCCAGCATATAACCAAAACCCGATGAAAAGGCGACCAAAAAGCTCAGTCGCACCTTCAATAACTCATAAAAGGCCTTCGCTTTATAGAGTATAAAACTTCCTGCACTGGTTGAATCCGTCGCCTGCGTGATCATAATTCTATTTATTCTTACAAAAGGTGAGTACAGCCGCTGAGCAGCCGTTCTTTTCATGTTGCAGAGAGTTTTACACCTTAGTTTTCACCTCAGGCTGAACCACCAGTTCATCCTTTTCGTGCGGCAGATTGGACTCCGGCGTTTCCGCAAATGGCACATGCTGAGGTATAAAGTCCTCTTTAGCGCCCGGCTTGCTGTAATCATACGGCCAGCGAAATACAGACGGTATCTTGCCAGGCCAGTTGCCATGCCCGGGCAGGCGTGGTGTGGTCCACTCCAATGTGGTCGATCGCCAGGGATTCTCCGAAGCTTTGCGCCCGCGGAAAATGCTGTAGAAGAAGTTGAAAACAAAAATGAGCTGCGCAGCAAACGTGATAAATGCTGCCACACTCACAAATTTGTTCAGATCCATGAATCCACTAAAGGCGTCGAAGTTGGTAAAGGAATAGTAACGCCTCGGAAAGCCAGCAATGCCAATATAATGCATGGGGAAAAACACAAGATAAACGCCCACCAGGCTCAGCCAAAAGTGAATATAGCCGAGTTTATCGTCCATCATCCGGCCAAACATTTTGGGAAACCAATGATACACCCCGGCCAGCAGACCAAAGAAAGAGGCGCTACCCATTACAAGGTGAAAATGCGCCACCACAAAATAGGTGTCGTGCACCTGAATGTCGATGGCCGAATTGCCCACAAAAATGCCTGTAAGACCCCCACTGATAAAAAACGACACCAATCCTATGCTAAACAACATCGCCGGTGTAAATATGATATTGCCCTTCCAGAGCGTAGTGAGATAATTAAAGACTTTTACCGCAGAAGGAATGGCAATGATGAGCGTAAGCAACATAAATACGGAGCCCAAAAATGGGTTGAGACCGCTCACGAACATATGGTGGGCCCACACCACGAATGACAAAATGGTGATGGCCAACATGGAAATAATCATGGCCTTGTAACCAAATATTGGCTTCCTGCTGTTGGTGGCAATTACTTCTGACGCTATACCCAGCGCCGGCAACAATACTATATACACCTCCGGGTGGCCTAAAAACCAGAACAGGTGCTGATATAAAATGGGGCTACCGCCCATGTGTGGCAGTGCCTCACCATTGATGAATATGTCGGAGAGGTAAAAGCTGGTACCAAAGCTGCGATCGAAAATGAGCAATAAAGCCGCCCCAAACAATACCGGGAAGGCGAGCAAACCAATGATGGCTGTAAAAAAGAAAGCCCAAATGGTAAGTGGAAGCTTAGAAAATGACATGCCTTTAGTGCGCATGTTGATCACTGTGGTGATGTAGTTGATACCACCCAGCAGTGTGGATACTATAAATAACGCCACGGCTACGAGCCACATGGTCATACCCAATCCGCTGCCCGATATGGCTTGAGGCAATGCACTGAGCGGCGGATATACTACCCAGCCACCCGCCGCGGGACCTGTCTCAATGAAAAGAGAGATGAACATGACCACACTGGAAGCGAAGAAAAACCAGTAAGAAAGCATATTCATAAAGCCGGAAGCCATGTCGCGCGCTCCTATCTGCAGCGGTATCAGAAAATTGCTGAATGTGCCACTGAGGCCGGCTGTAAGTACAAAAAATACCATGATGGTGCCATGCATCGTCACCAGGGCGAGGTAGAACTCCGGATCGAGTGAGCCGGTATCGGAGATCCACTCACCGAGTAGCGGCCGAAGCCACTCCAGGCTCATGCCCGGAAAACCCAATTGCAAGCGGAAGATCAACGACAATATACCACCAATAAAAGCCCAGAATATACCCGTGATCAGGTATTGCTTCGCAATGGTTTTGTGATCCGTAGAGAAAACATACTTGCTTATAAAGCTGTCGTTGTGCTCATGATCTTCGTCATGCGCACTTTCCAACTCATGCGTCATTCCTACTGTAGTAGCCATGCTTAATATTGTTCTAAATGGGTTTGAATCAAAATCGGAAACTAATTCTCAAGCGACTCGGGAGTACGGATGGATGCACGCACCATAGCCAACTCTTTAAGGTTATCTGGAACCTTAGACAGGTAGGTTGGAAACCGCGACAACCACGGCTCCTGCTCTGCCTTCCACTTTTCATATTCCTCCGGCTCTTCCACCACTACAATGAGCCTCATGGAAAAGTGTGCCCTGCCACATACCTCGGCACAGGCTATTTCGTAGTTGAAATCCGGATTGCCTGTTTCTATGCGCATTTCTGCAGTTGTTTTGGTAGGCACAAACCAAAAGCGTGTTGGCATACCCGGCACCGCATCCATCTTCAGCCTGAAGTGCGGAGCAAATACGCTGTGTAGAACATCACGCGCCCGGATGCGAAACTCCACCGGCTTACCCACCGGTATGTGCAGCTCACGGGGCATAAAATCATCGAACGATGCCCTGTCAGTGAAATCAAGCCCGAACTCATTTTCTGCGTCTATCAATCGGAAGTCGTAGCTGCCTAAGCGGTCGTCGCGACCCGGGTAGCGTACTTTCCAGGCAAATTGCAGCCCCATTATTTCCACTACTTCCGATTCCTGCGGTGCAGGGGCCATCATCTCATTCCACACAATAAGCCCGTACAGCACCAACGCCGCCAATGTCACGGCCGGCACTATGGTCCAAATCAGCTCAAGCTTGTTGTTTTCAGGGAAATACAACGCCTTCTGATCTTCTCGGTATTGATAGCGATAAGGAAACCAGAAAAGCAAAAATTGTGTGATGAGAAACACAAAGCCGGTAATGCCCATGGTCACCCAGAAGAGCCGGTCTATGGTGACCCCGTGCTCAGAAGCCACCGGCAAAGCGTACTCGTCAAACCGCGCCACCGAATACCAAGTAAGCACGATCAAACTCACCACCAGGAACACCATCATTAGGATGGCATTCGTCCTGTTCAGACCCGATCCTACCTTCTTGTCTGTCTGCTTCAGCACACCCACCAGGGTCTGCAACCTGAAGATCAAAAACAAAATGGCCAGGATTAAAATCAACCCCAATACAATAGCAATTCCTATCATTTTAGTTTTTTAAGCTATATCGATAATAAAAACTTAATCGCAAATGTTTTCGATTGCACTAGATATGATGATGCAGGCTCTCGCCGAGCATCGGATGGTTCCTCGCCACCAGTGGCGCCTTGGCCAATGTAGCAAAGATAACGTAGAAAAAGGCACTTGCGAAAATGAGCGCCAAGCCCACTTCAAGCAATCCAAATCCACCGTTTTCCTGTATGCTGCCCGGAGCGATCATCAGGTAGAAATCGAACCAATGGCCAACAATCAATGTGTAGCAAACGATTTTTAAGAAAATACTGTGACGCTTAGAATCGCGCGTCATGAGCAGAAGAAAAGGAAATACAAAATTGAGGATCAGGTTGGTGAAAAACATCCAACCATACTGATCGCTGTGTAGCCGCTCCATAAAGTAGACAGTCTCCTCTGGTATGTTGGCGTAGTAGATCAACATAAATTGAGAGAACCATATATACGTCCAGAATATGCTGAAAGCAAAAACGAATTTGCCCAGGTCGTGCAGGTGGCTTGAATTGAGCTCCAGCAGATAACCCATTTCGCGCAATGTGATCACGACGAGCGTGATGGCGGCAAGCCCCGCTACAAACCAGGAGGCAAAATTGTACCAGCCAAACATGGTGCTGTACCAGTGCGTATCTATCGACATGACCCAGTCCCAGGCAGCCATGGAGGAAGTAACTGCAAAAACAATGATATAGAAAGTAGAATACGTACGCATTTTCTTCCAGTAGCCCGCTCCCCCGTGGGTATCTTCTGCCAGCGACTGCCGGCGAATGGCCCAGAATAAGAGCGACCACACCACAAAATACACCACCAGACGGCCAAGGAAAAACGGCAAATTGAGATAGCCCTCTTTTCCGGCTATTATTGGGTCATAGTTGGGGCTTTCCGGCTCAAACAAGCTGTGGTCGAGCCAGTGAAAGATGTGGAAGTGTGATGTGTAATTGGTAAGAAAGAACAGGGCCAGCATCAACACGCCAGCCACCGGTATCCAGCCTCCAAATGCCTCCGGTATCCGCTTAATGTACGCCGACCAGCCTGCCTGTGCGGCGTAGTTGATGGCCAGGAACAATACGCCTACCAGAGCAAGACCTGCAAAGTACACGTTGTTGACCCACAGATTTACCCATACGCGGTGTATCCAATGGAAGCCATGCCCCGCCGCTGAGGCATCTTCATGCCCACCATGACCATGGCTGCCCAGCGCTAAAATGAGCACGCCGGCTATAGCCAATACCACACCGCCAATGGCCAATAGACCAAAGCGCTTCTTCAGCGAAGAAGTGAATAAAAACTTATCGTTCGACATGTGAGAGTCTGTATTTCCAGTTTTATTGAGTTCCACCGTCTGTTAATTTCTGTTTTGCAACAACTGCACATATTCTGTAATCTTCCACCGGTCTTCTATCGAAATCTGCGAAGCGTGGGCGTTCATGCGGCCATAGCCATAGGTGATGGTATGAAATATCTTGCCTTCAGTCAGCTCGGCCACCCGACCAACATCATATGGAGGTACACCCTTGATCACCTGACCTACCAGGCCATCGCCTTGTCCCTGTGTGCCATGGCAATGGTCGCAGTATATACCGTATAAAGCCTTTCCCTCTGCCACGATGGCCTCTGTACTATCCAGCGGATTGCTTATGGCTCTTGCGGCAAGGTCCATACTGTCTTTGGGTACACGATAGGGCAACATGCCATCTTTGGTACGCGGTACCGTATTGGGGGCCGGAAGGCGCATGGTCATATTGTGGGGATTATTGGGGTTGGAATTATAGAATTCACCCTTTTCATCGGCGCGGTTGCTCAGCCATTGGCCGGCATTTTCATCCACGATCTGCTTCAATGGCTCGTAAGGTACCGAGTGGTACATGTTGGGTGCATATTCGGTGCCCGGATAGTCCTCATCGGCCCTGCACGAGAAGAGCACAACAACCACTGCAGCCAGTAAAATTTTATGAAAATGACTTATCAACATTGTCATATTATTAATCGAAAGATTTTTCATTCACTTCTTCAGCGCCGGCATCTCTCATGATCTGTCCGAGGTCGGCTTGTAGTTTTGCATTGGTGAGGGCGTCTACCACCACAATGAATTTGTCGTTGGTGGCCCGGATGTCAAAGATCTTAGGCTTTTTATAAGGTTTAAGATCGCTGGCGATCATAAAAGTTCCCACCATGCCCAAAGCGCTTACAAGCACGGTTAGCTCAAAAGTGACCGGAATAAATGGCGGTACAGACACGAAATTCTTTCCACCAATAATCATAGGCCAGTCGATGCCCATCATCCAAAACTGCATAGTGAGTGCCAGGGTGGTGCCCAGAGCACCAAACATAAACGCGGCGATGGGCAAGCGGCTTCTCTTATAACCCAAGGCATCGTCGATGCCGTGAATAGCGAAGGGAGAAAAAACCTCATAAACCTTTACACCGGCTGCCCTTATCTTTCTTACGCCCGCTATGGCGTCGTCAGGATCGCTGTATACACCAACAAGGTATTTCGTTTTTGTATTCATTTACTTCGTTGCTTTTGCAGTGGTAGTGGACGACTTAATAATACTCTTCACCTCGGCCATATTGATGACAGGGAAATATTTGGCAAACAAAAGGAAAGCTGTGAAGAAAAACCCGAAGGTAAACAGGTACACGCCTACATCGTAGAGTGTGGGATAAAACATGACCCAGCTCGAGGGCAGGAAGTCGCGATGCAGCGAAGTAACGATGATAACGAACCGCTCGAACCACATACCGATGTTTACCACAATAGAAAGTATGAATGTAGCCACAATGCTCGTCCGGATCTTCTTGAACCAGAAAAGTTGTGGAGATATCACATTGCACGTCATCATGATCCAGTAAGCCCAGGCGTAGGGGCCAAGCGCCCTGTTTTGGAAAGCATAAAATTCATAAGAAACTCCGCTGTACCAGGCTATAAAAAACTCTGTAATGTATGCGATGCCCACAATAGAGCCCGTCACAATGATCACGATGTTCATATACTCGATGTGGGTGATGGTGATGTAATCTTGAAGCTTGTACACCCTACGCGTGATGATCATGAGCGTAAGCACCATGGCAAATCCTGAGAACACCGCCCCGGCCACGAAGTAAGGGGGGAAAATAGTAGTGTGCCAACCGGGAATGACCGAGGTGGCAAAGTCGAATGAAACAATGGTGTGTACCGACAGTACCAGTGGTGTGGCCAGACCTGCCAGTATAAGTGAAACGGCCTCATATCTCGACCAGTCCCTGGCGCCGCCCGTCCAGCCGAAGCTGAGCGCTCCATAGGCTATTTTAGAAATCTTTGTTTTGGCGCGATCGCGAATGGTCGCAAAATCGGGTATCAAACCAATATACCAAAAGACCAGCGAAACTGTGAAATACGTAGTGATGGCGAACACGTCCCAGAGCAAAGGGCTGTTAAAATTGACCCAAAGCGAGCCAAAGGTGTTGGGCAAAGGCAAAGCCCAGTAGAAACCCAGCCAAAGCCGCCCCATGTGTATACCGGGAAATAGCGCCGCACAAATAACAGCGAATATGGTCATTGCTTCGGCAGCCCTGTTGATCGACATGCGCCATTTCTGGCGAAAGAGCAACAAGATAGCCGATATGAGCGTACCGGCGTGGCCTATACCAACCCACCATACAAAGTTGGTGATATCCCAGGCCCATCCTACGGTTTTGTTCAAACCCCAGGCGCCGATGCCTTCCCACAGGGTATATAATATAGCATAGGTGCCAAAGGCCAGAAAAGCCAGAGAAATGGCCAATCCTAAAAACCATGATTTGGCCGGCTTGGCCTCTACCCTGCCGCTGATATCCTCCGATACGTCAGCTACGGTCTTACCACCTGTGATCAGTGGCTCGCGTATGGATGCTACTACTTCCATAAATTAAATTAAGCGTTTTCTTCGTCTTTGTTTCTGATCTTAGTGAAGTACCAAATATTCGGTCTCACATTTATCTCTTCTAATACATGGTATGCCCTTGGCTCGTGCACATATTGAATGTCGCCGGCATCCTCCAGTTGCAACATCTCCACTACCCTGCTGCCCGGATCGTTCATATCGCCAAACACAATGGCATTGGTCGGGCAGGTATTGGCACAAGCAGGGT
>CAZQVB010000004.1:101584-119480 GCA_964596645.1 uncultured Roseivirgaceae bacterium
CATCGTTGATCTTGCGCCTGTCTTTCTTAGCCTCCAGCTTGGCATATTGTATCCGCTGTACACAGAAGGTGCATTTTTCCATTACACCCCGCGAGCGTACGGTTACGTCGGGGTTGAGCACCATCTTGCCCAGATCATTGTTCATCGAGGTATTGTTCTCGAACTTCTCGTTGTCGTGGTACTTGAACCAGTTGAAGCGGCGCACTTTGTACGGACAGTTGTTGGCGCAGTAGCGCGTACCAATGCAGCGGTTGTAAGTCATCTGGTTGAGCCCTTCCGTGCTATGCGTAGTGGCTGCCACCGGGCATACCGTTTCGCAGGGGGCGTTGTTGCACTGCTGGCAGAGCATGGGCTGAAAAGTTACTTCCGGATTTTCTGCCGCCTTTTCCAGCTCTTTATTCGTTTCAGCACCGTGTTGGCTGCTGTAGTACCTGTCTATCCGCAGCCAGTGCATTTCCCTGCGCATGAGTACCTCCTCAGGTCCCACTACCGGTATGTTGTTTTCGGCCTGGCAGGCAATGGTACAAGCGCCACAGCCGATACAAGAGTTCAGGTCGATGGTCATGCCCCAGTGGTGATTGGGGTAGTTGTGCCCGTTCCACAGCGATATCGCTTTTGGCTCTACGGTGTGATCAGCATCCTCATGCTTTACGGGTAATTGCTTATGCAGATTCTCCGACACATGTATCTTCGGCTTATGACGACCTGCATCAGGGCTCTCCTGATACTGTGTGAGCAAAGCCTCCTGAATCACAAACCCACGATTCATAAATGTCTCATGCGTTTGCGTCTGAGGCACCCTGGCTGTTTCCCCGGTGTTGGTCACGGAGAGGTCATGCCGCACCGACATAATCGGATAATCCTGTATGTCGCGCATCAACATAAAGGCATTCACGCCTACATTGTCTGCCACGATGCCTGCGCTGGATCGACCATAACCAAGGGCAAGTCCTACAGTGCCCTCGGCCTGCCCGGGCTGTACGATGGCCGGTATTTTGGCTTTCTTTTCTCCCACGGTAAGTTCTACCAGTACAGTATTGCCATCGAACATCTCTATATCCATTGCATGGGCCATACCCTGGCTTATGGTGAGATAGTTGGTCCAGCAGGCTTTTGATATCGGGTCGGGCATTTCCTGCAGCCATGGGTTATTGGCCTGGGTACCGTCTCCTATCGAAATTTTTTCATACAGCACAAGCTCTATATCGCTATTGCTGCTCTCGTAAAAATCGCCAATGGCAGAGGCCGCAGCGCGCACATCGCCACCGAAGCTTGCACCACCAGACTGCTGCTCTACGGGCATTTCATAAAAGCCTTTATAGAGGCATTCGTCCCAAAAAGTCTGAAAATCCTGCTGTTCCGTCTGGGTAGTAAATATTTTCTGCTGCCAGCTTGCCTTTAGGTATTCGAAATAGTCGGGGTTTTCATTTCCCGCCCACGCCAGTAGGCTCTCCTGCACCGGCCTGGTATTGAACAAAGGCGTGATGGTGGGTTGGGACAATCCCAAAAAGCCTGCTACCGGCAGGTAGTCATTCCAGGATTCCAGATAATGATTTTCCGGCGCCACGAAATCAACTAGTTTGGCAGTCTCATCTATTTTGGGACTGGTAGATACTTTCAGGCTGATTTTGGGAAAGGCATCCTTCAACTGCTCCCCGAGATAATGATCGTACACCGGGTTGCAATCCATAAAGATGACTGCATCTACATTGCCACCGGCAGCACGCTGAACAAAGTTTTTCATTTGCTCATCATTACCCTGACGCATATATATAGGTGTATTCAGGCTCAGCGTATTGCCATAGTTGCCCAACAGGCTGTTGATCGCGTTTACCATGGTTTGCACGGCAGGATCATTGGAACCTGACACAACGATAGAAGAGCCGCGCTCTTTCCACAATGCGGCAGCCGCATCTTCTATACGGTCGGCCTCCACATCGGGTACCTGCACAGTGGCAGCACCTGCTTTGCCCGCCAGTAAATTATACAGCTTGGCTACAATCAAGCCCTCTTTCGAAGCCCTTACAGGAATACGGTAATCGGCATTGGCACCGGTAAGTGAGAGGTTGCTCTCGTACTGGTACAAGCGCGACATGGTTTTCTTTTCTTTATTCAGCTTGCGATTTGTAGCAAAATCGGAGCTAAAGCGCAGCGGGTTTATCCAGGTGCCCAGGAAGTCGCAACTGAAGCTGACAATCGTGTTGGCTTTATCGAAATGATAAAAAGGTATCACAGCCGATCCAAATGACGTTTCATTGGCTTTGGTGATGCCATACGCCGATATTGGGTCGTACATCACCAACCGGGCGGCAGGGTATTTACTTTTAAAATCCTCGAGGGCAGAAAGCGTAGTGGGGCTAAATATGGTTCGGCTCACCAGCACTATGTCGCCACCCTGGTATGCGATGGTATCCAGTTTTGATTTCACCTGTGCGTCGAGTTGCTCCCAGGTGATGGCCTCACCGTTCTGGTATGGCCCACGCAACCGGGCAGTGTCATAGAGCGAAAGCACAGAGGCCTGTGCCTGCGCAGTAGCACCGCCACCGGTGATGTTGGTTAGCTTGTTGGGTTCTATTTTTATCGGTCGCCCTTCCCTTGTTTTCACTACTACGCTGCAAAAGTTGCCTCCACTCACATAAGAGGTGGCGTAGTAGTTGGGTATTCCGGGGGTAATTTCCACCGGTTTGTTCAGGTACGGAATGGCCCTGCGCACGGGGGCTTCACAAGAAGCCAATGAGGCCGCAGCAATGCTGAACCCCATCATCTTAAGAAAATCACGGCGGCTGCCTCCGCTTTCCCCTACCAGCTTACCTTTATTATAAGGCAGGTAATCGGGAAATTCCTTATCAGCGTGTTTCACAAATTCAGGATGATTTGTGAGCTGATCTACACCCTTCCAATACTGCTTTTTTTCCTTTTCCATAAATGGATTAAAGACAAAATTCTAAGATTAATAATGGCATTTAGAGCATTCCACACCGCCAATGTCTTCCACCAGCAGCGGCTCATTTGAGTATTTATTGTGCAGTTCTACCAGGCGATCGTAGTATTCATTTCCGCCGGTTTTCACCTCCGTTTTGCGATGGCAGTCGATACACCAGCCCATAGTGAGTGACGAGTGTTGGCGCACCACCTCCATCTCTTCGATGGGGCCGTGGCAGGTTTGGCATTGTATGCCGCCCACGTTGTAGTGCTGGGCATGGTTGAAATAAGCCAAATCGGGCAGGTTGTGTACACGTACCCACTCTATAGGTGTGTCATTTTGCGCCGCATCGTGTATTTTTTGTATTTCAACAGACATCTCCGTACTGCCCTCCACACGCACGATCTGCTGGTGGCAGTTCAGGCATATGTTTACTGAAGGAATATTGGCGCTCTGACTTACACTTACACCGGTGTGGCAATACTGGCAGTCGATCTGGTACTGGCCGGCATGTAGCTTATGAGAAAAAGCTATTGGCTGCGTGGGAGCGTATCCCTCTTGAATGCCCACATTAAAAAGGCCATCGATAACGGTTTTTAACGCGATGGCTGTAAAGATAAAAGTGACAAGGAAAATAAGCGCCGGGCTGGTGAGGATCTGTCTGTAGTTGGTCTTGGATTCCACCACCTCGGTATCTTCCTGATCCAGCGTTCTTTTTTCTTTTATGTACTTGGTAAGTACCGATACAAGCATCACCAGCACCACCAGTATGAGTACCAGCACCACCAGCAGGGCTATGAGGAAAATGGTAAGATAGGTAGAAGAAATGGCTGTGGAGGTGGTAGTGGCGGTACCGCCGGCCGCTACATCACCACCGGGAGTGGTCTGAAATGCCGGTGTGTTTTCCGTTTCTACATCGATATATGCCAGCAGAGCATTCAACTCTTCATCAGAAAAGTCGAAGGAAGGCATCATTGTCTGGTTGTATTCCTGATACAGGCTCACAGCATATTCATCGCCACTTTGTATCATTTTCTGAGAGTTGCGAATAAAACTGTAAAGCCAGTCGGTGGGTCGCCGTGCTGTAACACCTGCCAGTGCCGGGCCGACCACCTGCTCATGAATGGCGTGGCACACCTTGCAATTATTATTGAAAAGCGTTTGTCCTGCGCTTATCAGTTCTTGGTCTGCGCCTGCGGCCGGTGTATCGGCTACCTGTGTGGTATCCTGCGCATATGAACTGATAAAAAAGAAAACAAAGAGTAAGCAAGCCCCTGCGGAAAGTCGCCTACGAAAAATTCCTCTCATCGAACAGATATTTATTGTTAAGTGAAACTTCCCGTACAGGGTCGTTTTTGGAAGCCCCAAAAGTAATACGGCAATTTTTCTTTTCAAACATCCCACAATAAAGTCGCGCAGGCATTCTCAGCCTCGCGTTCAACGGTTTTGTTGTCAGTCGCTTAAGTATGTATGAATAAGAGTAATGCATTCAATTTAGAACGATTTTAAATTGACCGATTCCACCAAAAGACCCTCTGATGACTTATAACAGCAACCAACCGCTGAGGATGCAAAATAGAATGTTGGCCGGTTTGGTTCTGTGAAATCTTATTAACTTTGCCCTCCTCAATTTTTCATTCATTATAATCTTAATCTAGTCTCGATGGCATTTGATGTAGAAATGATAAAAGCCGTATATGCTCAACTGGGAGAGCGTATACAGGCGGCCCGCCAGGTGGTACAAAAACCGCTGACACTTACTGAAAAAATATTGTATTCGCATCTGTTTGAGGGCAACGCAAAAGAAACATTCCAACGCGGTCAATCCTACGTCGACTTTGCACCTGACCGTGTAGCCATGCAAGACGCCACTGCTCAGATGGCCCTTCTACAGTTTATGCAGGCCGGCAAAAAAAAGGTGGCGGTGCCCAGCACCGTGCATGCTGACCACCTGATACTAGCCAAAGTAGGCGCTGAGAAAGACCTTCAAGATGCTCTGAATAAAAACAATGAGGTATTCAACTTTTTATCGTCGGTATCCAACAAATACGGCATTGGTTTCTGGAAGCCAGGCGCAGGAATTATACATCAGGTAGTGCTGGAAAACTATGCTTTCCCCGGCGGCATGATGATAGGCACCGATTCGCACACTGTGAATGCCGGCGGCCTGGGCATGGTGGCCATTGGTGTAGGTGGTGCCGATGCCGTAGACGTAATGGCAGGCATGGCCTGGGAACTCAAATGGCCAAAGCTGATCGGCGTGAAACTCACCGGCAAGATGAACGGCTGGACCTCGGCTAAAGATGTGATATTGAAAGTGGCCGGCATACTCACCGTGAAAGGCGGCACAGGCCATATCGTGGAATACTTCGGAGACGGAGCCCGCTCCCTATCCTGCACAGGCAAGGGCACCATTTGCAATATGGGCGCAGAGATAGGCGCCACCACATCTACATTTGGCTACGACGACTCCATGGAGCGCTACCTGCGCTCTACCGACAGGGATGTGGTCGCTGATATGGCCAACGATGTGCGGGAGCACCTTACAGCCGATAAAGAAGTGTATGAAAATCCTGAAAAATATTTTGATCAGGTCATTGAGATAAATCTGTCGGAGCTGGAACCCCACCTGAATGGTCCTTTTACACCCGATCGCGCCACGCCCATCTCGCAACTGGCGCAAGAGGCGAAGAAAAACGACTGGCCTGAAATAATAGAAGTAGGACTGATCGGCTCATGCACCAACTCTTCGTATGAAGATATTTCCAGGTCGGCATCCATAGCACGCCAGGCGGTGGACAAAAAATTGAAAACCAAATCAGAATTCACCATAACGCCAGGCTCCGAACAGGTGCGCTACACGGTAGAACGAGACGGCTACCTGGACACCTTCGAAAAAATAGGCGGTGTAGTATTGGCCAATGCCTGTGGACCCTGCATAGGCCAATGGGCACGGCATACCACCGACCCAAATAGAAAGAACACCATCATCACCTCTTTCAACCGCAATTTCGCCAAGCGCAACGATGGCAACCCAAACACGCATGCCTTTGTAGGATCGCCCGAGCTGGTCACGGCACTCTCAATTGCCGGCAGTCTCAACTTCAACCCGCTTACTGATAAACTGATCAATGAAAATGGCGAAGAGGTAATGCTCGATCCGCCCAGCGGCCATGAATTGCCGCCAAACGGGTTTGATGTGAAGGATCCGGGCTTTCAGGCCCCGGCCGAAGATGGCAGCCATATCGATGTGGTGGTAAATCCCGATTCTGACCGCCTGCAGCTGCTTACACCCTTTGAGGGCTGGGATGGTAAGAATATATCCGGAATGCGACTGCTCATAAAAGCGAAAGGGAAATGTACCACCGACCACATATCCATGGCCGGCCCCTGGTTACGCTACCGCGGCCACCTCGACAATATTTCCAACAATATGCTCATCGGCGCGGTGAACTATTTTAATGACGCCACCGATAAAGTGAAAAACCAACTGACGGGCGAGTACGACAGCGTGCCACAGGTGCAACGGGCCTACAAAGCTGCAGGCATTGCTACCATCGTGGTGGGCGATCACAACTATGGTGAAGGAAGCTCTCGTGAGCATGCCGCTATGGAGCCACGGCACTTGGGTGTTCGCGTAGTCTTGGTTAAATCATTTGCCCGTATTCACGAGACCAACCTCAAAAAACAGGGCATGCTTGGTATCACTTTCAAGGATGAGGCAAATTATGATAAGGTACAGGAAGACGATACCATCGACATCATCGACCTCGAATCCTTTGCCCCTGATAAGCCGCTGACCCTGGTACTTCACCACAGCGACGGCTCCAGCGATCGTATTGAAGCACAGCACACCTACAATGAAAATCAGATAGAGTGGTTCAAAGCCGGAAGCGCGCTTAATTTGATCCGCATAAAAAATAAGAATTGACGGATCGACGTTTTTTCATTATACAAAAGGGCAATTGCGGTTGCCCTTTTTTTTGGTGTGGGTATTACAATAAAAGGACAGTATGCTTATTAATTTCATAATAATTATTCGATTATTTATATTTTCTCATTAATTTTAGGGAAATTTTTAGCACAAAAGCATCTTTTCCGTGCCTGGTTCAAAAAAGTCAATATTAAGTTCGGGAAGTTTGTTTATTTGCTGTCTTACTCATTGTTAATATCTATTGTATGGGCATTTTCAGCGCTTTCAACTCCAATGAAAAAGAGAAGCAACGCAGCCACGTAAAGAATTTACTTGAGTTAGCCGCTGCCGACGGAAATTTAGATGAAGCAGAACTTGACACCGTCATCGCTATAGCAGAAAAATTCGACATGAATCGTGATGAAGTCATGGAGATTAGAAACTATCCGAACAAGGTGAAATTTAATCCACCGAGTGGTGATACAGATAAAATTTTGTTATTGCAACATCTCGTTGAAATAATGATCGCCGATAGAAATATTGATGAAACGGAAGTGAAAGTGTGTAAGGATATGGCCATCAAACTCAATTTATCGCCTGTAGTGGTGGAGGAAATAGTAGCACATCTAGTAGACCGGCATAAGCCTACCAATCTTCAATAGTTTTTAAAGAAGTTTCAGTTATGGAAATAGTCTATTTGGTAAGGGCTGTTGTTAGAAAATGGTGGTTAATACTTTCAGCCACTATAGCAGCACTTGTTGTGGCTTATTTTGTCGCACAGTCTATCGATCCCAATTTCAAATCGACTGCACAGTTATCAACAGGATATACTACAAATGATATAAACTTAACAGATGATAAAACTAACCCCAGGGATCTGGAGATAAAATTCAACAATCTTATTCAGAACATGAAATCGAATACAACATTGCACCTATTGTCTTATAGGTTAATGTTGCACGACATCAACAATTCAACTCCCTTCAAACAACCGCCCCTTGAAGTGCGTCAGTATTCAACGGCAGAAAAACATCAATTGGGTAAGCTCATTGAATCGAAACTTGATTCATTTGCTGTACTGTCAAAATTCAATGCCAGCGATAGGGCGATTATTGAATTACTTGAAACTTATGAATATTCTCCAGAAGCCATCAACAAACAACTGAAAGTTTGGCGCATCAACTTCACAGATTACATCAATATAGAATACGTTTCTGAGAATCCATATCTCTCGGCTTATGCCGTAAATACATTCTGTGATGAATTCATACGGTACAATAGAAATATTAAATACAAAGGCTCCATTAAGTCTATCACCTTTTTTGAAGATCTTCTTCGTGAGAAAAAGACTGAGCTAGACATTCTGCAAAGTCAACTGAACACGATCAAATCTCAAAGTCAAATATTTGATTATAAAACACATGGTCAGGCCAAAATTAACCAGCTGGAAGTAATGGAACTCTCCAGAGGCGAAGAAATGCGTAATATCAATGCGCTGCGTCTGTCGATAAACGATGTACAAAACAGATTATCGTCGCTGAAGAACGGAAGCAATAACAACTCACCCAATAATAGTGATCTGATAGAATTGAAAAAAAAGCTTAACATCTTGAACGAAAGATATATAAGCGGCGGCAGTAGCAATAAGGCTCTATTAGATTCCATTATTAATTTAAGACAACAGCACGATATTGAATTGTCACGCGCCCAAACCTCAGGCAACAAGCAAAACACGCTTAACACTATAGACGAATTGACCAACAAGCTTTACGATCTCGAAACTCAGTTGAAGATTGCACAAGCCAATCTTCAAACGATCAACAACAACATTGTCAGTTTGAGATCCAACACAAGCAATCTTTCTACAAGTGTAACAGAAGTAAGTGAAATTGAGCGTGATATTGAATTAAAGACTCAGGAGTATTTAAATATACAGGCCAAATTAAATGACTCCAGGAATGAAGCCCTTATCTCCGGTAATACGCTGAAACAAGTACTCCAAGGACAACCTGCAGAAGAGCCTGAAGCATCTAAGAAACTGTTAATAATTCTATTTGCAGGTATTGCCGCATTTTCGTTTACCACGGGCCTTATCATTATCTTAGAATTATTTGACCTTTCCATTAAGACACCCGAAAAATTCAGCCAAGTAGCCAAATTAAATTTGTTGGGTCACCTCAATAAGATTTCTGTCAACAATTATGAGGTCAGCAATATTTTCAACGGGGAGAAAAAGCCTAATCAACACAATGAATTCTTTTTGCAATCATTGCGCAAAATCAGGTTTGATCTTGAAAAGAGCGGTAAACGGATTTTGCTCATAACCAGCACCGATAAAGGAGAGGGAAAAACATTGTTTTTGCTTTCCCTTGCGTATTCCTTCAGCTTGATCAATAAAAAAATCCTAATCATAGATACCAACTTTAAAAATAACACGCTCACTAAGCTCTTTCTCAAAAAGGAAAATGTGGTGGTCACAAAATCTACACCGAATAATGGGGTAAAATTGTTGAACATGGTGAATTCAGACCACGAACATGAAAGGATAAATGAGCAAGCATTTCCATACGAGCAGTTCATTATGAAAACCGCACATAATGATATTGACATGATTGGAAATAAAATGGGTATGAACTCTCCCGATGAAATTTTTTCTGGAAAAAGATTTGACCGATTCCTGCAAGAGTTTTCACAACACTATGATTATATCCTTTTAGAAGGTCCGGCATTAAACCATTTTTCCGACACTAAAGAGCTGGTCGATTATTGTGAAGGAGTCATTGGTGTATTTAGCTCAGATAAGATTTTAAATAATTTAGACAAAGAATCTGTGCAAAGCCTAAAAAACCTTGATGGTAAGTATTTAGGATCAGTGCTCAATAAATTACAAATCAAAAATATTGTATAATGGCAGGTTCTAAGAATTCAAGCTATCATAAATATTTATTAATTGCATTATCAATTTTTCTTTACCTAGCCATATTTCTCAAGATTTTAGTTTTCTAATAAGACAATTCATGAACAAGCTTGCTGTGATTTTTTTTATAACCTTCTGCTCTTGGGCAGGTGTTATGGCGCAAACAATAGACTACAACACCATTATTCTACCCGAGAAAGTGAAGGATCTATCTGTAAAGGAAAAACTTGTGCAATTGGCATGGCAAAACAATCCTGAAACAACAATCTCTAAAAATGATCTTTTGATCTCTAAAAAGAATATTACCCTTACCAAGACGCCGTGGTTAGATATTTTCAGAGTTTCGGGTAACTTAAATGAGTACACCATCAATCCATCTGCATTTGAAGACGCACTCGGCAATCGATTTTTTCCGAGATACAACATCAGTGCTACTGTTGCGCTTGGAATGTTTGTAGAGACCCCTACGCGCACGCGAATAGCAAAACTGGAATATACCAATCAGGAACAGGCCATTAACCTGCAAAAACTAAACATCAGGGCGTCAGTTTTACGACTGTATGAGCATTACAGACGATCGCGAGAGCTGTATAAAGTACAGACAGGAATGACACAGGACACCTATTCAAATTACCAAATTGCAGAACAACAATTCAAAACAGGGGAAATTACGCTAGAAGAATATAATCAGAGTCTGAGAGAATATCAACAGCAGATGGTCATGAGGATTCAGCGCGAATCTGAAATGGAGATTGCCAAAATTAATCTGGAAGAAGTAGTCGGTATCAACCTCGATGATATTTTGGAAGACTACATGTAGTCCTGAGATATCCTTTTAGCCATGAATGATCATCTATGCTTTTCAAGCTCCTTTACCGCATCAATGAAAAACTAGCTTCACCTTTAGGCTTCATTGCCGTTTTACTATTAGTATCTGTCATTACCTATTTCACTGCCAGTAACGGTTTTCCTGCAGTAGCCATTTCATTACTTGTAGTCGTCGGCATCTTGTCTCTTGTACTGCTCATCAACAATCCCTTTGTTGGCTTGCTGGTTCTTTTTTATCTCAGCAACTTCTATTTTTATATTTTACGTTTATTAAAAATGACCCTCCCACTAGGTGTGGTTATAGACGTAGGGCTCTTGCTTATTCTTTTTAGAATATTAATTGAAAAAAAACCTTCATCAATCAGAAGCTATGCCTCCAATCCAGTTTTTATTGTTTTGTTTTTATGGTTTGGCTATATACTTCTACAAGTTGCTAATCCTTCAGGCTTTCCAAACGCCTGGCTCTATGGCTTTCGAGAGCAGCTCAGATTTTTATTCATTGCATTCGTCTCATATTATTTACTCAGGGACAGTACTAATCTAAATTATTTTCTCAAAGGCTGGTATATTCTGGCATTACTTACTGCCTTATACGGCATGTATCAACAATTTATCGGCATTCCAGAATTTGAACTTCAGATTGCCTTAGAAGATGAAAAATTTCGAAATCTCCAATTTGTTGGTGGACGTTGGAGAAAGTGGTCTTTCCTCGGCAACAGTACCGACTTCGGTATATATATGGCCATTAGCGGTGTCTTTTTCCTGATCTATTCATTTAGAAAAAGCAAGCTTACCTCTAAAATTCTGCTGTGGGTTGGCGCATCACTAATGTTAATTTCCTCCAGCTACTCTGGCACAAGAACAGCCACCGCTATGATCGGCATTGGTTTATTATATTATTTATTCTTCGAAATAAATAATGTACGCGTTCTTCTGTCTATGTTCGTTTTATTTGCCGTGTTTATGGCCATTATCTTTGGCCCCTTTCATGGTCCTACCGTTCGCAGGATACGCTCAACATTTCAGCCTTCTGAGGATGCTTCTTATCAGGTTCGGGAGTATAATCGTGAGAGAATAAGGCCCTACATATTAAGTCATCCAATTGGTGGAGGGCTATTTACTTCCGGTGGAACCATTAAAGATTTAGGCTATCATCCTTTAGCAAGTATACCACCAGATGGGTATTTTATGAGAATGGCGATGGAAACTGGATGGATTGGGCTGCTAATCCAGCTTGTACTGTTTGGAACGATAATCATTGTTGGTATCAGAATATATTTTCAGACTATAGATTATTATTCTGAAAACGAAAGATATGCCTTAAAAGGCTTTATCACCGTAATAATCATGCTCAGCGCAGCTGGCTACGCACAGGACAACGCCTTTCAAATTCCATATGTCTTTGTAGCCTGGGGAATAATCGGATATGTGGCTTCTGCCTATAAAAAAACCTTTCTTAAAGTAGAATCTGCCTAAATCCTACAACCATTACTCTACTTCAAATATCCATACATCGCTGAATCCTTCCATTTCAGAGAATTTTCTCTTTAATGTATCTGCTGAATCTTTTACATCTTCCCGTGCCGTATAGACATAGTATAACCTCTTATCACCGAGATAGCCATACTGAGCGTGTATACCACGGCCGTTCAGCTGACGCATATACATAATGGCGTTGTCGTAATATTCAAAGGCGCCAAGCACTACATAAAAACCGGGTATAAAACCCGGATGTTTTCCGATGTTTGGATAATTGGCTGACTTTGCGACTGATGAACCATGTGATTTTTCATTAGAATGCTGACTGCGCTGCTGAACAACCCCTACATCTTCCAGTGACAAGTACACCTCTTCATTCTCTGTTTCTTCTTTCGAAGAAGCAGGATTCAAACTATTGCTGCCATTTATGATACTGCTATTATTAATATTGGCATTGATCTGCTTTGCATCTGCACCTTCATTCTTATTTGTTTCAGCAATTTTTTCATTGCTTGAAATTTCTTTTGCTTTTGTTTGCTTGAGCGGTTTTATTGGTGTTTTCAACGATCGGCTGACTGAAGGCGCAGTATGTTTGTTTTTGCCCAGGCGCAATTTAAAGTTGATCTCATGACTGCCATTGCCTAATCTGTCAGGCCGGCTGGAGGCAAACTCATAGGCATAAGTGAAAGAGATATCTTTTTTTATTGTGATGCCAAAATGCGTGGTTAAACTATAATTGGTGCGATAGCCTGCTCCCAACCACAGAAAATCTTTATAATCAGCGAAACCTCCTACTTCTACTATTTCAGGTAAATTCCGATTGTGGCGATAAATTATGAAAGGTCTTAACCCCAGGTTGGACGAAGAAAAAGAAAATTGATAATCTGCAGAAAGCAAGTAACTATCAAATTGTGTGATACGAACAGATTGAATTTTCTCCGAATCGACAGCGCGATAGCTGTACAATTGGGGTAAGGAAAAAGCAAGTGACAACTTGTGGAACTTGTAATACACACCAAACTGCCCGGCCATAAAGTTGGTGTTCTCCAATGCATCGTAAATAGCAGGGTCGTCCAGGTGCTCTACTTCCGATAATGAAAAGTTGTTCATGCCAAAACCCGTTGACAAACCAAATTTCAGCGAATGCTCATCTGCTAAGACTACTCTGTATGCAACCCCCGCCATTATCGCAGAAGTATTGAGCAACACCGTGCGATCGTGATAGAAATTGATGCCAAAGTACAGGTTGTTGCGTGTAGGATATTGAAAATTGAAGGCTTGCGTTAGGGGGGCGTCGTTGATTCCCGTCCACTGCTGTCTATACGTGAGATTTAATTCTGCACGCCCACTGTTGCCAATGGTGGCTGGGTTGTATAACGAAGGGTTAATTATATACTGGCTAAAATATGGGTATTGCTGTGCTTTAGCGGTTGCAAAAGCAGAAATAAAAGCTATCATTAAAACGACTGTCCTGATCATTGTCGCTTTCGTATTATTCTTACACCACCTGAATATTTGGCCTTTTCAGTACCACAATCGACCACATAATAATAATCACCATCGGGAAGCGGCCTTCCGCTCATTGTGCCATCCCAATCATTATTGTAGTTGTTGGTTTCGTATACCTTTTGACCAAAACGATTGAAAACCAACAGAACACAGCCATTGATCAACTCCAAGTGATCAATGCGCCATTCATCATTGATTTGATTGCCATCGTCGGGAGAAAAGAACTTCTGTGCTCCAAGAGGGTCATCTTGCATGCCACCCACTATAATCCGCACCTGATCAAATGTCCATACGCTATCATCATCCATGGCAGCTAGTTCATAGACGTACTCACCAGGCTGTAATCCGGCTAAAAACAAAGTATCAGACTGCTCAACCGGATTTTGCATGGTTGGACCATCCACAAATCGCCACTCGTAATTGATGATATATCCGTCTTCATCATATACCTCTCCCACCAAATACTGTGCATCGTCCACGGGATAATCCACTTCTACATCTTCGCCGGCATACACCACAGGCGGTATATTATCATCTTGTTGCCGCAGCACATTGACTATAATCACATCAGAATCTGTAGCTCCCTGATCGTCCGTGACAGTGAGCCGGAATATGTAACGGCCCGCTACCAATTCGCGTAAGGAAAGTGTCGCCGTACTTTCACCGGATAAATCGACATGAGGTCCGGACTGCTTTTGCCACATATAAGAAATAGGATCACCATCGGGATCATTACCCTCCCCTTCTAAAACCATACTATCAAGAGGCAAAGTGATGAACACATCCTTACCTGCCATCGCTTTGGGGTTCTGATTGACCGATTCTGGTAGCACCGTTATTTGCAATTCGTCCAAAGCGGCTTCCCCCTGATCATCTTGCACACGCAGGCGAAATACATATATACCTTCCGAAATATTTTTAAGAATCAGCATGCTGTCAATAGCGGATATAGCAACAGCTGGTCCCTTCACTTTTCTCCACTGATAATCTACTATATAACCATCGGCATCAGTGCCGCTGCCATACAACACGAGACTGTCGAGCGGCAATGAAACGATCATATCTTCACCCGCCAATGCTACGGGCTTTTTATTTATATCTTGTCCGTACACCGTTATGGTTACCTCATCGGTAGCGGTGGAGCCTTTATCATCTGTCACCATGAAGCGATAGACATAAGTGCCGGCCGACATATCGGAAATCTTAAATGCAATAGAATCCGGATTACTTGTTTTAGTTACCGGCCCAGATACCTGCTTCCATTCATACGCTACGATACTACCATCACTATCTGTACCTCTGCCTTGCAAAACCGTAGTATTCTGGGGCAGATATAGATTGATGTCCGGCCCTGCATCTGCTTGTGGTGCCTTATTAATTTCACCAGGCAATACAGTCACCTTTACCTGGTCATCATGCTGTGCACCATCATTATCAGTCACTGTAAGGCGAAAAATATACGTGCCTGCAATCATTTGCTGAACCGTAAGCGTCGGCTTGCCATCGTCCTTTAATGTCGCTCCTGGCCCACTTATCTTCTTCCACTGATACTTTTCAATACTCCCATCCGGGTCGGACCCTGAGCCAGCAAGCACTATAGTATTGGTTGGCAATTGAATGACGATATCTTCCCCTGCATAGGCAGTTGGTGGCTGATTGATTGCCTCTGCATGCACCGTCACCCGCACCAAATCTGAGGCGCTTGCGCCATCATCATCTACCACGGTGACGCGGAATACATACACGCCGCTTATCAAATTACTGAGTGAAAGCGTGGCGTCACGGTTTTCTGTTAGTACCACAGATGGCCCTGCAGTTTGCTCCCACAAGTAGCTCACTACACTTCCGTCATCATCAGAGGCCAGCGCCTTAATGATTGCCGAATTGGTGGGCAGGTAAATGTGTTGATCTCTACCCGCATTCACTTCAGGATTATTATTGACTTCCTCTGGCCTTACGGTTACCCTTACAAGGTCATCATCACTCGCTCCATTGTTATCGGTAACGGTAAGTCGAAATGTGTAAAGACCCTCCTGCAGTAAAGAAACTGTAAGGTTAGCTGAATTAATCCCTGTCAATTGACCTGATGGTCCGCTGATCTTTGTCCAGCGATATTGAGTGATCTCACCGTCTGCATCCTGTCCGGAGCCGTACAACACTACCGTGCGTGTTGGCAAATCAATGGTGATATCGGGGCCGGCATTGGCTGTTGGAATCTGATTGATAGCTGGTTGGCTCACTGTAACCTTCACATCATCAAAGCGGCTTGCTCCCTTGCTGTCGGTCGCTGTGAACCGGAAGTTGTAGGTGCCTTCCTCAAGATTGGAGAGCGCCAGTGTTTTTTGATTTTTATTACCTAAAGTCGCTTCCGGGCCGCTGATTTTGGCCCAATCAAACACTAAGGGATCACCATCAGGATCTGAGGCCGAACCGTTGAGATTGGTACTGTTGGTTGGTAAAGTCAGAAATACATCATTACCGGCATTTACGAGCGGGCTACGATTAATGGCTGCGGCATTTACCCTTACCTGCACATCGGCTGATGTGCTCGCACCGTCGTCGTCTGTTACTGTAAGCCTAAAAGTATACGTGCCCGCCTCTAACCCATTGATGGTAACAGTGGCATTGTTGGCATTATCTATATTGGCTGCAGGTCCGGACAGTTTTCGCCAGTTATAACCCACAATGGTACCATCTCTGTCATACCCCTGACCGAATAGTGTAATCGTATTGACAGGTAGTGTAATTTCCTGATCTGAGCCCGGCAATGATACGGGTGGTGCATTTTTGTCTTCGGGTAAAACCTCTACTTGCATTTCATCGAAGTCCGTGGCGCCATCATCATCGACTACAGAAAGCCTGAATGTATAGATGCCAGCGATGAGGCCGGAAACTGTGACATTTGCTGTGTTTTGATTGGCCAGATTGGCGGAAGCGGGTCCGGATTGTTGGCTCCAGGCATAGGACACTACCTTTCCGTCTGAGTCGCTTCCTGAGCCTTTGATGGTGATCATAGATGTTGGCAATTGAAGCGATTGATCAGAGCCTGCATTGGCCGTTGGAGACAGGTTGATCACCTCCGGGTTTACCTGTACAATGACATCATCAGATCCTGTAGCGCCCTCTCCATCCGTCACCGTCAGTCTAAAACGATATTGGCCTTCTTCCAATGATTCGAGCGTGACATTGGGTTGATCAGCATTGATAAGAAGGCAAGAAGGGCCGCTGATCTTTCTCCATTCATAGGTTAATACACTACCATCTACATCACTACCACTTCCATATAGTACCAGCGTGTTGGTGGGCAGGTTGACGGATTGATCTGATCCGGCATTGGCTGTGGGTGACTCATTTAAGTCGGGATCGTTAATTTGAATCACCACATCGTCATATGATACCGCGCCGTCATTGTCCGTGGCGCTAAGGCGAAATACAAAACGTCCCGCCAGCAAGTTTTCCAGGGTCAACGTCAGCGCATTAGTATTGACAAGTGTAAGAGTGGCACCGCTTACCTGCGTCCAGGCAACGGTGGATATAGTTCCGTCTGGATCGGAGGCAGCGCCTGATATATTGAGTGTGGCTAGAGGAAGGGCATAATTCTGATCGATGCCGGCATCGACCACAGGCAATTTGTTTATTGCTTCTACGGTCACTTTCACCTCATCGGTGGCCGACAGACCTTCATTATCAGTTACCTTTATTTCAAATCGATAGGTGCCCTCCTGTAAATCAGAAAAAGTGGCCACAGCCTTATCTCCATCTACTATAGTGGCTGCCGAAGGACCGGAAAGCTGTGTCCAGGCATAGGAAGAAATGCTACCGTCGACATCCTCTGCAGTTGCCGTAAGCACCAACACATTCTCTGGAAGCTGTAGCTTCTGGTCAGGGCCTGCGGAAACGGCTGGTGGCTGATTTGCTGCGTCTACTTTTACCTGAACCTCGTCTGATGCTGTAGCCCCCTTATCATCGGATACTGTTATTTTATATATGTAAACACCCTGAGTAAGATCAGACACACTGAGAGCACTGGTAGATGCACCGGCCAATGTGGCCATGCCCGGGCCAGACAGCTGCTCCCAGACATATTGTGCTATACTTCCGTCGGCATCATCAGCAATGGCCGAAATAGTCACAGTATTAGCAGGAAGCTTTATGAACAGGTCTTTGCCGGCATCTACGGTTGGCAGTTGGTTGATCGGCTCAGGATACACCGTCACTACTACTTCATCGGAGGCCTGCGCACCGCCATTGTCGGTAGCGGTGAGCCTGAAGGTATATACACCATCAGACAGCTCGCTCAAGGCGAGCGATAATGCGTTTGATCCTG
>CAZQVB010000004.1:119490-171625 GCA_964596645.1 uncultured Roseivirgaceae bacterium
TCATCGTTGCAGCAGGACCGCTGACTTTTTCCCATAGAACACTTTCTATATTTCCGTCTTTGTCGGTGGCTGTGCCAGAAAGTGTCAGCGTATTTACGGGCAGTGTCAAGGATTTATCTGCACCCGCACTGACTGTTGGCTTTAGGTTGACCGGTGGCTGGCTTACGGTGATGATCACTTCGTCGGAAGATGAGGCCCCTTCATTGTCAGTGACGGTAAGCCTGAAAATGTACTCGCCTTCAGTCAATGCACTGATCGAGACATTGGCCTTGTCAACATTGACCATAGTGGCTGAGGCACCCTTTACTTTTTCCCAAAAATATGTGACAACAGTGCCATCTGAGTCTGTGCCCTTACCGAACAGCGTAGCAGAGGAAGTTGGCAATTCGATGGACATATCCTCGCCTGCATCGGCCATTGGCGCAGCGTTTATCCGCGTTACAAATACGACAATAAGATCGGAAGCTGAAGCGCCTTCATTGTCGGTAACCGTGATTTTGAATTCATAAACTCCTTCTACAAGACTGCTGACCGTAGCGATGGCTTTGTTGCTATTGGCGATGGTGTACCCGGGTCCACTTACCTTTTCCCACAGATAATTCACTATCGCACCATCTTCATCGGTAGCCACTGCCTTGAGCGTAGCGGTGGTGGTGGGCAACAACACTTCCACATCTTCACCGGCTGCTACCTTGGGTGATAGATTTGCCGCGCCTACTGTTACAACCACTTCATCATACCCTGTAGCACCATCATCGTCGGTTACGGTGAGGCCGAACACATACATGCCAGCCTGTAGGTTTGCGATAGAAAGGTCTGGGGATGTTGTATTGGCTAAATCAGCGTCGGGTCCACTTTCTTTTACCCAGGAATAGCCGGTAATAGTGCCGTCAGGATCGGTGCCTGTGCCTTGCAACAGAAGCGAATTCGTGGGCAATTTTATACTGATGTCCTTACCGGCATTGGCTGTGGGTGCTATATTTCCAGCCAATACAGATATCTGAATTTTGTCTGTAGCGCTGGCCCCGTCATCGTCTGTTACTTCCAGTTCCAATATATACTTCCCTTCTACCAGATCACGAATGTTTACTACAGCCTTATCGCTATCTTTGAAGGTAATGGACGACGGACCGCTTATTTTTGTCCATTTATAAGTGTCGATTTTTCCATCATTATCACTGCTCTTGCTGCCATCGATGTTGGTGCTGCTCGTTGGCAATGTTAGCGTTATATCATCGCCCGCATCTGCCGTTGGTGGTACGTTTTCCAGTTCTCCGGTTACTGTTATTTCGTCATAACCGCTGGCTCCATCGTCATCTGTTACAGTGAGGCCAAACTTATAAACACCTTCCACCAGATCAGACAGTGAAAGTGTGGGTGAAGTAGCATTGCTCATGGTGACGGCCGGGCCACTTACTTTTACCCATTGATAAGTTTCTACTTTCCCGTCATTATCTGTACCCTTGCCTGTCAGATTTATGGCTGTCGTTAGCGCCAATGCTACAATCTGATCCTTTCCTGCATCAGCAATAGGGGCCTGATTTGCAGCGACTACGGTGACACGCACATCGTCCTGGGCTTTTGCGTTGTCATCATCTGTCACGGTTAAGCGAAAGGTATAGGTGCCCTCTACGAGGTCCTTCACTGTAAGCGTGGGGGTGGTCTCATTAGAGAGATCAGCGGCAGGGCCACTTTGTTTGGACCACAAATAGCTACTTACCGTACCATCGGCATCTGTTCCTTTGCCAGTGAGCAATACGGTATTGTCAGGTAATTGTACGGTTTTATCTTCACCAGCATCGGCCTGCGGGGGCTGATTTGCAGCTTCTACCTTTATCATTACTTCATCTACACCGGTGGCACCGTCATCATCCGTCACAGTAAGCTCGAACGTATAGATTCCTTCTACCAATGATTTTACAGTCAGTACAGGCTTATCCGCATTTTCTAATGTAGCCGTGGGACCGCTCAACTTGATCCAGTCATACTGTATCACTGTACCATCGCTGTCTGTACCAGAGCCGTTGATGTTGGTCGATGTATTGGGCAGTACTACCGTAAAATCTTTTCCGGCATTGGCACTTGGTGCTTTATTGATCAGTTCCGGCAGTACAGTTACGATCACCTCATCGTCGTCAGTTGCTCCTTTATCGTCGGTTACGGTCAGTCGAAATGTATAAGTGCCTACAGTGAGTTTGTTGAGCGTAAGTACAGCGCTATTCGCATCCACAAGTGTAGCAGCCGGTCCGGATAATTTGGTCCACATATACGAGGTAACAGAACCGTCGGAATCCGATCCCGAGCCTTTCAGCACCAGTGTATTGGTAGGCAGGGTTATGGTTTGATCGGTACCGGCATTGGCGGATGGAGACTTATTGCCAGATACAGTTCTTTTATAACCCAAAAACCACTCGTATAGATTTGGTGTGTTATAATCATTCGTAGGGCTGTACACCATATTCCACATCGACCCGCTGTGGCCCTGGCCTTTATAGGTGGTTAATATAGCCTCGGGATTAGGGCTAGCCTTATTGACACATTTTACTGCTGATTCACCTTTGGGGTAACTATGTTTAGTGTTGTCACGATCGCCGTGATGATGCCAGGTTGGTATATTTCTTTCGCCTATATTTTGTGCCCATACACAAGATGAGGAAGCTGACACAGGCGCTATGGCAGCTATTCGATTTGGTTCATTAGCGCTCCAGCCGGCTGTCCAGTAGGTGCAATACCCGCCCATGCTAAGGCCGGTGAGATATACCCTATCGGGATCTGCCTTATAATTATCCAGTACATAATCAATTAGGGTTATTACCTTATAATCGTGAAAGGCATTTGCTGTCTGAGGTGTAATGACAATGAAACACTCCTGTTTCCCATTGACGGTGAAGCACATGTCATCGCCATTGTCAATAAATTTGGCTGGCCCGTGTTTCAACACCTTACCTATGCTCCCGGGCGTACCATTGCCGGTTTCGCCCGATCCGTGCAGGAAAATTAAGACTGGATATTTTTCTTTTGCCGTATTATAGCCGGGCGGCGTATACTCAAGAAATGGCAATACGCCGTCTGGGTTTCTTAAGGTGAGCTGGGCAAATAAAGAACTAAATCCAAGAAGTATTGAGGCTGTGGTTAATAGAAATCTCTTCATTGAGATTTTTCATTTAGATGAAGAAATTTGGCTACAAATATATAACGAATTAAAATTAGACAAAAAGCACCCATTAAAATGGCATATATAGATGGATCGCATTGGTAGTGAGTATTTTAAATGATCTGAGCAAAAGCTTTGGAAATGTTACAATTCTTTCAATTTCCTACCCATCTGAGCGCATATGAATTGCCTGGTTACAATTGCAAGAAAATGGATTTTACAAACCATTTATTAGAAAAGTGCAAATTCATATTGAATGCTTAATATTCACCCTGCTATTATCGCGACTTTGTTGCTAACCGATTCATTCAGATTATTGTGGAAATTGCCAGGGCATTACGCCAGCTTAAATCAGGGTGTGGCGATATGTTGCTGCGCATTACATGTAAAATAAATCAAAAACTGTATGTCGGTCTCAGTGAATTTTGAGAAATACCCCGTGATCATGCTCAGCATGTCGAGGTACGATTATCTTTCTTCTGCATCACTTTCCCTGGCAAGAGAGCTGTCAAAAAATCAGGTCGTGCTATACATTGACCATCCTTATACTTATAAGGATTTGGCTGTCAACTTCTCTGACGGGTCCATCAAAAAAAGATTTAAGGCCATCTTTGGCAGGGATGATCGATGCATACACTACTTCAACAATCTCAATCTAAAAATTGGCTTCGCCATTTTCGCTATCCCACTCAATTGGCTACCAACTGCCTTGTACATCAGAATGAATAAAATCAATGAATATCTACTCTATTGGTCGGTACGCAGGCTGATGAAAAAATGTGGTATCAGCCAATATATTTTTTTTAATTCCTTCAATCCCTTCTACGGCAGTTTCTTTGAACGGGATAAAAACAACCTCTTTACCATCTATCAATGTAGAGACGATATTTCCGCCGCACCATTTGTGAATAAGCACGGGCAGCAATTGGAAAATATACGGGCCCGAAAGGCCGACCTGGTAGTCGCCACGGCACAAAGCCTTGTAGCGAAACTGTCATTGCAAAACAGCAATACACATTACCTGCCCAATGGTGTACAAGATCATTTTTTTGAACACATAGCCATAGCTGCCCAAAACAAGAAGAAGCGTATCATTGGCTATACCGGCCTTGTGGGCGAACGAATGGACCTTGATCTAGTGATATCGCTTGCTCATACCTTTGCCGAAGCGGAAATCCACATGATCGGGCCCGTGGACAAAAACTATATTGGCAGCCGTTTTGACCAGACCGGCAACATCAAGCTGCTGGGTCTTGTACCGTACGAAGAATTGCCTGCCCGATTAAGAACCTTTGATGTGGCCATTATTCCATTTGTTAGCAACCAACTGACCAAAAGCATTTATCCATTGAAAATCAATGAATATCTATCTGCCGGACTCCCGGTCATTTCCACCAGATTTTCTGATGAGTTGATTGAATTTGAAAGCCATATCTACCTGGCAGAAAGCCCTGAAAGATTCATACATAAAACACGACTTGCGTTAGAGGAACCATATGATGAAGGCCTCCGTACGCGGCGCATTGATCTGGCACGCAAAAACAGCTGGACACATCGAGCGCTGCAACTGAAGCAATTGTATAATGAAACGGTAAAAAAATAACCCCCAGTGGTCATTGACCATCATTCGGGGGTTTTATTAATCATTAATTTTTGCAGCTACATCTTCACAAAGCGCTTTATCGCCATCTGACCGTTGTTCAGATCGTGGAGCTGAAGAATATACACGCCGGGTTTCACGTTGCGCAAATCTACCGTGGATGAACTACCCGACAGAAACCCCTGCTCTAAAACCTGATTGCCATTGGCGTCCAGTATTTTTATAGTGCAATTTTGAAGCATTTGCCCATTAATGGAAAGATTGAGGTCGTCGCGTACAGGATTGGGGTATAAAGCAAGTGCCTGTGTCTGCAATAATTCAACTTCTACTTGATCAGCTACTGGCTCATCTGCCACTCTGGCATTGGCCAGCGACTGCTGCGGCACAAACTTCACGGCGTCAGCGATCACGTATCCATTGCTGCCCGCATTATCGAACACTACACGGCCGTCACCACTGAAATCAAAAGTTCCAAGTGACTTCCAACCATTCACTTGCTTCGTTTGATCGAGATAAATCACATCGGTTCCGTCCGCATGCTCTACCAGCACTTTTGTATTCGAGGCCCTGTTTTGATGAGCAGTCCACTTCGTAAGCACCTCATAGCTGCCGGAAAGATCTTGCACATCGTAAAAAGCCTTCTTGCCTCCCTTGCCGCCATCTTGATCGTGATAGTAGTCGGGGCCATATTTTTCTCCATTGCCATGCGTACTCAATTCCCACTTTCCCTGCAAAGAAAATTCAGGATCGCTGTTGTCTATAATGATGGCGGAACTGACATTTTTATTATCAGCTTGTGTATCGCCCACATACGTCAGCTTTACTGCATCGGCGATTACATAACCGTCGGTTCCTTCATTGGAAATGGTTATTTCCGCCGTATTCGCAATTTTGTAGGTGCCTAGTGTGAGCCACTGCTTGCCATTTTTAGTTTGGTCAATTTTCAGCTTTGTCACATTGTTTCCTGTGTTTATTTCCACAGGCGTTTTGGATGAGCGATTGCTGTGATTTAAGTAATAGATTGAAATTGTATAATCGCCAGGCAGGTCGACTGGTATGGTATAAGTCACTTTCTTGCTCGCTTTGCCGGCATTGTTGTCGTGGTAATAGTCGTCACCATATTTTCCACTACCCCCATAGGTACTTTTCGTCCATGATCCTGTACGGCTCACCCTTTTATCGTTATTGTCTACCACAATGTCGTACCCTCCAGCCTCATTCACCACCAAGGTCATATCATCGGAATATGCCTTGTTGTTATCATCCTTGGCGTTGAATTTTAACTTATAGGTGCCTGGTTCAGGCTCATCTATTTTGAGTGTTTCTTTAGTCATATCACACTGGCTAAGCTCCGGCCCACTCGTCTGCGACCACCACTTATCGACCACCACCTGCTCACCTTCTACTACTTTCCCTTCAATGGTGAGATCTTTGGTGACTTCATCTACCTGTATATCGGGGCCTGCAGTCACTTTTACCTGTACGGGCGCAGGGGCAGCAGGCACTGAGTTGAGCTTATGGCTCAAAAACCACCTATAGAGGTTTTCATTGCCAGAGTTGGCCGGATTATAAATTTTGCTCCACAAGCCGCCGCTATGGCCCTGGCCGGGGTGTGTAGTAAAACGGGCTTGGGGATTGCATCCGCGTTTGTTGATCCATTCTACCGATAGCAAGCCTTTTGCATAGGTGTGCTTGGTATTGTCCTTATCGCCGTGCTGGTGCCAAACAGGTATGTTGTTGTCACCGATGAAGTTGGACCAATTGTGGTTGGAAGATGCGGAGATGGGAGCAAGTGCTGCAAAGCGATTTGGTGAATTCAATTCCGTACCTGCTGCCCAATAGGTAGAGTAGCCGCCCATACTGAGGCCTGTGAGATAGATGCGCGCCGGATCGGCCTTGTATGTAGCCAAAATATGATCGACCAGTTCCATCACGTGATAATCGTGCATAGCGCTGGACCTCTGCGGGCTGATTACGATGAAGCACTCCGTTTTCCCGTTAACCTCCACACAAATATCCTGGCCTGATGCTATGGCCTTTGCCGGCCCGTGGCGTTTCACCTTTTCGAGATCGGCAGGACTCCCGCTGCCTGCTTCTCCTGATCCATAAAGAAAAATTACCACGGGAAAATTGTCTCCGGATGAGTAGTTAGGAGGAAGATATTCCAGATAGCCAAGTCCTCCAGTTGTCTTTCTAGCAGTTTGTTCTGCTCTTCCTTGCGCAATAAAACCCATCACCACCACTAACAGCAATAACAAGCGGATTGCTACAAGGGAATCCCTTGTCTTTCTTTCCATTTGTTCCAAGAAGTTTTGTTTTTAACCGTCGCAAAGGTAAAAACACCTTCGGAGAAATCAATTCAACAACCCAATGATGGCCCGCCAGGCAAGTTTGAGGGTCTTTTCAAGCCATAATAGAAACAGTGAGGAAAAACGACCACGATGGCTTATTGGAATATTAAAACAAATTCGAAGATCATTACCATTGCTAACAGATGTGCCACATATGTATTGGGCTCATAAAGCGCTGGCTGTCATTGGTTTTTATCGGCATTGCTCCAGCATAGAATTAATCATATGGAAAAAATAAAGTAGCCATGTGCGCTATACAGCATTTTTGAAGAAAAGTTCATAAAATATGAGGGCATTGCTTATTTAGGCGCCCAGCCAGCGAATGGTAGATTTTTAAAAATAGATAATAATGAAAAAACTCATAAGCCAGGCCACTAAGCTAATGAGCACGTATTTGTCTGTGTACAAAATCCGTGTTGGAGAGCCAAAACCAGATTCCATATAGATGATCTGCAGATATCGAAAAATGCCCATCATCACAAAAAGGCCGGTGATGTAAAGGTTTTCTGTCTGAAACTTTTCTATGACTTCCTCCGACAGTGTATAATTAATATAAGCCAGAATGATAATGCCGGAAAGTATGGGCAGTATGGTGCTGAGAAATGGAAGGTTATATTTTTTATGCAAAAGGCGATTTTCTTTGGCCCTATCCACCACCAAATCGTCATACCGCTTGCTGAAGCCTAAAAATATCGCCAGCAGAAAAACCATCATCACGATCCAATGTGATAGCGCCACCGTAGCCAGGCTGGCACCGGCCAAAATCCTAAGCACAAATCCAATCCCGATGGTAAATACATCTACCAGCGAGACTTCTTTGAGCAGAAAGGTGTAAGATATATTTAGAATGATGTAGCCGATTAATATGCTAAAGAAGGCCAAGCTCTCCAGCACCAGTAAGGATATGGCCGTGGCGGAAAAAAAAAGAGCCAACCCTACCGCCAGAGCTTGCCTGCCACCTATCACACCTGAGGCAATGGGTCTCCAGCGTTTTGCCGGGTGCACACGGTCCTTTTCTCGATCTACATAGTCGTTGAGAATATAAACTGCGCTTGCCACAAAAGAGAAAGCCAAAAATGCCAAAGCCAGATCTACCAGCAGAGGAATGTTAAAAAATTCCCCTGCAAAAAAAGAAGGGATAAAAATGAAAAGGTTCTTTACCCACTGGTGCACCCGGCAAAGCCTTACGAATACGTTTGATCTTAAGTGATTAATAAAAAACATGAATTAAATTGCCCCTTTTGAAGTCTTTCAATTTTCATTTCTCACATATACCTCGATGGTATTGCCATATCCGGTAGGTGCTTCAAACTCACTCCAATGAGTATAATTGCTTTTCACACATTCCAACACATCATAGGGGAAATAATTATCCACTTCCTCCACCCGCTCAAATAATATCAGGTCATACTCTTTTTGCGCTACCTGACTGCATAAAAAAACAATGTCACGGTCAAACACACTCACGCCTTTATGAAACCACAACGGATAACGCTCCCCATGCAGTGGTTCGTAGCCTATATCATAAGGAAGGGTGGTGAGCTCAGACATGTTAAGCACCTTCAAATCCTTACCCTTTGCCTGTACTACGGGCAAGTTTTTTATTGACAAAACGCCTTCATAGGTTTCTTCCGGTATGCGTATTTTGCGCATAGTGGGTAGCGGAGGGTACACCCATTGGATTGGTGCCTTCTTTTGATCGACGCTATCTTCTGCGGCCCAATTGCCTATCGACACTACATCTTTTGGTTTCTCCACCATCGCCTTTGGCAGCAGTTTTTTCAACACGTCATTGCCATAGTGCCAATAATGCTCCGAATGCCATATAAAAATGACCATAAGTGCTGCGCCTAACACGAACACCCTATTCCATTTCCAGGCCGGAGCCAGATGGCTGATGATAAACGCCATACCGAAAGTATGGTAATACAATGTGCCCGTAGCCGGACTAAAGCTGGTCACCTGAATGATCAGGGCCTGCAACAGTATACCCAGAGTGATCAAAAAGAACAGAACACTTCCCGGTCTTTGCCACCACGCTTTCCAACCCAAATCGACTATTGATCTGGCGGCAATAAACAAGGCTGCCGCTATATAAAACTTAATCCATAATGAATCTTCAAAAAATCGGGCTATGATATCCCAGCTGTTTACCCTGGAGTAGTGCGGCTCCTGCCCATAGTTAAACCAATAATCGAAGCCGTGGGGAAGGAAAGGCAGCACGTACAGCAGTATCAAAACAGCCACACTCGCGGCATATACTACAAAGTAAAGTGGCTTTCGTAGTCGCACAGTGTCGTATAGCACGATGGCGGCTACAAACATAATGGCCATTGCCCCACCATCTTGTTTTGTAAAAAAAGCCCATACAGCAAAAAATGCAGCCGCGATTATCAGCACATACTTCCGGGGTGGTACAAGACTATACACCGATGCTACAGCAAATGCCATAGCTACAAGTTGAAGAACAAACACGGTGTGATTGTACCATGGCCAAAAATTGATAAGGACAAAAGAAATACCGTATAGTAAGAGTACTAAGAGCAAATGCGCTGATTGCACCCGCAGCTTGATCAACATGTAGCGGAGCGCGATGAAAGATATGAGATTTATTAGCGCCTGGGCATAGACCAAATGGATAAGTTGTGGCCCAAACAATTTAAAAAAAACAGCGGGGACAATCCAAAATCCTATGCCAAGAGGAATTCCAAAATCCCTGTACGGTAGCTGGCCAAGTGACAGGCGGTAGGCACCTTCCCAGGTTACATACAAATTGGCTCTGTAGGGAAATTTTAACAAGACAGGGAGTAAACAGAAGGCCGCGATGATGACTATTTGCAAAGCCAGAACTTGCCGCTCTGTTAGTTCTGCTCTAAAAAGTCTACTTAAGTTCATCAATTAGTAAAGTTTTTAAGTTTAGCTCCCCACCAGAAGTCGACTATTACTTTTTGATAAGGCACGTACGATTTTAATGATTACGATGCTGCCCAACACTCCTGCCGCGAGACCCGCAAAAAATAAGGGTATCCACCAAACTGAAGGCTCGTTGAAGGAAATAGGTACTAATTTTTTTAAGGCGAATTGATATGCGATTAAAAATGGAAAATGCAGAAAATAAATCCCGAAACTATATTCCGCTAACGTCGTCATCCATCCGGACGGCACACTCCCCTTTTTCTGAAGCCAAAAGATCAAAAGCCAACACAGCAACAGGTTCTTTACATATTGCAGTCCGAAATACAAAAATGATTCATGCTGGGGCAGGTAAGCTAAAATGAATATGAATATGGTGATGCCGGTAAACCACCATTTATACCCATTTGATAGGACATAAATACGCTCTCTGAAGTGCGACATAAACATCCCTGCCACATACACGGAAAAAAAATGGATCGCCATTTTAGGTATGTTATTCAGCTCATCTCGAGGAACCGTAAAAGAAATCACCAACAGCAAGGGCAAAATGTAGTATAGCCTCGGGTGCCTGTCAATGTAGATCATCAGCGGTGCTATGGCAAAAAATAGAACGATCACCGGAATGTACCAGAATGGCAAGAGGTGACTACCTGTGAGCAAAAACATGACCCCTTGCTCCGCCATGGCTGCGGCGCCCATGTGCGACATGGCCATGAGTCTGGCGGCTATGATTGGCAGCGAAACAATGACATATGGCAGCAACACATACATTATTTTCTTCTCCCAATATGGAAGTAATTTGAAATTGGCAGACAGGTACTGAAAAAGATAGCCAGAGATAAATAAGAAAAGTACTGTTGAATTTCGAACCGTGGCATTTACAAAACCGATGACTGCATTATCGTCGGTGAGACCATAAAAAACATGTGAAGCTACAATGAGTACTATTGCAATTCCCCGAAACTCATGGATGTAATACAAGAACTGCCGACGCTGCTCAGCCATAACAAGATTGAATCGTATACATTTAAGGAAAAAAAATTACTTTCTTCGATCCCTAATTCGCTTAATACCAAAAATTCCTCCTGCCAAAAGCAGGTAGAGCAAGCCACCATCGATGGGAATACAGCGAATACAACCCTCTGTTATATCAAAACACTCATCCGGGTTGCAATTACCGGGGCCATCAAAAGTGATGTATTCGGCTCTTTGAGCAAGCGACACATCGAGAAGCAGCAGGTTGAGTGCTAAAGCCAGTCCCAGATAGAATATTCTTTTCTTTATACCAGCCATTATCTGATCATCATTTTACCTGTGAATTGCTTTTCTCCAAACGTCACTTTGTAGATATAAAACCCTTGAGGCATTGTATATCCTACACGCTCCTGCATGTTCCAACGCCACTGATTTAAACCCTCGCTGTAGTAGGAGGCATGGCGGTCTATGATTTTGCCCGCAGGATCAAATATGGCTATTTCTACATAGTCGTTCTTAGTCAGGAAGAACTGAAAGTTTGTTTCTATGGTAAATGGATTGGGATAGTTTACCACCTCTTGACGTTCCATCCAGTCCTGCACCAGAGCGTTGTAGCTTATAAATTCTACCGCCGACTGATTTTTGACCACCTCCTCAGGGGTAAGGTCTGAACCAATAGAAAGAGAAGCAAAATTTCTGAACGCCTTAGTTTTTTCAAATACCAGGGTGAATAATACTTCATTATCCTGGAGCGTCAGCGCCATGGCATCTTCCGCCTCCCACAACAGTGACAGTCGAGATTTTTCGTCAACGTTGACAAAAGTCTCAGGAAGAACAGCTCCTTTATTCACGCCTACAAATTTCAGAGCTTCAGCATCCCAGTGAAGGCCGAATTGAAAACCGTTCACATCGCTGAAGTTACTGGCGGACACGGGTATGTGAAGTTGTTCTTCATGGTCTGCGTCCGCAGCCTTCTCGATCACAAACTCCACGTAGTCCTCTTGAATAAGCCGGTTGCCATTACCTCCCACATCGCTCACATTGCCCGGCTCATAGGCGGTAAATCGTACTGGCTCTAAGGTGCTTGTTGCAGTAAAGAAGTAGTCTGATGGATTCTCTTCAAATGGACTCATCAGGTTGCCTGCTGCTCCATTTTCATGTACTACCAAACCGGAGCTGCTACTACCAGAACCGGACAAAATGCTTCTTCGCATATGGGCGATATCTGCCACCGAAACCGATTTAGATTCATTCACATCGGCCACCCAATAAGCAAGCGACTGCGTAAACGGTCTAATGCCCAGCAGATGGCTTCTGACCAATATTACATCCAGTATGGATACCTCACGCGCTTTTTCCAGTTCCACCCTGTCTGCATGGAGCACATATGGCTTTTCTTCAGCTACCTCAAAAGTAAATACTCCTTCATGGTTGGTCACTCGATTCATCAAACTGTCGGCACCTGCCATTTGGAGTGGAGCTCCCACGACAGGTACACCGCTTACTCGCGCTACTTTTCCTGTCATCAGCACTTTATTGCGCACGTTGATGGAGCTATTGCGCACGCTATAGTTTAGTGGAAATAGCTCGGAGTTGATGAGCTCAGTGGGCAACGGATTCTCCACAATTTTTACTTCTGCATTCTTCACCGTGCCAAGCCTGGCAGTGAAGTGAAACATAAAGAGCACGCTGCTATCGGGCTTCTGCACTGGAGATAAATTCTCACTGTCCCAGTTCAGCATCAACCTTCCAGCCTCTGTTTCGCTTAATCCAAAATTAGCTGAATCTAAGCCGGGCAATCCAAAATGGCTGATACCGGTAAGGGCTAAATCTGCCTGTGGCCATTGAATGGTAAATTGCAACCCGACCACATCATTCAGGTTTTTCGACACCACCGGCAATGTAATGTCAGACCCTGCCAGCTGGTCCAGATCGGGCATGGCCAATATCACTTCCGGCTGAAGCACAAGCTCGAAGCGCTCCGATCCCTTAGTTTTATTATTGTCCGTGATGGCAAACGGATAGGAAAGACCTTCCTTCACTTTCACAGATTTGTTCAGGAAATGATCCCTCAATATCACGTTGAAGTTGGAAGTGATGGCATTGATGCCATTAAAGCGTAAGACAAAATTTCCCTTACTTTTCGCCACCACATTCAGCGCTATGGCGCTGATGCCATCTACAGATGGAATTGCGTTGATGACGATGTCCTTACCATCAGCCGAAAAGCTCGACAAACTCATATTGCCACCTGCCAACACGGGGGCATCCCAATATGGGTCATAATTCCAGCTGGAATTTTCATTTAAGTACAGATAGGAAGTCACCGTTACACTATCGCTATTCATCAACTTCATCGACAGCACATTCTCTTTTATTCCCTTTCTGTAGAAAGTGCCTGGCTCACCGCTCTTAATATCTTCAGTAATGAGCAGTTTAGGATTTGGTCCATTAGTCTTTACAAAAAATCCTTGTCCCGGTGCTATCAAAGCCTCCGGCATCACGTTTCCATTCATTTCCATGTATACACCATTCTGTCCATCCCATATGTATGCGGTTGGGTTTACATGAAATAGTGTATCATCGTCTGGCGTCGCCCAGCTTAATTTGGCCCAGTCGATGGTTGCAGGATATGGATTGGCGATGAGATTCCAACCTTCTTTATTTTCATCCGCCTTACTGGTCCAGGTCAGGGGGAATGAAAAGGCTTCATTGGCCTGCATCTGTACATCATCACCGGAACCTATCACGGGCATGCCCACATTGATGTATCGCACATGTCCGTCGTCTGTAAAATCAGCATTATATAAAAATGCACTGTAGCCCTTTCCTGGTTGCAGTTCGGTGGTCAAATTCTCCACACCATTCCACCAGTAGGTCGGCTCATCGAATGTTCGGATATTTTTCCATCCGGCCGGGGCACCCGTTCCCGGATAGCCATTCAGTATGAGGCCATCAGCCCAGTCGGCCAGGGTTTGATTTTTCACGGGAGTGCCTATATTAAAAAAGCCCCCCTGTGTGCGCTCCCAGTAGCGCTGAAACTCCACCGCACCAACTATGCTGCTGCCGGCACCTACTTTACTTATTTCAGCCGTTCCGTTTTCGTCAGAACGCAGCACAAGATTGCCATTGGACACGAGCTCGCCTCCCAGCAGGTTTATCCTGCCACTCACGGGTACCTTTGTATCACAGTGCACAGCGGCCAACTCGGGGTTGTCAATGGTCAGTTTATCAATGACGGAAGTTCCGGTGAAGTAAAGGTGAGAGGCCACGGGTGTTTCATTATCAAACTCGATACTTCCTCCATCTACATGTATTTTGCCATCTGTATTGCCCGCGTTGATGGTACCGCCTCCGGTGATGCGCAATATGCTGTTGGAGATGTTAAACTCAGCGTTGTTCCGGATATTCAAACCATTGTCGCCGATATTGATGATGGGCTGGCTGCCACCATTGGAAATGTTCACAGTGGCCCCCTCGTCTATCTCCAGTGAAGAAAAGTGAAGTGTGACACCAGAAGCCATTATGTTCAGATTGGCATTGTCACGAATCACCAACTTGGTGCCTGGTCCATTGATGGCGAGATCGTCATTGATACTGACTGACCTGCCTGAAGGTATTTCAAAAGTTAAGCCTGGCTCTGTGAAAGAATCGGGCGCGGCGCCGCTGCCGTCGACACGGGTCGACCAGCTACTGAGCAGGCCAAGGTCGGCGTTTGCTTTGGCGTAAAAGCGGTTAACAGGTGCGGGGTAGACAACGTCATAGTCGGAATAAACATGAAGTTCTAATGCATTTAAAAAACCGTAGTTATTCTTTCCTCCACCCTTTGCTATACCCGATTCATACTCAAAATAAAGGTTACCATCTTCATCTGGAGACAGGCCTTTGATGGCTACGTTATGCTTGTAATTGCCCCAGGCATTCAGGTTTACTTCGCGCGATCCAGCCCTAAATAATGTTAACCCGTCTTCAGCCGTTCCGCCAGAAGTTTTCCTGCTACCAAAAAACACGATATCGTATTTACTGCCAGCATTCAATCCGTTCCACTGCCAGCCAACAGGTGGCTCTGTTTGTTCTATCCAATAAATAGACTTAATTACTGAATCTGGATAAATACCCTCAGGATGTACAGCTCCCGAATAATTGGCATTTCCACTACGCCATGCCAGCAGGGTCAACCCCATAGATGTCGGAGTTTGCATTTCGTCCTTGAACTCCTCCCAAGTATGGCTTAAATCAATGACTGGAAGATGGTTGGTGTTATTCCATGAAGGATCAAGTGCCCTGTTGGTATATTCTCCGTTCAAGTTAACCAGTATACGCGTTTTCCAGGTGACAGCACTGGCCATATTGGAAAAGACAGAAAACTGGCTTCCCTTTTTTGCCCGCACTGTATACCCATACTTTTTATTGGGCACGCATGAGGCATCCACATATGTTTGAGTATTGGCCGTTACTGTATGCAACAATGAATTGGTGCTTGTCTCATAGTCATAGCGGTACAATTCATAGTGGGTTTCAATACCAGAGTTGTCTGCCCAAGACAGGCGAATTTCCGTTTTCGATAAAGTCTCTGCTTTCAAATTTGTGGGCGACAGCAGCATATCATCATCATCGTAACGCTCTATTACAAGCGCATTGAGTATTCCCTTTCCTACCGGTATTAGTGTTGAAACATCAATTATTATCTCTTGGTTAGCGTCAGGTATTTTGCCTGAAAGCTTTACGATTCGGTCGAAATTTTTATAGCCATTCACCTCTACCGCCTGACCCTGTGCAGCAAAGGCAGTATTAATATCTGCAGTGGCATCGCTTCCTGAGAGAAAGGAAAGGTTGTATCGCTTACCTGCCATTAGATTACCAATTTTAATGGTGGAAGTAGTGGTGGTATACCAGTAGGTTCTGGTTACTTCCAGTGGGTAAGTATGATCAGGATAGTGAAGCTGGTATTGCTCAAAGGCATCTTCAAAACTTCCTAACAATTGCAATTGGACCGGCGTGCTGTTACCGGAATCATCATGAAGTCCGGAGATTATTAAACCGTCTGTAGGATTAGCTTTAATGTTGTTCCATGGCATAGGTGCCTCTGACGCATCAGCGGCAGAAGAGAGATTGATAAAGATCTGCTGGTCATAGGCGGCGTTCCATATACGAATAGATACATCTTTGCTATCGAATGCTCCCAAATTGTCGATAGCCAGTAAGCTTGAATAAAATATCTGCCCTACATGTGCTTCCGTGGGATCAAGTATAAGTATGCCGCTGCCATCTCCCTGATCAGAAAATGATACGAAGTCTGGCAAACCCGACATTGTTAGAGAAATGCTCTGTCCCTCAGGATCGGTGGCGGAGATTATAAATTCAGTCTTGACACCAGACTTCACCGTGAATGAACTGTCTGAAGTTAAAGTGGGGGGTGCATTGTCTGTTATTACAGAAACTTCGTTGGTACGGTTGCTACCCAAACTGTTGACGGCGCGTATATAATAGAAATACCTGGAGGTGCCAACCAGGCCGTCATCATCTATTACTGTGGTGGTATTGCCAGGCAATGTTAGTATTTTGGTAAAAGACGCTTCTAACTCAGCCTTGCGCCACACCTCAAATGTTTGTTCATTAAAAGAATTATCTTCCCAATTCAATTCCACAGCGAAAGGACCTAAAACCTGCGCCTGAAGATTTGTAGGTGCTAAAGGAGCTAAGCCATCATCATAATAAGCCTCAATCTCCATGGCATTGAGCGCTGTATAGTAATTATTTTGTCCGTTGAGATTGTCAACTACGATTTGTACCTGACCATTGACCGGTCGTATACCAGTAAACTCCACCAGGTCAGATGCATTACCCATCGCTTGTATGGTTTGGCTGCTGCCATTTATGCTAAATGTCGTGTGATAATTGGTGGTGTTAAAGTAGTTGTTCCGCACACTGGCCATGAAACCAAAATTGTAAGACAAACCATCATTGAGTCCACTTATCACCAGTTTGTATTCAGCGCCATTATTAGTGATCCAGGGAAATTGCATCACTTCAGGAGGGTATAGAGCGTCAATTGTAATACCCGGATTGCCTTTATCAGAGCCTGTTCCAAATGAGCGTTGAAGGTGATAGCTTGGAGCTGGGGTTCCTTTGTTTAATGATATCGATGTTGCCGATCCTTCTGTTGTTCTAAAATTGGTGTAAGGCCATAAAGAAGCGTTATTAGGGTCGCTTTCTCCAATATAATTCCAGGAATTTTTGTATTCGGTCGAGTTGTGAAAATTGACCAAGACGTTGTAATTTAATTCTATCGCATTGATCTGAACATCGAAATTCTCAATTCGCAGTCCTCCGACGCCGTCATCTGCTATTATCCGCAAATCGAAATAGAAGCCGGCATCGCCAATGGCCGGGTTAATATTGATGGTAGCCGCGCCATTACCCAGACTGTTGAGGGTGATGAAGTCAGGAAAGTTTTCTGTAGACAAAACAATGTTGCCATTGCCACCGTCATCGGTAGCCTGAATATTTATAGATTTTGAATGGCCTTCGTCCAGGATTTGATCATCAATGCTTGTAATAGACGGAATGCTATTGGAGTTGACATTCAGGGTAAAGGAAGAACTGAGCACTACAGCAGTACCATCAGAAATCTGGAATTGCAAATCGTACGCTCCTGCATCATCAGGATCAACCGGATTTGCAAAGACCAGTTTGGCCCTGTTAAAGCTAACATTGGCTATGGAGGCAAACGACGGCCATGAGCCAGATGGTGCAAAGGTCACCTGCTCACCATCGGGATCGGCTGCCACAACCTCAATTTCTAAGGTGGTGTCAAACTGAACAGAGCGATTGAGCAGATTGGTGAGCAAGACGGGAGGGTTATTGTCTGTAGTGGCTCCCGGATAGGGAGCTGATGAAGGAGCAAAACCGGAAGTATGAACCGCTCCGCTGGCCCTGATTTTATAATAAAATGTAGTATTGCCGGTAAGATCTTCATCCGTGTAGCTGGTACTATTGCCGGGTGCACTGCCTACCAATGTAAATGCATTCCCGGCGGGGGATGTCGTTCTGTAAATTTCAAATTCGACGGCCAACGGAGAACTGTAACTCCAATTTAGTTGTATCTCAGAATTGGAGATGGCTTGCGCTATAAGGTTTGTTGGAGCAGGTGGCGGCGTAGGATTGACATTCGTTTTCGCATTGGCAGAAGCATATGATGAACTTCCATTCACATTGATCGCACGTACCCTATAATAGTATGTTGTATTGCCAATAAGTCCACCGTCGTCTGAGTATGTATTTGTGTTTGCAGGAAGCGAATCTATTTTGAGGTAAGTGCCATTTGACGCATTTGACCGATAAACCTCAAAGGCAGATTCATCATTAGCATTGTCCGTCCAGGTCAGGTTTATTCTATTAAACGCTATTGCTGAAGCAGTCATATTGCTGGGAGCATTTGGTGTAGCCGGAAAATTGAAATCTTCAATGAAAGCCTCATCGGGAATTTTTACCTTGGAAAAGGTGGAATTTTTCCATTCTACCAAGAGATTTTCCCCTCCTCCATTTTCAAAGTAAAGCACTTTGATATTGTGTTTTCCTTGGGTGAGATTATTAACCGTGCCTTGTCTGGTTTGAGAACCATGGGCTCCATCATTATTAACCACCACCTCGCCATTAATGTAAAGCATGCTGCCGTCATCTGAGGTGGTATAAAAGGTATAATCATCTGTGACAGGTATATTAATAACTCCCTCAAAGACAAATGCAAACCGATTTCCTCTTTCACGTAATGACAGACCAAAGTTATTTGTTCTGCCAGATTTAATGAGCGTCTGCGATTCAATTTGCGATACAAAGTCAATATCGCTGTTAAAGTGATAATAGCGGTAATTGAGTCCGACACTGATAGAAGCCCCAGTCACCAGATTACTGGGTACCGATCTATTCCCATTGGCATCTTTGGCTACAACGTAAAAGGTATAACTCGTTCGCGGAGGCAGTCCAACGAAGCTGTATTCTGTTTCTTCTATCGTCGCAAGTTTGACACCGTTTCTGTATACTTCATATCCGACCACACCGATATTATCTGTTGCTGAAGTCCAGCTGATGTTTATGCTGGTAGAAGTGGTAGCAGCTAAGGAGAGAATTGGCGAAGAGGGTGCTTCAGTATCGGAAATTCCATCTACTTGTACTTCCGGAGTATAGGGAGACCCACCATCGGAATTATAGGCTCTCATACGATAGAAATATTCCGCATCACCGGACACATCACTATCCATATACGACATAGGGCCGGTTCCGCTATTGGCCGGTATTAGTGTGATAAATGTATATGGTCCGCCTGCCTTCGTAGCCCTGTATATTTCAAAGCCATCTTCATTTGAGGCCTGATCATCCCAAACGAGTTCTACTGATGTAGTACTTCTCGCAAAAGCAAAGAGGCTTTTAGGTGGCAATGGCGGATTGGGGCCTAGTCCGGTAGTCACTGTCACCACATTAGAGGGTGAGCTTCTGCAACCTTCCGGTTCGGCTCTATATTCTACAGGATAAGCATCCGGTACATTGTCACCTGTATAGTCCGCATAAGCGTACATGGGACCAGGTGATGTGGTTGCTGTGAGGGTATAATTTCCTGCTTGGCTGGTCGTATAACTTTCCTCTACCGCTGCTCCCAATTGGCTGGCATTGCGTCGCCATTGGTAATGATAATCAGCGCCTGCCACCCTACTTATGGTCACTGTATTGGTGCCATCCAGCCCCGGAAGGGTAACAATATTGTTACCCTGAGAGATGGTTGGAGCGGGTGAAGGTAGTCTGTTATTGCTGATAATGGTTGCCTCCCCCCATGCACTCCACTCTGTGCCACGCTTGATGCGCACTTGATATGCTCCAACAGCGCTCACGGTTATTTCGTTGGTGGTCAGAGCGATTGGAATACCATCCTTAGCCCATTCGTAGCCATTAAATCCTGCTGTCACTCCCAATTTAACAGAGGGCAAAGGTTGGTTATTACAGTATTCAGTCTGCCCATAAAAGACATGAATATTGGTTTTATTGCGCTCCAACATCCAAGAAAAAAAGTCTGGCTGTTGATACATATTATTCCAGGTATTGTGCCCAAAAGTCGGCAAAAACCTGTATCGGATGTTTCCACCAAAACCTCTGATAGCATCTACGGTATTGTTGGCTGAAGGTGGTAAAGCATTATATATATTGTCCTTTCCGCCCTGGGAAAGCCAGAGAGGTATGTGAAGATACTTCTTGTAATTATCTGCAGTAGTAACATAACTGCCGTAGTTCGAACCCGACATAGGCAGTGCCCCGGCTATCATCTTAGGGTGATTGACAAGAGCCGTCCAGGTAGCATGCGCACCGCCGGAGAGTCCATGAACGATTACTCTATTGGGGTCTGCATTATAATATTTTATAAGTTTCTCTACAATCCGAATAGAGCGCTCTACATAATCATTATTCCACCCACCACCCTCGTTGTTTTGTTGAGGATATACCAGAATGCCCGGGAATGAGTTGTAATGAGGCATGCCGGTTTTTGTGGTGTACACAGCTTCCATATGTCTTTGTGCACCATGGGCCAATTGAGAAGCGTTGTCTGTACCTTTCTCACCGCTTCCATGAAAAAACAACACTACCGGATATTTTTCACTGTCATTCACATTGTAGTTGTCAGGAAACATCACCCTGAACCACATATTGGTGGCATCCAGCCCTGGCTGATTTTTATTGTCTCTGAAGGATAGAAAATAATCATTTGACCAAGAATATTTTCCGGCATTATGGAGATAATTGCTAAAATATTGATTGGAATGAGGATCAGTGGTGGGCGGTGCCGCCTGAATGAAGGACGACTGAATAACTATGACCAAGAGGATGGCGGACATCCACCGGATCGATTCAGCAAGCGAAATTTTGGCAAGTTGTTTCATGGCTGACTGGCGCTTATAGTATTGTGTCTTCCAAAGCCGGTTTGGAGGATTATTGTAAAATTACAATTAAAACTTAGTATAAAACAATTCATGGCGGCGATATTTTAAGGTGATCGCCACCAAATATTGGATTTATAGGAGCCAACATCGGGGCTCGTTTAATACCAATATGAATGCGTGCAGGATGGTTTAATGAACATAATTTAAGTCAAAAAGCTCAAACGAGCTATGCAGGGCCTATCCATATTTCGGATTCATCCTTATGCGCCATCAGACAAGCGCCTGGAGAAGTCTTTTGCTTTCTTTCTTTATTTTTCCTGATCGACTCAAAATATCAGTGTTCAACGATTTACGATTGGCGAGTATTTCTGTGGTCTTATCAATAATTACCTCTGCCCGTATCTCCTCTTGCTCCAGTACATATTGAGGCATGTCAAAAAGGTCAAAAAGTTCTTTATACTTATGTGACCAGCTTATTGCCAGTGAGGGTACACCTTGAGAGAGTGCAAAAATGAGTGCATGGAACCTTGAACCCACCAACAAATTCAATTTACCAATGATAGCCTTAATCTCATCTGCAGTGTGATATTGATCAATATTGAAAATATTTTCATTAAAACTCGTGCTTTCATAAATTAATCTGCAAATGAACCTATCGTCTAAATTAATGGCCCCCTGAGGTTTGATTTCATTAGGCACGAGCACTACCAATGCTTTTAGGTCTTGAATGCAATATTGAACGTAATTAAGCAGTACAGAAAAGTATGCGTTTTCTGTGCCCTCTCTTGGGGTTTTCTCATACATACGCATATTTGGAGAAACGCCTACCACCAAACGATCCTGATTTTCCAACTTTGTCATTATGGATTCACAGGCTTCAGAATGCTGTGGTTTTGGGTTAAAGACAAACGCAAGGTCGGTACCAACAGCAATTTCCGATGTAGGAAGATTTAAGGCGGTAGCAAGAAAGTCTCGTGAGGTCTTATCACGTGCATAAAAATGTGAAGCTTTGCTCAACATAGTTTTTAAAGCTACTTGCATACCTTGCTTTGTAAAGCCTCCCCAAGCCTGTGGCATAAAAACCACTTTTAACTGATCATTGTCGATGGCCTTAATCAGCCGTGAAGTTTCATCCATCTGCCCTATACCCCAGTTATCTCCGTATGCAAATCCGCTAATATCAAATAGGTGGGTAAATGCAATCTTCTTACGTGCTATTGTTTCTACAGGTAAGGGCTCTACGAAGGGCATATTTTTGCTATATAACAGTTTATACAATTTACCTTGAACATGCTTTATCTTTCTCAACAGGTAACGCCTCCATTTATTCCGCTGATCAAAAAGAGGGATAATTCCTGCTTGCTTGGCCAAATTCTTTTCATAATTTTTGCATGTCATATAAATATGTGCTGAGTCATCTTTCTGCCGGACAAAATCTCGAACTGTTTTCAACATAGCTTCAGCCCCTTTATTAGAAAAATTAGCACCCACTATTAAAACATTCATATTTTCATTATTTATTTGTACTATTTTGTATACTTTTTTATCAATATAGTGACTATCCCTCTAACGTTTCTAATATAAGCTCTACCGCGCGGAAACACGTAAAAACCAAAGAAATAAGCAGGAAAATATACTACTGACGCGATAATGAGAACAACAACATTAGATAAATCTTCAATAAGGTAGGTAGTTAAAATATATACGCCTACACCAAGAGTAAGAGAAAGGAAAACCGGTAAGGATATTACCAAGAAAAAATCATGCAATCTAATAGGCGTATTCTTAAATGAATACAATAGTGATGGTACCAACAGCACATAATTTACAACAGCGTATGACCATGCCACACCTTCCAATCCATAACGAATACCAACAATAAAACCAAGGACTACCAAAATAGCGTTTGCTAGGCCCCAATAAAAATAGCGTGTAGAGTATCCCAAAGATATCATGACCATACCTCGTGATCCAGCGGCAGGTTGAATGAAGGCAGTAATGGCAAGAATTTGAAAAACCAGACTTGCATCTACCCACTTTGAACCAAGAACTATGAGAATGACTTCTTGAGAATACAACCCAAGAAAAACCACCACCGGCATGGATATAAATGCTAATATAAATAAATACTGTTTATAATAATTCAGATATGACTTTGGCTCATTTTGTAAGGTACTCATTGCAGGTATTCCCACGGCATTCAGCGGATCACGAAACTGGGTGATCGGCAACATAAGCAGTTGATAAGCCTTGGTGTATAGGCCTAAAGGTGCAGCACCCAAATACCGACCGATCAAAATATTGTCAAGGTTCCGCGAGAAGTAGTTAATAAAATTAAACCCACTAATACCCATACCAAATCGAAGCAATTCCTTGGTCCCTTTACTCAATGCAGGAGTTGAGGGTCGCCAGTCGCACGTAAACCATAAAACAATAAAGGAAGTGATTGAAATTGATAGATTGCCAATAACAATAGACCAATAGCCAAAACCCAGAGCAGCCAACCCAATCGCTATCACGGTATTGGCAACAGCGGGAATTAATTTAACAAAGATTAAGGTTCCGAACATCATCTGCCGATTGATTAAAGCATTGTGTTGTACAGACAAGCCTGAAAATATGGCTCCGATAGCTGATACCACAGTGATCATAAACAGTCGGTCGTCATCATAGAAATTGGCTATAAAAGGTGCTGCTGCGGCTATTAAAATTGCCAGCACTAGGCCTATTGCGGTGTTTATCCAAAACACTGAATTTACCTGTGCTTCAGATATTTCTTTCTTTTGTATAATGGCAGTAGAAAGACCAAAGTCTTTGAACAATAATAGAAATCCTGTAATGGCAGTGACCATCGCTACAACACCAAAATCTTCAGGCTGTAACAATCTGGCCAATACAACGGTGTTGATTAAAGTAAGGCCAAAGGATAAAGCCTGTGCACTAAACGTATTGGCCCCGCCCTTTACCGACCTGCCCTTTAAATCATGTTTTAAATGACTGGTATCGAACCAACTACTAGAATTCTTCAATGTATGGAAGAGTTATGCCAAAATACCAGATAGATTAATTGTATTTTGCCAAAATCGTTGGCGGTTTCTTTTGAGAAAAAGGAATTTTTCCATTCGGATCGGCATATCCAACGCCAATGAGCATGATTGGTCGCTCATCAGAAGCCATTGATAAAGAAGCTTCCATCTTTTGTTCTAAATACTCTATATCTGGCCAGTTTATTGGCACAGAACTTAAACCCAAAGTTTCCAGTGCCAGCATAAAAGACATAGCCGCAAGCCCTCCATCTATATAGATAACATGACGATCTCTTTCACTCAAATAAGCGCTGAGCTTTCCCACAAGTACAATAATTGTTGGTATATTTTGAAAAAATCCTTTGATGCCCATAGGAATTGATGCAACAGCATTTTTTTTCGATTCGTCATCGTAAATTCTAAATTCGAAGGGCTGCCTATTGCATGCACTTGGCGACAGTGTAGCCAACGCGATGGCTTTGTCTATTAAGGATCTTTCTACTCGCCTGTCCTCGTACCATCGTACCGACCTTCTCTGCATAGCGAGTACATACAAGTCAGCGTAACTGACCTTATTATTATTTCTATCACGCCTATAAAAAGGCACCTGGATACTGCTTTTTGTTTCAAATATAGGGTGATCTATATCATCATAAACTGCCTTGGCCTCCAGAATAGATTGATGAGGTGCACAAGCGGTAAAATATTCATTTAATACACCATTAGCCCAACCAATTAAATTAATGTCAATAAGTGAATTACCAGCCCTGTATTCCTGTACGAGTATCGCATAATTCTTTACTACATCCTTTATAAAATCAACTGCAAAAAAAGGCCTACGGTCTTTCATTATAAGGCCTTTTTCTAGCCTGTGAATTTCTCTTCTTAAATGAAATTCGTTTGGTTTGTTTTCTTTTAAAGCTTTTAAATGTAAATACTTTCCATTTAGAACTTTTTGCTGCTCTCGAAAAAAATCTTTACAGAAGAAAAAGTAATATAAAGCACTGGCATATCTATTTTTTCTACAAATCGGAATTAGATAATTTTCTCTAATACTATTGAGGAGAATATATCTTTTTTGCTTAATTTTTTCGTACAAGGTCATATAAACCACGTTTCTATAAATTCTACTTTTTATCATCGCGAGCGACAAAAAGCATATAAATTTTCCTGAAGTTGCTCGAATCTGTCTTGAAGGACATTTTCATCGCTCAACATAAACTCATCGTCACTAAGTATTTTTTTAATACTTTTAAGTGCTTTAGGCTGTGAAATCAGCTTTCTGTACATACTATAAAATGGTGCTAAAATTTCGACCATTGAAGCAGAAAAGCGTAAATTTCTATGCTCCCTCAAATAGCTTTTCAAGTAATCATTTCGATTTACCATCAAATGAGTTTTAATTGGCTTGTAATCTAATCCTACTGAAGATGTCCAATCTATCCATTTAAAACTATTTACGCCATGATAAGATTTAAATGCTACCCACGGAACACGAAATGCATCTGCCACGATTGCTCCGTGCATGGCTTCTGTTATTATTTTATCTGAAGCAGAAATTGCTTCTAAAACCGATTCAACAGGATCAGTGGGGCTTATATAATTTATATCCAGCATTTTACAAAGCGGACGCCAATCATAAAACATTTCATCTACCCAGTGCGGCATAAAAGAACATTTGTGCCTTTTATCACCACAATGTGTATAAAATGCATTAAGAAGCAGCGCGCCATCCGTAATTGCCTTGCTACGATCAAGTTTTAGTCTATCCGCTGTATGTGGCCCTCTAACGCACAAAAATTCATATGAAGAATCGACATGCGATATTTCTCCATAGCCATAGCCTGTGCTAAAGACATATTTCTTAGGGGCCGCATGAAACAGATCTTTGAAGCCTAACAATGTTCCTATTCCTAAGAAGATCTCATTGTCATTAGCATCGAAAAGCTCTGGAACCAATCTTTCGAAAATATAAGGATTGAGTTCGTCGCCGAAATTATTTCCTTTGAAGTAGGTCAATTGCATAAGCGTGGTAGCTGATTTTAGAAAATGCAAAAATAATACAATGATTTAAAGAAATTGTTCTATTTCAATATTTATTCAAAAACTCGGTTTAGCTGCTTGCAGAATACTTGTGGAAAAAATTCAATCCAGTAACATTCATTGCAAATTAACCCTTCAATGAGCTGGCTGAAAATAACATTCTGTAGATGAAGGGCAAAGGGTTGTTCTACGACTATTATCAATGTTTCTTCACTTATATTTCCGACGAGAAATTTTCAACCATAAAAAGATTACACTTTCGAAAATGTAAAAATACAATCGTAACTGCCATAAGAAATATTACCGCCGCGTTAAATTTATCCAAAATACTAATGATCAAACAAGCATTGTAAAGTCATAGAAACCTGTCATTGATTTAATAGTTGGGCAGCAATGACTCCTTGCGGAGAATTCACACTACAGATTGCTGATTGCAAGACTTTATAATCCAACATTGACACCATGTAAGAATTAAGCTCAGGCCGCTTATAAATATTGTTACCCCATAGCCATCTTTGAAGCGGTTAAAAACTTGATGGCTATGACAACAAACACAAGAATGAGTGCTCTCATCATTTTCCTACTTTTATTTGGCTGTACGGACAAGGAAGACATAGTGCCCGGAACTGAGGGAGGTGAGCAAAAAAAAGAAGAGGGCCTGGTAAAAGAAGAGCAGAGTATCAGCAAGGTTTCCTTTGATCAGTTTTTGGGCGTTTGCTCCTTTGTTGATGTACCCGGCGAATATGAAGCGCCTTTCCACGTGGTGCGGGACTATTTCAATGTGAAATGGGTGACTGTAAAAAATCCTGCCGATCTCAAGAATGTAAAATATATGTTTAATCCAAGCAGCTCCTTCGGCGGGAACTGGAATTTTGACAACAGCCTGAAAAGGCGCAGAGATGATGGCCTGCAGACTGTACTTTGTCTAAAAAACACCTTCGACTTTCTGGAAAGCATCAATGTAGATGGCAAGAAGAACTTTGAAAATCAACCGATCGACAATGGCTATACTTTTGCCCAGAGTAATAAACCTGAGGCCTATACCACGTATGCCAAGGCTTGTTTTCAAATCGCGGCACGCTACGGAAGTACTCAAGTAGAAGAAACGCGGCTGAACCTGACGGACAATCAAAAGCCACTCAGTGGCCTCGGCTATATTGACTACTTAGAGCTTTGGAACGAGCCCAACAAGTGGTGGGAAGATGAATATGCCAATTTTACAGCAGAGGAATTTGGCGCTTTTCTATCCGCCTGCCTTGATGGGAATAACGGTAAAATTAAAGATGCCGGCATACTGCAGGCCGACCCGACGATGAAGGTGGTCACGGGCGGCATCACAAAGTTTGACACTCAATACCTGGATGATGTGTTCAGTGCTATGGCTAAGATGAGGGGACAGAGTGTGAGCCAGGTGGCAAAACTTTTTCATTCGGTCAGCTTACATCATTACAGCCATAACGGCGTCGAAAATCCCAGCAAGCGCACACAGGGTATCTCTCCTGAAGACGATAAATTGCAGGAATCTGTAGCCGGCCTCAAAAAATGGATCGGCAAATATCCTGGTCTGCAGCTCTCCATAGGCGAATTTGGCTATGATACACAAAAGAAAGGATCGAAACAGCATAGCCCCGAGTTGTACGACTTGAAGCCGGAGCAAGCACAGGCAGCTTGGTTGCTGCGCTCTTATTTGGCAATATTTGCAGGTGGAGCAGACGTCGCCAAAATGTACATGATACGCGATGCCGGCGACTATGGCACGTATGGCACTTCAGGTGTAATGACCAAAAAGGGAGACTATCGAAAAAAAATCAGTTGGTATATGATTGCTACTGCTGCCGAGGTACTCAAAAACTGTGTGTTTGACAAATCGCTCAGCAATGGCTACCAGCTTGTAGATCGGGGAAATAAAAACAAAACTGTATTGGTGCTCTGGAGTGCCGATAAAGAAATAGATTATAAGGTGGAAGGCACTTTCCAATCGGCGCGCTTGGTGCAAATCGCCGAAGGTAAAAAGAGTGGAATAGTCACTAACCTGGATTTGGAGAATCCAACGGTGAAGGGAATCGGAAATATGCCTGTATTTGTAGAACTGATTAAATAAGAGAATCTGGTGCTATTTTTTCAGCTTCAGATAAAGTTTGGTCAGGAAAGTCTTGATTCTGTATGGGCCCTTAATCAGGGCCTTTTTTATTAAACCATATTCCACGCCTTCCCAAGGCGTGCCTTTCAGGTAATGGTAAAAAGTATCCTTATGCCGATCGCGATAGTCGGTATATATGGGCTTGTATCCCATAAAATGCAGAATTTTAGGCATTGCGTTGTAGTCTGATACATGGGGCGGATAATTCCATTTTCTGTCGATTTGCTTCCATTTATTCTCTAAAACGACATTCAACACTTCCTGATCCGCATAAACCGGATCTTTCATTTCATTCTCCAGCAAGTCGTAAGAATTCTGCTTTACTTTATTTGCCTTCCAGCCAGGCACATCAATGACCATTACGCCAGAATTAAAATAGGGCGCATTTTTATCCTTAATGAAACGCTCGTAAATAGCTAAGTGCTTTTCGGTAATGCCATAATCCAAACAAGCGAGGGATAAACTATCCTCCATAGGAATATGGAATAATTCTTCCACATCAGATAAGACCAAAGTATCAACATCGATATACAATACCCTGTCATAATCGGACAATATCTCTGGTATATACAATCTGAAATAGGCGGCCCGAGGCAGGAAGGTGATTTTCTTGGGCAGCGGATGATCCTTTATAAATTTGGCATCAATATCATGAAATGTGACACTCAAGTCAGTGCAGCTTCTCAGGCCTTCTTTGCTCCTGAAATCCAGGTTATCCGAAAGAATGTGTAGCTCATATTGATCATTGTGGCAATTGACATGAATAGAACGGATGAGAGCTGCTGCGTGTGGACAAAAGACTTTGTCGGTAGAAAATACTATTGGATACATTATTTACTGCGTTAATGGCTAAGGCAAAAAAGTTTAGGACGACTTAGTGTCATGCGGCGGATGAGGCCGTGTGTAGCTTTTTAACTTCACAACTTCCTGCTGCAGTTTGGAAAGCAAAATTTTTGAAAGAGATTTTCCTTCGCGCTCCAAAGCACGCGCTGGTGTCCATACCTTTGCCTTTTGAGAGCGGATCAGTGTCACTTTTCCCCGACTCATCAAATCAAAACACATTCTGCCATCTTCACCTCGTTTGTTGTTCATAATGAATCCAATCTCACGACCGTCTTTGGCGTAAAAAGCCATGCTCATACCATACGCATTGTAGTATGGCCTTTTCATGTTTCTAACCTCTGCAATCACCCGGCGGAAGAGTTCATGTACATAAAGATTCCAACGCTTATAATTTTGGTCTGAAATGAATGAAAATTGACTGATTACACAGGAAACACCGGGTACTTTTAGGTTATTGATCATGGTATCAATCCATGTGTTGGGATATAAGCAATCAGCATCGGCCAGAAGTACGAACTGCCCCTTTGCATTCTCCAAACCCATTTGCCTGGAGGGACCGCAACCTTGAATGGGTTGATACAGATACCCTACAGTGATTTTCTTTAATATTTCAGCTGTACGGTCTTTTGAATTGTTGTCTACACATAAAACCTCAAAGGTATAAGCTGTCTTTTGTTTAGCAATGGATAAGAGACATTTCAATATAGAGGCTTCTTCATTGTAGACGGGAATAATGATACTAACATCAGGTTTCTGCACTGCATGTGGCCTCAGTTGTTCATTGATCTCCTTTACCCATGTCCTTTCATCTGAAATGGTGTCTCTATACCTTTCAAGCCAATCCGGATCACTTATAAAATTTCTCAGCATGATAGTAGTTTTACGAGGATTTGGTATAGTCTAAAAAATCAGCATAGCCCTTCAAAAAAGACCTTCTGAATAGTCGACCTTCTGCAGCCAAATAGCTTTTCAACACTTTTACTGGCAGCACCAGAAATGTGAAATAGAGAAAAAACATCAGAAATCGAAAGCGGCTAAGATGCAATTTGGCAAACAAAAGGCGGTTGCGCGTACAATAATATATTTTACCCTGACTAAATCGCTTCACGGCAACAGACTCCTTATGCAGAACTTCTGCTTTGGGCTGATAATATATATTATAGCCCATTTTCCTTATTCTCACTGCCCAGTCAAGTTCTTCATAATACAAAAAATACGCTTCATTCATTAAGCCTACGTTGCGTATTACCGCGCTTGACAACATAACCGCTGCTCCGTGAAAGTAAGGTGTTTGTCGCACCTCATCATATTGGCCAATATCCTCTTCACCTTCGCCTATGGTCTTGTTCTGCAGGGTGTACCGTGTAAATTTCGTGAAGCCAGCATATTGGATGACCTCCGGGGCATCGAAATATTTAATCTTGGGAGATACAGCTCCTGTTCTTGCATCAGCTGCAAATTGATTGAGTAGGCAGGAAACGGTGTCACTAAAAATTTCCGTGTCGTTATTCAGTAGCAATACATATTTTCCCTTCGTTTGCTTCAATCCTACATTGTTTCCTCCTGCAAATCCGAGATTGGTCTTATTTCTGATCACAATTGCGGAAGGGTGTGCAGATAGAATACTGTGAGTAGGGTCGTCCTCAGATGCATTATCCACTACCACCACCTCAATGTTCTCATATTTATTGATATGATAGATGGAATGAAGCAACCCCAATGTGTCGCCCAGACCATTATAATTTACCGTAACAATGGAAACTAGGGGATCGCTTTCCATACACTATTTTCTAGAATTAATTTCTTCCACTTCTAAGTGCGTGGTTTTTTCTGTAACCAGAAAATCATGTTTCGATTTTCGCAGTTGAAATAAGGCGAGAAGTTGATTGAATATGAATACAGGCACATAGAAAATGGCCGATAATATTTTGCGGTCTGCCTTTTTAAAAAGAAGAACCAGTATAAAATTGATAACAAAAACAAAGCAGCCCACTACCGGTATCAATACAATTTGATCAATACCAAACAAAACAAGATTGGCCAAAGCCAATAAGCCTGCAAAAAGCACCAGCATAAAAAGAGGTGGATAAAGACTCACTACAGAAAAGAAAATCATATTCCAGCGAAGCGACAGCAATCCTTTCCACAATAATTGAAAAGCTGATGCCACATTTTGCAGGTAGGCATTGATCCATCGGGTGCGCTGCTTTCTCACCTGATCACTCGAAGTGATCTTCTCATCGTACACCAAATTGTGATCATCAAAAGCGATCTGAACATCGCTCCGCACAATAAAATTCTGCAAGTGCTTGTCCTCTCCCAATATCACCCCGCCTACTCTGCGCTGAATAAAACTGCTGTACAAGAATTGCCGGAAGAGATCCGTTCTGATTGACATGCCAGAGCCGGATATGGTAGCCGAAGAGCCAAAAGCAAAATTCACTTCTCTTTCAATAAAATTTTTATACATTTCACCTGCAGCATCCGTGCAGGCTACGGTTGTATTTAAATTTTTCGCCACTCTTTTGCACTGCACCGCTGCGTAACCTCGGTTGTGAAAATCATTTAAACGCCATAGAAAATCGTGTCGAACGACATTGTCCGGATCGAAAACCAATACGAAATCTGCAGCATCATTCACATGTTCCATGGCCACTTGAAATGATTTCACTTTCGAGTGCAGTTCCACTTCCGGGTAAAGTACTTTAATGTTTGAAGAATTCTCGGGCAGCATCAAGCTTTGACCCTGACAACAGTCTGCAACCATCAATACACCGAAATGCTGATAATCTTGCCTGCCGAGTGCATTAATTAAAGGCTGCGCTACTGATAAATCTTTGTATGCTGTAACAATAATAGAAAACTGATTATTGCCTGTAGCAGCTTGCAAGGAATGGCTTTTGCCCAAATAGCGGACAAAAGACAAGATCATATATGTGATAGTGAGAAAAAATGGAAAGACTAAAAGCGTAAAACAAATGAAACTGAGAAGCAGGAAAAAATCATAGATCATGGTTTAAGCTCATTTTCTATACGTTCTGCCTTTGCAACATGGCAGGCACAGTTCTGAAAATAATGAGTAAGTCGAACCAGAAAGAGCTGCGCTCGGCATAAGACACATCAAGTTCCATGCGCTCATCTTCCGACATGTCGGCCTTACCTCGCTTGGTGATCTGCCACAGACCGGTAATACCGGCCGGGGCCAAAAAGCGCTTGGCCCACTGATCGCGTGTGAGCTGCTCAGCTTCGTAGAGCGGCAATGGTCGGTTACCCACGAGCGACATATCGCCTTTGAGCACGTTGATAAGTTGTGGCAGTTCGTCGATGCTGCTGTTGCGCAAAAACTTTCCTAAGCGCGTCACTCTGGGATCATTGTCTATCTTCACAAAGGAAGAAGACCCATTGACGCCGGAATATTGATTTAAATGCTTCAAATTATTGAGCTCACGGTCTGCCCCTGCACGCATAGAGCGAAACTTGTAAAAGTCGAAGATGTGATAGCCCTTGCCCGCTCTTTTCGATACGTAAAATACAGGACCAGGAGATTCCAATTTGATTAGGATGGCGATCAGTATAAGCAATGGGCTTAAAAGAATAAGTACTGTGGCCGAAAACAAGATGTCGATCAAGCGCTTCATGACTGGCATCTGAACCATTGGTATGAGAAAACTCATATTAACCTCAGGCTCCTGCTCAATGGTTTGTGTCAGCTTTTTGAACTTCAATAAAAACTGTATTCTGTCATGTAAATCATCGGCAGAAAAATCGTCGATGTAAAAATCATCAATACCTATTTTGAGCGCCTTTACTTTATATTGGGTGTCGCAGTTGCGTGCCAAAACGATAAATGGAATAGAACGAAAGTGCCTGTTGGAGGATATCTTGTGATAAAAATTGAAGGCATTGCCATCAGATAAGTCAAAATCTGCCACAATAGCGGTAGGTAAAGGATGCCCTCCAAGCACCTGGTTTTCCATCCAGTAGAAGGCTTTGGTAAAATTGGCCAGTGTAAGACCGCTATAATTAAAATTGAGCAAACCAATACTCACCTCTCGACCCAAAGAACCTATATAAAGGATTTTACCGGCTGGTTCCATAACGTCGTCTGATGGTGAATGTGGCTGATGGACAGAATCGATTTTGTAGTCGTTCAAAATCATATAATATTAAGTTTTTTTTGGCTGTGTTTCAATACTACTTCGGCTGAAAAGAGAAGGTCTTTCGGATTGAATGGCTTCACAAAATAATCGTGAACGCCCAGACCCATACATTCCAATTTTTGGTCTTTATCGCTATACCCCGTAATCACGATCAAAGGCACTTCTTTAAAATATCCGCTCTTCTTAATGTTTTTGATAAACTCCACTCCATTCAAATTGGGCATGTCCAAATCCGTGATGACCAGATCGGGGATATGACCACGCAATAGCCAATACATAGCGCTCATGCCGTCTTTCTTGGTCACCACTCTGTATTGCTTTTCAAATACCCGCTCGAGCAACTGGCACATCGCTCCGTCATCGTCGATAATTAGTATGAGATTATCCTGTGCCATATGATCTGATACTTAAACGCCTGATTTAGCGTGTGATATAGTAATTCGAATGGTCTTAAAACTTAGATAAGTGTAAATGTAAATAAAAATATTCATATCCTGTCCCGCACCACCCGTTTATTCGCCTTGCGATAAATTACTTTATTCATACCATGTATCAGGATATTTATATTTTAATACAAATGTACAATATGAAGCCCTTAAATGAAACGAAAACACATTAACAGTAAATTAATTATCATAATTTTAAAATAATCATCAAAATATTGCCAATCTGCATTTGTTAAAGTTACTGAGAGACATCATTATATGAATATTGCTACCTGGTGGTAACCTTTTATCATGTACATCCAATTTCGAGTCATGCACGGCAAGCCACTACAAACAAGGAATATGCCATTGCGCCCAGGCAAAGCTAGCCTACTTAATATCCACCCTATTGACCATACCGAGCATGGTGCCTATTTTACTGCACATCATGATGCACTTTGAACAGATTATCAGGCACATTTCTTAGCGCATACTTCCTTGGTAATGATCTTACAGCTAATATTGGCCTCTATCTGAGAGATTGATATAAATGTACTCTAAACATGATTATTGGGGTTTTAAAAGAAAAAAGTGACAGCAGGGTGACCATCGTACCGGATACGGTTCGCGCCCTGATCGGTGAGGGCATAGAGGTGCACGTGGAAACTACGGCTGGAGAAAATGCGCTTTTTTTTGATGCTGACTATGTAGAGGCTGGCGCAGTAATCTCTGATCGCTTTAGCGTACTTAGCAGCGCCCATTTAATTTCCACAATCGAACCGCTGGACCGTGAAGACTATTCCACAAGACCAGAACATTCCATTTCAATTTCATTTTTTCAGCCCTTCGTCTCCACCGATTTCGTACAATCCATCGCGCAAAAGCAGATCACAATTTTTTCTTTAGACATGATCCCACGCATTACGCTGGCGCAGATGATGGATTTCTTGTCATCGATGGCCTCAATTGCGGGGTACAAAGCGGTGGTGGAAGCGGCTAACCTGTTGCCGCGATATTTCCCCATGCTCACCACAGCAGCCGGCAGTATACCGCCGGCTAAAGTTTTAGTGTTGGGTGCAGGTGTGGCGGGCTTGCAAGCCATCGCCACAGCAAAGCGTCTCGGGGCTGTAGTGGAGGCTTTTGACACCCGCCTGGCGGCGAAAGAAGAAGTTGAAAGTCTGGGCGCAAAATTCGTAGAGGTGGAAGGTGCCCGCGATGATAAGTCTGCCGGGGGTTATGCCATTGAGCAGACAGACGAATATAAAGCCAAGCAGAAGGCGCTTATATTCGAAAAGGTAACCAAAGCCGACGCCGTGATCACTACTGCACAGTTGCGTGGCAAAAAGGCGCCGGTACTCATCACAGCCGACATGGTTAATGCCATGAAGGCCGGTTCGGTCATTGTCGATCTGGCCTCCTCAACGGGCGGCAATTGCGAATTGACACAAGATAAAAAGACCATTATCCACCATCAGGTCACCATTTTGGGCAATTCTGATCTGGCGGCAGAGGTGCCTCAACACGCCAGTCAGCTCTTCAGCAGAAACCTTCAAAATTTCATGAAGGTGATCATAAAAAATGGTGAACCTCAATTGGATTTTGAAAACCCCATCATCAAATCAAGCTGCGTAGTCTATCAGGGCGAAGTGGTTTACGGAAAATAATCTGAGCCGATGAATACGATAGTAACATTTATTTCGCAGAATATTGAGATGCTTTACATCCTGGTCTTTGCCATCTTTTTGGGCATGGAAGTGATCTCAAAAGTGCCAACTGTACTCCACACGCCACTCATGTCGGGTGCCAATGCCATCAGTGGTGTAGTGGTGATCGGCGCCATCATTCTCATCCGCAACGCCGATCCGCACAACTACCTTATGCTTGGCTTTGGCATGTTGGGTATTGCCCTGGCCACCGTAAATGTGGTGGGTGGATTTGCCGTGACCGACCGCATGCTCGATATGTTTAAAAAAAGAAAAAAGAACAAAGCGTAATCATTCATTCCCGTGGAAAATAGAATACTTGATTTTTTATATCTGCTCTGCATCATCCTCTTCATCATTGGTCTGAAGCGGCTCAGCCATCCTGAAACGGCTAAGAAAGGCAACCTGATCGCGGGGGCGGGCATGGTGCTGGCCATCATCATCACTATGTTTTACCCCATGCCCGGCACCCACGGCAACTACGGCTGGATATTGGGCGGTTTGGCTCTCGGAGGCATCATAGGCTGGGTGGCTGCCAAAAAAGTACAAATGACAGCGATGCCGGAAATGGTATCACTCTTCAATGGGCTTGGTGGAGCGTGTTCGGTCATCATCGCCACTATTGAATTTTACAATCTGCCGGCGGAGGGCTCTTTGATGAACGCCAATGTATTTAATATCATTTTTGCCCTTTTTATTGGCAGCATTGCCTTTACCGGAAGCCTGGTGGCCTATGGCAAGCTCAACGGATTTCTTCGCGACTCTCTCGTGCTGCCTGCCCCACAAATCATCAATACTGCGCTGCTGATCGGCGCCATCGTGCTTAGTGTAGTGCTGATGACCCAACCCACCCTTAACTATACTCTGGTGATCGCACTATTGCTGCTTTCGTTGGTGTATGGGGTCACGTTCGTCACGCCCATTGGAGGTGGCGATATGCCTGTAGTTATTTCCCTGCTCAACTCCTTTACCGGTATAGCCGCGGCTGGCGCCGGACTCATATACGGCAATCAGGTGATGATAGTGGGTGGCATCATAGTGGGTGCCTCTGGCACCATACTCACCGTACTCATGTGCAAAGCAATGAACCGGTCACTTTTCAATGTGATCATCGGGGGATTTGGTACTTCCGGTAAATCTGCCGGTACAGACCGCGAACAGGTGGTGCGCGAAGCCGGCCTCAGCGACACATCCATTCAGCTCAAGTATTCTGCTAAGGTGATCATAGTGCCTGGCTATGGGCTGGCGGTGGCACAGGCCCAGCATGCCTGCCACGAGTTGGAGAAGAGCCTGGAAAAAGAAGGGGTAGACGTGAAATATGCCATACACCCGGTGGCAGGCCGAATGCCCGGACACATGAACGTATTGCTGGCCGAAGCTGATGTGCCCTATCCAAAATTGCTGGAACTGGAAGAGGCCAACCGGGAGTTTCCGACCACCGATATTGTATTGGTGATCGGTGCCAACGACGTGGTGAATCCTGCTGCCAAAGAAGACCCCGCAAGCCCCATTTATGGTATGCCTATACTGGATGTAGAACTAGCCAAGACGGTGATCGTGCTCAAGCGCAGTATGAGGACAGGATATGCCGGCATAGAAAATCCGCTATTTTTTGGGGAGAGAACAAAGATGTTGTTTGGCGATGCCAAAGAATCCATCAATAAGCTGAAAGAAGAAGTGGCCAACGCATAAAATAGCCTGTGAAAAGTGCATCCTTTTGGCTTAGGCGCTCCAGTTTTAAATATGCCTTCGCTGGTATCCGTAGCTTTTTCAGCAAAGAGCGGCACGCCAAAATTCACGCACTGGCTGCCCTGATGGCGGTGGTTTGCGGTTGGCTGTTCGGCATATCGATGGTAGAGTGGTTGATATTGATTCTCGTCATTGCGCTGGTTATGGGCTTGGAAATGGCCAACACGGCAATAGAGCTGCTGGCCGATGCAGTAGCGCCCGGGTATAATTCCAAAGTAAAATCGGTAAAAGACATGGCGGCGGGTGCCGTACTCGTAGCAGCATGCAGTGCATTCATTATTGGGTCAATAATATTTATACCCAAAATTGTCGCGTTGTTCTAGCAGCCGGCCACTAAAAATGGTTCCAGCCCTGCGCCTGTACGGGCACCACCTGTTCAGATTTCGTAACGAGATTGACCCCTTTGGACAAGTCTTGTGCATAACCGATAAAGTGGATGTCCGGGTGCTTCTTCAGTTTCTCATGATCTTCCTGCCGTATGGTAAAAAGCAATTCATAGTCCTCCCCCCCATTCATCACACAGGTCACCGGGCCTACGTTAAATTCCACTGCTGTGTCATACGTCTGCTTATCAATGGGCAGCTTATCTTCATACACATTGAAGCCCACCTTCGAGTTTTTCGACAAGTGCAGTAGCTCAGAGGCCAATCCGTCCGATACATCCATCATCGATGTAGGCACTATGTCGAGTTCTACCAATTCATGCACGATATCGGTTCGCGCCTTCGGCTTTAGTTGCTTTTGCACGATGTACTGATATTTCTCGAGGTCGGGCTGAGTGTTGGGGTCTGCCAAAAAAGCCTCCTTTTCACGCTCCAGCACCTGCAGGCCGATATATGCTGCTCCGAGGTCGCCCGTAACACATACAATATGCCCCGGGGCTGCACCCGAGCGTCGCACGGCTTTATTCCTGGGGGCGGTGCCCAGCACACTCACCGAAATCACCAAACCAGACCGCGACGATGTAGTATCGCCACCGACCAGGTCGACCTTGAAATCCTCACATGCTGCTCGTATGCCTTCATATAATGCCTCTACAGCTTCTACAGAAAAACGGTTGGAAAGGGCAACACTCACGGTGATCTGTTGCGGTATGCCGTTCATGGCGGCTATGTCCGACACGTTCACCGATACGGCCTTGTATCCCAGGTGGGTCAACGGCATAAACGACAAGTCAAAATGCACACCCTCCACCAGCATATCGGTGGATACAAGCAACACCTTTTCTCCCTGATCAATGATGGCCGCATCATCTCCCACGCCAAGCAATGTTTCCTTATGGTGATGGGTAATGTTGCCGGTAATGCGGTCGATGAGTCCAAACTCACCCAATGCGCTTATTTCTGTTCGTTTTGTCTCCATATTTTTCTACATAGGCCGATACAAAGCTATTGGATGCAGGTTACACATACACGGCATTGTCAGGAAAATGACAAACTGCATTCAGCGTACACATAACAATACCCGGACATTTGCCGTTTTTTGGAATGCGCGGTTTGAAATAAGTCCGCGCATTGGATAACTTGCGGTTTAAATAATTTTCATTGAAGCCATGATTAACATTACAGATAAGGCAAAACAAAAAATCTCGCATCTGCGCACTGAAGCAGGCCACTCCGCCCATCATAATGTGCGCGTGTCGGTAAAAGGTGGCGGATGCTCCGGCCTCATGTACGACCTTGACTTCGACGACAGCATAAAGGAAGATGACAAGGTGTTTGAAGATAAGGGAGTGAAAATACTGGTCGATAAAAAAAGCCTGCTATACCTGCTGGGCACTACACTGGAATACAGCGACGGGCTGAATGGCAAAGGCTTTCAATTTATAAACCCCAATGCCTCGCGTACCTGCGGCTGTGGCGAAAGTTTTTCGATATAAGCCTGAAATAGAAAATAAAAGATTCAGCACAAAAAAGGCCTTTCGTTGAAGCGGAAGGCCTTTTTTGTGCCTGATGGTGTGGTGTGCGCGTCAGCGCGTCATTGCATAACCTTTGGTGGTTACGTAGTATTTGGCAATCATGTTGGGCACTTCCCAGGCTGGTAATCCACCCGTTTTTAAGTACTGCATAAATTTCTCAGCCACTTGCGCAAAATGCGCCTCATGACCATTTTTATAACTCTCCGGCACCATCACCTCAAACACCTGGTCGGTGGCCTGCTCTACTGATATTTCCGGATACTTATCCTGCAGGTTCTGCACGGCACGCTGCACGGCTGAGGCAAATTCATCAGTCGAAGCATTTCCCACTTTTTCAATATAAAGCGTGGGCTTATAATTTTGATCGGCCCCTTGCCGGATCACCAGATTGGCCTTCGAGCCGCGCATGATGGAGTAGTGCGTATCACCAGCGCCCTCCGGAGCTTCGTAGTCCCACACCACAGATACCTTGGCATGAACACCCTTAATGGTGTAATTGATCTCGCCATTGGCATATACGTTGAGCAGAGAATCATCTTGTATATCATTCTGCAGATAATCCGGGTACTCGGGCAGTGCTGTTACCCGCTCAAATTGCGAAGGTGTGAGCACCGTCATGGCGCGAGTGGCATCATACACATCAATGTCTTCTTCATCAAGGACGTGTCTTCATAGTTGATCACCTCGCCGGGAAAGCACTCCCACTGAACGAGGTCTACCAGGTGTGTAGCCACATCTACTACGCCCTCACCCTGTTGTCCCACATCAAAAAACCAGCCCGGGCGCTTGATGGGCTTTCCGGATACATATTTAAAAAAATGGTGTACGCTCTCTTTGGTAATGGCCGGGTCTTCCGGAGAGCCCTTCTGTAGCTCGCCAAATACCTCCGCGATTTGAGAAAACTCCTTTTGCAACATGGTCGTGATTTCATATCGCTCGGTCATAATGTCGTACAACAATACGTTGTGACGCTCTGCTACGGCAAAAGCTTCTTTTAGCAATTGAAAATCTTCGGGCGTAATGGCCATGGGCTTATCGGCCAACACATGCAGTCCTGCCTCCACCGACTTCATGATGTATTCGGTCTTTTTGGCGTTGTTGCCGGAGATCACCACTACATTGCCAGGCTTTTCTCTCAGCATTTTTTCCAGATAGTCTTCGCCGGTGTATACATCCAGGTTCCACGCTGTAGGATCTGTTTCGCGGGTGTTGAATGATTCAATGCGCCCTATATGATCTTGCACATCTGGTCCGTCCGGTGCATAAATGTGTACGTTGGCACTTACGTCGTCATACATATTCTTTTGTACCAGGGCGGCATGAAAATGCCCCGGATCCAGCGTGATGAGCTCCACCTGGGCCTTGTCTTCATCGGCGTCGGCTTCGTCCTGTGCTCTTTTTGGTCCACACATGGTGGCGAGTATGGATAGAAAAATGATGGTTGGTAGTTTTAAATATTTCATGATTGGAGTATTTGTTGATGTTTTAAAATTAATACCGGCGGCATTGAAATGAAAAAATTGATGCCATTACCTGAACAATTCCTGTCGCAAAATGGCTACGCCAGCAGCTTTATTCTGGTGAAAATGTAGTCGAGGTATTCGCGGTTCAGTACCATTCTGTAGGCATTGGTGCCGCTGAGCAGCATCGGGTCATAACCCCGGCGGTCGAGGTACTTCTGGCTGGTATCGGTGCTGAACCAGTGAATTAAAGCAATTTCTTCGTGTGTGATTTCCAGACAGGTCATACCCCTTTTGCCAATGGCACAGCCGCTGTTGAACAGGCAGGGAATATGAAATATTGAATTGTACAGGTAGTCGCCCTGTAGGGTGTGGTTGTTTTTTGTATAAATTTTTTTCAGTTCCTTTTTGTGCGCCTTTATATTTTTCTTCACCTGTTTGAACTTCTCTTTGTCATGCTCGCGTGCCACCTGCCGGCACAGTTGTTCTATTCGAAATTTAAGCCTTTCTGCCTTGCTCAGCGATTCAAAAAGCGGACGGTGCGTATGGCCGATGATGGATACGCGCTTGCGATAGCTGGAGTAGTGGTACACTCTTTTCTCCAACTTATATTGCTTGCGGCTGTTGTGGGCTACTGAGTAGTTCTTTATGCGCAACGGATTGGCCAGGTACTTCAGCGCATAGCCCACCCAGCGATTGATCCTGTGATAGCCATATGAAGCCTGATGCCCATGAAACAAGAAAATGTTGCCATACGGCAAGTGCAAATTAAGCGCTTCATATAGCTTGAAATCAGACTGGGGAGGATCTGGCAATACGAAGTCCAGATCGTGATTGCCGATGAGTTTGTACAGCCTGCCCTGTCGATCGAAAAGGTGAAATACGTCGTAAATGGCTTTCCATCTGTGCTTGATCCGCGCCAGGCTAAATCGCTGCAGCTCTTCGATGTCACCGTTGAGTATCAACTTAAATTGCTGCGGAAGATAGTATTTCTGCAAGGCTGTGGTAAAGAGATCGGAGTTGCGTCGAAAATCGTCTTTGGAGCTTCCATCGCCCAGGTGTAGGTCGCTGAAGACAACATATTTTTCACCTTTTTGCACATGCACATCATGGGCAGTGCTGTACAATTCGTCTAGGTTTTTATAGATGTGTTTCAGCTTCACAGGCAGGCCACTTTACCCGCTAATATGGCCAAAATAGGCCAGAGCACACAAACCAAACGTTCATTGTTCATGATTTGATAATATACTCATTGGCCAACAAGGATGAAGAAGTGATCGCGCTATGGAAAAGCGTCAAATGAGCTATGAAAGCACCCTGTTCTGGCTATACGTACCGATTGAGGTATATGCGCATTTCTTGTTGTAGTTTCTGACTTTCCTGCCGTGCCGCCCGTGCAAAATCCTTGTCGCTGCCGGCATAGATGATGCTGCGCGAAGCATTGACCAATAAGCCACAACGGCTGTTCATACCGTATCGCGACACCTCCTCAAGGCTGCCGCCCTGTGCCCCTACCCCCGGCACGAGCAAAAAATGATCAGGCACTGATTTCCTGATCTCGGTCAGCAGTTCTGCCTTGGTGGCACCCACTACATACATCAGCTGCTCATGGCTGCCCCAGCCCTGGCTCACTTCCAACACCCTGCTGTAGAGTGCTTTGCCATCGCTATTGGTCTGCGTCTGAAAGTCGGCACTGCCCTGATTGGACGTGAGGGCAAGAAGGACGACCCATTTTTCAGGAAAACTGAGAAAAGGCTTCACGGAGTCGGAACCCATATACGGCGCCACGGTAACGGCATCAAAACTTAGTTGCTCAAAAAATGCCCTGGCATACAACTCCGAGGTGTTGCCTATATCGCCGCGTTTGGCATCGGCTATGGTAAATATTCCTTCAGGCACCACCTCCATGGTCTTCTGCAGCGATTCCCATCCCGCAGCACCCATCGACTCATAGAAGGCAAGATTGGGCTTATAGGCTATGGCCAGGTCTGCCGTGGCCTCTATGATCTGCCGGTTAAATTCAAACACCGGGTCTTTGGTCTTTAGCAGATGGTGCGGGATTTTGCGTATGTCAGTATCCAGGCCAACGCAGAGATATGAGGATTTTTCCCGGATTTTACTAAATAATTCGTCTCCGGTCATGCTATCGCAGATCTACCACTTCTACACCGGGATACTTAGCGGTGCTGAATTCAAAATTGGCCGCCGTGGCATTGACCGATGGATTGAAGCCTTTGATGCGATAGGTATAAACATTGCCGGCACGATCGTACATTTTCCAATGGTCGATCAAGTCGGAGGTCTTATCGATGTTGAGCACCACTTTGTAAAACATCTTATCGCGATCGTTGGGGTCTTCCGGCTGTAGCTCTATCACGTTATATACTTTGCTGCCGGAGCGCTCCTCTTCTATAAAGCGGTATCGATATCCATTCTTGTAGGCATTGTAAATATTGTTTGGCGACATGTCCCCTTCATTGGGCGTATAGTAGTCGATGTTCACCTCGTTGGCATCGCGGAAATACGTCCAGAGGGTTTCACCATTGTTATATATCTCCTGGTCCGACAGCTTCAGATGGTATTTTTCTCCTTTCACCAATATGTCGCCATTGAAAGTTTCTTCTACGCCTTCTACTTTATTTTCCAGAGTATAGCTGAAGTTGGCTTTGTAAGCGGGTATTTCCTGATATTTATCGCTCATCTCATCCAATATTTTCTTTGCATAATCATCCTGCTGCACTCCCATCGTCAACAGACCTATGAGCAATACCAATACATTCGTCATCGTCATCTATTCTAAATTGGTTTAAAATTTTTGTTCGATCTCATTCAAAATCTGTTCCAAACTATATTCATCCTGCACGAGCACTTCACGGGCCTTACTTCCTTCAAAAGGGCCAACTATTCCGGCTGCTTCCAGCTGATCGATGAGCCGGCCCGCCCTGTTGTAACCCAGCTTCAACTTGCGTTGAATAAGCGACGTACTGCCCTGCTGATGACGCACAATAAGCCTTGCCGCCTCATCGAACATGGCATCGCGATCGGCCAGGTCTACCGCGCCGGGCTCATCCTGACTATCGTCGGAATACTCCGGCAGTAAATAGGCCGATTCATAGCCCCGTTGATCGCCTATATACTCGCAAAGTTTTTCTACCTCGGCGGTATCGATAAACGGCCCCTGCAAACGCGCCAGCTCCGAGCCGTGGGAATAGAGCATATCGCCCATGCCGACCAGTTGCTCGGCACCACCGGCGTCGAGTATGGTGCGGCTGTCGATCTTCGAGGTCACCCGGTAGGAAAGCCGGGCGGGGAAGTTAGCCTTTATTATTCCGGTAATCACATTGACCGAAGGCCGCTGTGTGGCAAGCACCAGGTGTATGCCCGTAGCACGCGATACAGCCGCCAGTCGCGATGTTGGCGTTTCTATCTCTTTGCCCGCCGTCACCATCAGGTCGGCCAGCTCATCGATGATGAGCACGATGTATGGCAGATAGCGGTGCCCCTTTTCCGGGTTTAGCTGTCGCTTCACAAATTTAGTGTTGTACTCCTTCAGGTTGCGGCAGCCGGCTTTTTTCAGCAGCAGCAGGCGGTTGTCCATCTCTATGCACAGGGAGTTGAGCGTATGAATCACCTTTTTGTTGTCGGTAATGATGGCCTCTTCGCTGTCGGGCAGCATGGCCAGGTAGTGGCGCTCCAACTTATTATAAAGCGTCAGCTCTACCTTCTTGGGGTCTACCAGCACAAACTTGAGCTGTGAGGGGTGGCGCTTATAGAGCAGTGAGGCTATGAGCAGGTTTATGCCCACCGATTTGCCCTGACCGGTAGCGCCAGCCATGAGCAAGTGAGGCATTTTGGCCAGATCGGCAATGTATACTTCATTGGAAATGGTCTTGCCCAATATCACCGGAAGCTCGTGGGTGTTTTTCTGAAACTTGAGGGTAGCCAGCACAGAGCGCACCGACACCATCTCCCTGTTTTTATTGGGCACTTCTATACCAATGGTGCCCTTGCCCGGTATGGGCGCAATAATGCGTATGCCCAACGCTGCCAGACTGAGCGCGATATCATCTTCCAAATTCTTGATGCGGCTGATCTTGACACCGGCATCGGGCACAATTTCATACAGGGTGACCGTGGGGCCTATCGTAGCTTTTATGCTGCTGATGCCGATCTTAAAGTTGATGAGTGTCTCTACAATTTTATCCTTATTCTGCTCCAGCTCTTCCTTTGTCACTTGCACATTGCCTTCATCGTATTCGTTCAGCAGATCGAGTGTAGGAAATTTGTAGTCGCGCAGATCAAGTGTGGGGTCGTAGTTTTCAAGTTTGTCTACGTTCCTTTCCACATTGGCAAACTGATCTACGGCAAATGGCGGCTCTTCTTCCAGGCTGGCTTCATCGTCAGTCTGTGGTGCTGAGGGCGCCTCTATGTCGAGCTCAAGCGGCTCATCTTTGGGCTTGGTGTTCTTTTTCTGAGTGTCAGCCACTACCCAGTCGCGTGCCAGCGTATCGTCGGCTTCTGCCGGCTCCTCTGCTTCTGCTTCTTCATTCGCTGGCTGCGGTGTGTCCGCCAGGCCCTGTGCTTTAGCAGCATTGGGCTTTGCTGTTTGAGCCTGATCGCCCGATGGGGGAAACATCTGCGTGATGTTGAAGAAAAAAATGAGAAACACGAGGAGGGAAAAGATCAGAAACAGAAACGTGCCCCAGCCCATGAGTCCGTTCAGCAAAGTGGCTATTTCGTAGCCTATGCCGCCAGCCAGTAGACTGAACGATGAATAGCCCGATTCTTCCAATGTGATATAGCCAAATACCGTGCTGATCCACAGCAAAAAGAACAATACAAACACCAACGAGCGACGCAGCGATATCAACTCCTTTCTGAAGATGATGTAGTAGCCCAGAATAAACAGCAGCGGGGGTATCAGCAAGGCGGCGATGCCAAACCAACGGTATATAAAGTAATGAGCCGATACGGCACCCAGCAAGCCAAACCAATTGGTGGTGTCGGCACCCGACTGTTTTACACCGGTTTCCAACAGCGCTTCCACCACACTTTGGTCGGCAGCCCCGGTAAATAGATACGACAAAAAGGAAGTGAGTAGAAAGAAGCAGGCCACCAGCAAAAACAAGCCGATGGACAAATGAAATCGCCTGTCTTTCAAGAATTTAAAACTCAGTGAAAGACGTCTTCCCTTACGCGATTTTTTATTAGAATTGGTTTTATAGGTATTTTTTGCCATTGCACAGTCAGCGGGCAAAGCTAATCAAATGCCTATATATTGAGAAATTAAATGCTTGCCCCATCATACGCTCCGGGCAGTAAAATAAGCGCCAGACAGTTAACGCGTAAGGCGCACTATTTCCTTATTAATCCGCTTCACCAGTACCGGACCTTCATATACCAATCCGGTGTACACCTGTACCAGCGATGCGCCGGCGTCTAGCTTTTCCAGGGCGTCCTGGGCACTGTGAATGCCACCGACACCAATAATGGGAAATGGCACGGATGCGTGTTCCTTGATGTATCGTATCACTTCCGTAGAGCGCTCGCGCAGTGGCTTTCCACTGATGCCGCCCGGCCCCAGCGTTGTTTTATCCCTAGTCCCCGCAGAGAGGCCATCGCGACTAATTGTGGTATTGGTGGCGATGACGCCGTCAATTTTGAGGTCTTGCACAATCTGTATGATGTCGTCCAGTTGGCTATTGCTGAGGTCGGGCGCAATTTTCAGAAGTATGGGTTTCTTCGTGCTTTTTAGTGTGCGTTGCTGCTGCAGTGTTTGCAAAAGCTGGGTAAGCGGCTCCTTTTCTTGCAGTGCGCGCAGGTCTGGCGTATTTGGCGAACTTACGTTCACCACAAAGTAGTCGACGTGGTCGTACAGCTCGTGGAAGCATTGCACATAATCGTCGATGGCCTGATCATTTGGGGTCGTTTTGTTTTTGCCAATATTGCCACCTACGATTATGCGGCTTTTCCTCTTTTTCAGGTTACGCACAGCGGCGCTCATGCCTGCGTTGTTAAAGCCCATACGATTGAGCAAGGCGGCATCGGCTGGCAGGCGAAACAGGCGAGGCTGTTCATTGCCCGGCTGTGCCCTTGGCGTGACGGTGCCTACCTCTACAAAGCCAAAGCCCAGGTTGGCGAGTTCGTCTACCAATGCGGCCTCCTTATCGAAGCCGGCGGCCAGACCGACCGGATTGCTAAAATGCAACCCAAACAGCCTGCGCTCCAATGCGGTATGTTTGGTCAGAAAAAGCGATCGAAGCAAAGCCGGTACACCCGGCAGCTTGCACACACGACGAAGCAAACGGGTGGTGCGGTGATGCACTACTTCCGGGTCTTGCCTAAAGAGCAGCGGTTTGAAAAATGATTTGTACAAAAGTGCGTGTCGTTAAATAAAAAAATCAGCCTAGCCTGCGCCTGATTATATTTTCTACAAATTTAATGAGTCCCTTCGGGTTGTAGGTACGCCAGTTGTCAATTTCCAGCTCCCCGCCAAAATTAAAATACCCGTCTACATTGTACTTTTTCCATTCCTCTAATACAAAATCGCGAAAGCCGATGGCTGTAAGCCAGCCCTCTCCTTCTGTTTCTTCATACCACTCCTCGTAGTAAGAATCGTCGGAGCCGTGGAAGTTGAACACATTTTCGCCGATGAGTATAAATTTCTCAATGCCCTCCTGCTGCAGAGGCTCTATCACATTTCTTTTCAGATGCATGATGTCGTTGTACAGGGCATCATTCCACTCGCCGAGCAGCTCTATGATGCTGCAGCGCAGGTCGTAGTCGGTATACAGTATTTTTATGTACAGCGTCTCCGACCCCATAAAATCCCACCAGGGGTCTATGTAGTGGTTGTATATGGTTTCTGAATACAAGTCGAAATTGTACTCTTTACCATAGAAAGGCGACCGTTCGTCGTTGGCTGCATCGTAGTATTTCAGCCAGCTGGAGTAAGGCTCTATGTTGTGCAAGGCGTAGGAAATTATCAATTATTCATCCAAAACTCCGACCGCCTCAAAACGTTCGAACACACTTGCAGAATGTGGTGCATCCATCAGTTCGTCGGTGAGGTCCTGACCGGCCCAGTGCTGGTAGTGCAAGCCGTTTTTCCAAAGTCGGGAGTGGCTCACATCGTAGATGATGCCGCGATAGGCGCACCAAATTTGAGGTTTGTCCTGGCCATTGCGCAGGGCAAGCTGGGCGCGGCTGTAGCGCTTTAAATCTTCGTACATGCTTCTGTCAATTGCTGCAAAGATGGCATATAGCAACATTTTATCAGCAATACTATTTGAAAGAACAGCCGTAAGTGTCGTTGTGCCTCAGATCAAGGTATGGAAGTAGACGGGCTTCTGCTGTATGGTCTGTAGCATCAGTTCTTCCCCATCAATCAGGCTGAACGTGCTCGGGCGTTTTGTCTGAAATTGTTGTTAAAATGAGTTCAACGGATAACCTTGTCTATACAGAAAGCCTGCTGCCTTGTGGCGAAAGCACAGCTTCGATCTTTTACTGCATTTTTCGATCAGCACCTATTTTGGGGAGGATTAGCGCTCGATAGTCTTATCGCGTTTTGTAATATTTCCACCGAATGTTCTGTAGCAAGCCAGGCAACAAAGGGTGAATACAACGTGCGCCACAATGAGCTGCCGGTAGAAATGCTTATAGTCTATTGGTGGTGGATTGGGATGAACCTTAAAGGTTGTTTTCCAACCCAATACGCCAAGAGCACCTGCAGCCAATCCCATCGCTAAACCTTGTACGACAGAGGGTTTTTGAGATTGCCAATTCCAGATTTTAACAAATAATGCATTAAAAGAAAGACCGACCAAGCCATGCGCCAACCAGCCTTTTGCATTATTACGTGCTACATTATGATGAGAGGGATCCTGCTCATTCTCGATCAATGCAGTAAGCAGCTTAGGTTCAACAAACTGCTTATGCTGCCGACGTGATTTCCAGTAACTATACATTGTCATGACTGCGGTAGAGATCATGCTGCTCACAAGAAGTCGGAACATATAAATAAATTTTAGATGGTGAGTACTGTAAAAGATGTGTCGATAACATTCGCTTCATGAAGTCGCTCAGATACATCTTAGGCAGCCAAAGCGGCTATAGGAAACACCAACGATCAACAAATATGCCAGCCGATTTCAGCCGTGTGATGGGTAAACCAGGTGAATATTTTTACCAATAATGCGTAGAATTGGTGTAGACACATTACTACTTCCTATACCCGATCATGTTGCCATAAGGTCATTGTTCGGGTTCCTGACCTGGCAGTGCCTGGTGATACTGGTGAAGGCCGGTCTGGTGTAGCCCCTCTTGCCGCGCGTGCATCGCGTGTGTCCAATTTAATTATCCTCTAAACTGTCCACATCCTCTATCTACATTTTGTTAGCGACTTTGTAATAATTTATGAGCAAGTGCAGTACGCAGCGGTGCAGGGATAGCATACAGTTTGAGGGCGTAGCTCAGGCGTGTGTCGAGGGGGAGGTTCACCCGGGGGTGGTGCGCGTACGGCAGCCGGTCACTAGGTCTACGAGCATGCCCGGCATACGGAGCAGCAACCTAAGGCTCGGCTCTCGCTTGCTGTGCCCATTGGCTGGCTTGGTGGGATATAATGTATTGTATAAGATTAGTTGCGCGTTTTAATCACTAACGTTAGCAAATAAATCACAGATAGAAAGTCCGCGATTACTTTCATAAATTGGCTAAAACAAGCAATTAATTTTATAAGATGTTAGCACTTGTTTTTCTGTTTAATACTTTAATTACAAGTGATAGTAAGACTACTATCAATGCAATAAAAAATATACTTGTTGAAATGCTTTTTATAACTGAAAATACATTAGTTGTATAAACTGTAGTCTCTTTCAACTCTGGATAGTTTTTAAGCATTGTGATAATTCCTATATTTTCCAAATAATCTGCAATTCCGGAAATTATCGGTATTAGGCAGAGATAGCTATATGGGGAATTTAATTTGTTTAATTTTTTCAAGAAATACCCCAAAAGCAAACAGTAAGAAAGTCCAAATAGAAGAGGGTAAATCATATCAACAGGTATTTGATTGGTTAGATATGTCAAACGTCCATTTTCTCCAAGTGAAGTAAATAATTCACTTACATAATTTAAATCATATCCCGTGGGCATCATGTCCAATAATCTCATTCCGTTAGAGAATTCCATTGTTTTAGGAATTGAAACAGTCAGCATAAAGGCATACACGAGATTGGTCAAAATAAAAAGTCCTAAAACCTTTTTTCCTGAAATGTTCTTTTCTATGAACTTCGTTAATCGTTTCATCTTTTTTGTTAAATAGGTGCTAACGCCACTGATAGGGCGCGGGTATTGGCCTTGCTTAGGGCAGTGAATATAGCGAGTCGGATACAATTTGGCAATGTGCCGATGGGCCGGCTGGGCCGGCGAGCGGTCAGGAATGCATTGCGCGCATCAAACAGGCAGTAGTGCCTGCGCCCCTATCTTTTGTTATGTACCGCCGTCCGTCCGGTCGCTGCTTGCACAAGAAACATCCACACCAAAGAGCCGGGCATTGGGGGAGTTCCGGTCGGCTACATGGGCGCGCTGATGGCGCAGGGTGCTGTGTGGGGCCGGGTAGCCGTGCGGGCGGATTGAATCGACCGCGCTATAGCTAGAGGCCGTCGCGCCGCCGGCAAGACTACACACTGCAGTGGCAGCTTCTCGTCCAGCGGTGCAGGGAGAGAACACAGGTTGAGGACGTAGCGCAGGCGTGAGTCGAGGGTGAAGTTCGCCCGGGGATAGTGCGCGTGCGGCTGCCGGTCACTAGGTCTATTTGCATGCCCGGCATACGGAGCAGCAACCAAAGGCTCGGCTCTCGCTTGCTGTGCCCATTGGCTGGCTTGGTGGGATATAACGTTTTGCAGCTAATAAACGTGGAGCTTTTGAAGCTATTACTTGTCCGCCCTTGACAAATTTAGCCACGAAGAACGAACCTGGCGTTTACCACTGTCCGCCCCATGTTTTCTTAGGTGCTGTTGGCAAACGTTTTTATTTTTTCACTATCAATTTTCGTCCTTTTGTCAAGTATAAAACAGGTCCAATTATCGCAATCATAGAAATGAGTACCCACATTCCTTTAGAACCGTTGAATTCATTTGTCAGAATCTGAATTATTGCCACAAATGTTGTGATCAGTGATCCAAAGCAGATCAAGATGAACAGGATTACAAAAAATGCTTCCATATTAATTTCTCTTTTGTTTAATCCATTTGTTCCACAGTCCATTCAGGTTGGTCAGCATATTTGACAACGTAAACTGTGACATCTTTATATTTCTTTTTTCCTTTAATTGACAGGTTGATTGTTGCTGAACCATAAGTTCCTCGAGAGTCCGTAGTCTTTTGAATTCCTCCTGTCGGTATAAGTCCAAATCCTTTTACGGTTCCTATTTCGTCAGTCAGTTGTTCATTGTTCTTGATGTATGCTTTGGCAACCGAATATGCGTCTGTAAATGGAATTACAGCTATCAAGATTGTCTGGATAAGAAGAATGAACGCGATCACTCCAATTCCAACTTTTTCAAGAATTGATTTCTTCTCTTTTTCTTTTTTGGTATTAATTCTGTCCGAAAGCAAACCTATTAATCCGATAAAAATTATAGCCCATCCAATTGATTTACTTTCCCAAAAGAAGTAGAGCCCCACTAATCGACTTAGGTATCCGTATATGACGAAAATTAGTCCAACCGCTAAAAATGTCTTTGTGAATTTACTAAGGTTATTCATTGTCTGTTTTAAATGTTTGCCAACGTTTTGCAGCTACCCGAAGGGCGGGATTTTACCACAAAACCTGATTTAAAAACCTAATGTTTGATTACCCACAAAACTGTCTTTGGAACACAAAACCCCGCCTTTTGGGTAGGTGCTGTTAGCTGTGGTTTTTCTTTCCATATTCATATGTCAATTCAATTAGTAGTTCTGCTAAACTTTGAAGTCTGATTGCGCCTTCAGATAATGGTTTGTCACTAAAAGTGTCCAGGAATGCGTTAATATTTTCAAGTTTTGGCTCAAGTGTTCCAATGATGTCTGCGCGTTGCTTTTTTGTCAAGGTTTGAATTTTCTCATCTTTTTCAAAGTCGTCTGAAATAGCCAACGCCCCAAATTTCTCTAGTATTTGTCTAAGGCCTGTAGGCAAGTCAGAACAATCAATTTCTTTAGTTTCATCTGGAAAATTTAGTTGAAGTAATAACTTTATCTTTTTTAAAACCTCAATTTCAGGTAGCATTTGTCTGTCTTGCTTCAATGTTAGTTGTAGTGAATTTCTATAAACGGTCAAACCTTCATTGAAGTCAAAGTTGAGTGATTTCAGGTCGTCCTTTAATAATTTAATGCAAAGCTGAATTTGGTCATCTTTTGAGTTGTCGGTAAATATTTTACCTATTCCACTTGCCTCTAACAAAAGTTTTTTGGCTAAGCAGATTTTGTCAGGAAAGTTAATAGAGAAAAGCAAGGAAGTTGTAAGAGGTGTTTCCAATTTAACAGTTTTTGTAAAAACCCAAATTTTAAATCTGTTGTCTTGGTCGTCTTTGAATTTGAAAAGTCGAGTTGATTTGTCGTTCAGATTAGTGTCAAAGAGATTTACTTCCTTACTTGTCGGTCGGAATGTTTTTACCTTATTTCTTATGTCTTGCACGGTTGTCATAAAATCACAGCTAACGCCCCCGATAGGGCGCGGGTATTGGCCTTGCTTAGGGCAGTGAATATAG
>CAZQVB010000005.1:0-23027 GCA_964596645.1 uncultured Roseivirgaceae bacterium
TGTTGAAAAGCAGGCGCATGTCTTTGTTTTCACCCCAATCACCCCAGGTCCAACCACCCTCGCGCAACTGCACCGTGCCGTCCTGCCTCAGCTTCCAAATGCCCATATACCTCTCCACCGCCGGGTACACTGTGGCGATGGTGGCGCTGTCGCGCGTATGCCAGTAATAGTTCCAAAAGCCGTAGACACCTATGCTGGAAAGCATTTGCGTGGGCAATTCTTTATCCCAATTGCCCGCCGGAATTGGCGAAAAAAGTGTGCTGTCGAGGCGTTGCCAGCCGGCCAGTTCCAGCATGCCTTTGCGCACCAATGCATGGCTGGAGGTGGAAAGGGCGTAAAATGCTTCACCACTTTCCAGCACCTCATCGCCCCACCACTGTGCACGCTCGCGATCGGGGCAGTCCATGTACGTATCGCGCATAGTCACATATAGCGTGCGCAGCGACTTTTGCCAAAGCCGGTTGAAGTACACATCGTCACAAGAAAAGTTGCCCGCAAACTCGGCATCATAGCCTGTCTCCCGGTATTTCAATCCCAGTATCTTCACCCCTTCCGGAAAATAATAGAATACGTTGTGGCCATTCATCCAGCCAAGGCTTTCGTAAGATTGTCTTCCGGCTTTGGTGGTGTACACCGAGCGCACATTGGGCGGGCCGCCCCCGTAGTAGTGGTCGGTGCGAATATCGACCTGCAAGCCCGCAGGTGCTTCTATTTCAAACCAGGGCGTCACTTGCGCATTGTATGGCAGGCTCAACTTCAACGTATCGCCCGATGAGATCATTGGAAAAGCCGCATCACCTTCATAATTGCGTAAGCCATAATCTTTCCACATGGGAACAGGCCTCGGCTCCAGGCCATTCCAGGGAGCCACAGGCGGCTTGCCTGCTACTATTGCTACCGGTTTTTCGCTGTCGTCGAAGCTGCTCTCCACGAAGTCAAAACCACCCAGGCGCGCATCGAAGCACAGGTTAGACTCCGGCAAGCGGAAATTGGGATGAGGCGGGCCGCTGTGGCAGTAGGCCGGATGCCGCCACGCACGCCAGGTGTCGTCTGATAAAATATTCACATTACCGTCATTCACTTCGAACAGCAACCCAGCTTTGCCGCTGTCTTTATGAGAAAATCCTTCTTTGCCAAAGTACCAGACCAACACGGCGATGGTGTTCGCTCCTTGCTGCAGGTGCGGCTTCAGGTCTACCCGGTCGTAGTAAGTGTTCAATGGTGTCGGGCCGCGTTTAAGCCCACCTTCAAATACGACCAGCTTCCCATTGATCCAAAGCCAATATTTGCTGTCTGCGGCAATGTGGGCATATACCGGTGTGTCCGGCATGCTTTCAATGCGCACCTGCTTGCGGTATACCGTCCATGAGTTCGCGCTGTCGGCCTGATCTGTTGTAATCCAGGAAGCCTGCCATCGACTTTTTTGCAAATCAGCCTTGGCAGGCTGGGTGGCACTTTGCGACGGTTGCACCAAAAAGGGCAAAACGGATATACAGAATAGAAAATGTCTCAATGCCTTCATATTGTTCCTCTCATCAACGTGCCTGCGCTTTTAGTTCTCTGTACTTGTCGCGCATACTTTGGAGCAATTCATGGTGGCCCGGCTCCAGTGCCAGGTTATTGATTTCATGCGGATCCTGCGACAAGTCGTACAGTTCTTCGAAAATCACCGCACTGCTGTCCGCATCAATGAAGTACCTCATGTATTTTTTGTCTTTCCAGCGCAGCCCCTCCGTGCTCGGAATGTAGTATCTGGGGCTCGACTGCCACAGATGCTCATAGAAAAAGCCATCCCGCCAATCTGCCGAAGGCTGTTGGCCCAGTACACTGAGATCACGGCCCTGCATATCTGCAGGCGCGGGTGCTCCGGCCAGCGAGAGTATGGTGGGCGCAATGTCGATGTTGAGCGCGGTGTGCGATACGGTTTTGCTGTGGAGGGCTTGCGGCCTTGGGTCGTAGATGATCAGCGGCACACGTATGGAGGGTTCGCTGCCATACCACTTGCCGGCGAAGCCGTATTCCCCCAAGTAGAAACCATTGTCGCTGGTGAAGATGATGATGGTATTTTGCGCCAGGCCTGTGGCGCTCAGCTTTTCCCTTATCTGCCCTACCACCACATCTACCCCGCTCACCAGGCGGTAGTATTTCCGGATGTTTTCCTGCTGCATCTCCGCTGTGGCAAACCGGCTGCGCCAGCGGTTTCTTGCTACATTATTTTCAGTGAACGTATCTGGGAAGTGATTGAAATATTCCGGTGCCGCAGCGACTGGCACAGGCATGTACATGCCTTTGTACAAATTGCTGTAAGCCGTGTCGGGCAGGAAGTGCCCCGGGTCGCCCTCTACGTGCGGGGCCTTAAAACTCACCGATAAGCAAAAGGGGGCGTTCAGGTTTTTGACTGAGTCGATAAAGGCGCTGATCTGGCTCCCGATTTTCTGTGTAAGGTGCAGGGGCTGCCCGTCGGAACCCTGCTGGCGAAAGGTGCCCTGGCCGGCAAAGCCTCTCCAATAGTCGAAATGTGCTGCCGGCATATCGGTGCCTACGCCATATTTGCCAACAAACCCGGTAACATAGCCTGCGCTGCGCAGCACCAGCGGATAGGTATTGGCCAATTGAGCATCGGTGAAATTTTTGCTAAATCCCCATATCCCGTGCCTGCGGGCATACTGACCCGTAAGTATACTGGCCCGGCTCACAGCGCAAATGGAAGTGGTGACAAAGGCATTTTCAAAATATACGCCCTCACTGGCCAGCTTGTCGAGGTGGGGTGTGCTCATGGTGGCATTGCCCGCTGCGCCCAATGCATCGGCCCGCTGATCGTCGGTAAGCAAGAAAATGATATTGGGCCGATCGGCGGCCATACTGCCTTGTTTGGCAGGTGGCACACACTTGCAACAGAGGAGAATGATGAAGAATATTATGGGTCGTATCATGATAGAAACAAGAAAAAGCGGCTGCGCCCTGACGTTGACACAAGCCGCTTTAATCGATGATTATAGTCTGAACTTACAGACTACACAGGGTTGTGGTCATTATTCCCAGCCTTCATTTTGCTCGTAGCCAAACTGCTGTGCTTGTTGGAATGGTATGGCCAATATGGTGCGGATGTTGGTATACTCCAGGCCATCGGTAAGGAACGGCCGCTTGGCCACCAGGTTATCGCCATGCTCCCTCATCGTTTCTACCGCTTTACCCGTGCGTACAAGGTCAAACCATCGATGATTTTCGAAAGCCAACTCCAGCCGGCGTTCTATGGCTATTTTCTCCAGGGCTTCTTCGGCATTGGCCGCGGCGACGGGTTCGGCCACTCCGGTGCGGGGGCGTATCTCATCATTGATTATGTCGATGGCGTCTTGCCAATTGCCTGTTTCTGCCAGGCTTTCGGCCAGCATCAGCCGGGCATCGGCATAGCGAAACATCGGATAATTGATGTCTTGCTGACCAGGTGCCAGCGGAGGATAATTGTACTTATTGATGTATGGCACGCCCAGATCGTAGGCTATATTCACATCTTCGCGTACGTCTCCCTCAGGATACAGCTCGATGAGATCGTCAGTAGGTTGGTTTAGCCCTGCCCGGCTGCCAGCATTGCCAAACAGCACTATTCTGTTTCCACTGGTGAAGGGCACAAAGGGAGTTAGGAAATTAGAAGCCTGACCCTGTACGAAGGAATACTGCAATTCGAACACCGATTCCTTGTGATTTTTATTTTCCGGATCGAACACCTGCTGATAGTCATCCAGAATGGTATAGCCCAAGGTCTCCATTTGGCGAAGCAGCGGTATGGCCTGATCGAATTGCTGCAGGGTCATGTGTACTTTGGCTTTGAGCATGAGTGCGGCACCTTTGGTGGCCCTGCCCACCTGGCTGGCGGGCCAACTTTCCGGCAGGTTGTCGATGGCAGCCTGGGCCTCGGACAGCACAAAATCGTAAATTTCTGATGCGGGCACCCGCTCCGTAAACTCCTCATTGAGGGCGTCTTCGGGGCTACTGGCTATACTGGTGACCAGAGGCACATCGCTGAAAGACCGCACAAGGTTGAAGTAAAACCAGGATCGGAAAAACTGCGCCTCCGCCTTTCTGATGGACTTATTATCGGGGTTTTGATTGAAGTCCACGTTGTCGATGTTTTGCATCACCACATTGGCCAGCAAAATACCGTCGTACCACTCGTTCCAATAGTTTAAAATATTGCCATTGTCAGAATTCATGGTGAACTCATCGATCTCTTCCGTGCCAAAGCCACCCCTATCGGCCTCATTGCGCTGGTAGTAGGTATTGTCGGAGCGGAATTCGCCAAACCGCCACTGGCCTTCCATTATGCTTCGGTTGCGGTTGTAAATGGCCACTACGGCTTCGTCTATTTGTTTTTCTGAAGAATAAAATGTAGCCGGCGTATGGGAGTTTGGCGGCTCGGTTTCAAGAAATTCGGTGGTATCGCATGCGCCCAATATCAGCAGCACAAGCAGAAATGATTTTATATGGATTTTCATTGTGTCTACGGTTTTAGAAATTAACATTCAGGCCCAGGGAAAATATGCGCGACATAGGGTAGCTGCCCTCGTTTACATTGCGCACAATGGAGTCTGATGCCCGCTGTATTTCGGGGCTTCCTCCTTCGTATTCCGTAAAGATGACCGGATTTTGCACGCTTACGTATACCCGGGCGCTTTGAAAATAATTGCCCAGTGTGCCCAGATTACGAGCATTCAGGTTGTAGCCCAGCGTGATGTTCTTGATCCAGAAGTAACTGGCGTCCTTAATGTGAAATGAGTTGGGCGATCGCCAGTAGCGCGTGGTATTTTGTTTGGTAGTGGGCACGCTGATCTCGTCGAGCGGCGTAGCGGGTCTTGCCTCTATCACGGCCCCGTTGGGCAGATTGGGTGTGGCGGGTATTACAATGTCGCTTTCCACTGCCGGACGATACCGGTCGTTGAGCACGATTTGTTCCACATTAAATACCCCATCGAGGTTGTGCAACTGCTGGTTTTTCTGGTCATAGATTTTCTAACCGATGGCGCCATTGCCCAAAATACTCAGGTCGAAATTTTTGTAGCTGAAGTTGTGGCGCATACCAAACGTGAACTGCGGGTTGGGATCGCCCAGGTCTACATAATCGGCCTCGCTGAAGGAAATGACACCGTCGCCATTGCCATCCTCTAATTTAGCAGAGCCTACCACGGCCTCGGGGTATTTGGCCACCGCCGGATTGTTGATGTCCTCTTCACTATAAAACCCAAGCACGTTGAAACCGCGATAAATGCCAATCGGATCGCCGACGCGCAGTATGGCGAAGCGGGTACCATTGCCCGCCTGACCAATGGGCTGCTCCTGTTCGTTCTGTATGGACACGAGCTTGTTTCTGTTGATGGTGAGGTTGGCGCTGAAGTCATATTTAAAACCGCCATCGGTGCTCACCAGGTCGAGCGTGTTCAGGGCAAATTCGAAACCCTGGTTTTCTATCTCGCCTACATTGTCGATGATGCTGCCAAAACCTGTCGCGGTCGGCAGGGGTGTTCTGCCCAGAAAACCTTTGGAATTTATTTTGTACCAATCTACGGTAAGGTTGAACTTGTTGTATAGAAAACGGATGTCGACGCCCAGGTCGATCTGCTCCGTCTCTTCCCAGGTGAGTGCATTGTTTGGCAAGTCGGTGATGCGATACCCGCTGGCCTGGTTCAAGCCAAAGATGTAAGTAGATGGGTTCACATTGCCTTGCCAGGAATAATTGCCTATGCCGGCATCGTTGCCGCTCACGCCATAGCCAGCTTCAAAGCGCAGGTCGGAGATCACTGAGCGCAGACCTTCAAAAAAGCTTTCTTCCGATACTCGCCAGGCGGCAGATACAGAGGGGAAGTTGCCCCATCGGCTGTCTGACCCAAAGCGAGAGGTAGCATCGGCCCTGAACGCTGCTGTGAAATAGTAGCGCTGGTCGTAGTCGTAGATCACCCTGCCGAGTATGCCCAACCGGCGCAACTCCTGAATGCCATATCCGCCCGTGAAGTTGTTCACGCTGATGGGGTCAGTGTTTCCAAAAAATGGATATATGAAATCCTCATCCACAAAGTCGTTGGCTGATATTCCGGTAGACTCAGCCCTTCGTTTTTCTGCCGACACCAGAGCGATGGCATCAATGCTATGCCGCTCACCCAGGGTGGCGTTGTAAGTCAGCTGATTGTCGAGTATCAGGTTGATGTTGCGGTCTTGCCCAATGCCGGAGCTGGAATTTGCCCTTCCGTTGATATCCGGAGTAAGCCCGTCCGGAGGGATCCGCATGGGGGTATAGTTGAAGGTTTGCCTGTCGATATAGTTGATACGTGCCGTAGAGCGGAATGCCAGTCCATCGATCAGTTCCAGCTCAGCGAACAGGTTCATGTTCACGGTATTGGTCTTGCTCTCCTGCTCGCGCCAAAGAATCTTGGCCACGGGTGAAGCCGTCCAGAAAAGACCTGAGCCACCATTGGTCGGATTTCCATTAAAATCCGGCCGGCTTAGTATGCCAAAGGTTGACGGATTCAGTATGCCTTGTTCGTTATAAACATCCGCAGTAGGGTCTACCCAGTTGGCGGCATTAATGGCCGAATAGGCGCTAAATCCTCCGGAATTGGGTTCCGTATCGGCGCCAGTCACATTCACGAAAGACGGTGCCACATTGATTCCCATTGTTAACCGGTTGGCTACATCGGCCTCCAAATTGGCACGAAACGTATAGCGATCGAAACCAGTGCCGATGATTACGCCCTCTTCATTGCGATAGCCGGCCGTAAGGTTGTAGGTGACGGCATCGGTGCCCCCTCCTACGGAGAGGTGGTAATTTTGCGTGAGGGCCTGGCGGGTGATCTCATCAAACCAATCCGTGCCCTCGGCCATTTCGGGATTATCTTCTGCTTCGGCCAGGAAATTTTGCAGCCGGGTATAATGTGCCTGTTCCAGACCGCCCCAGCCATTGTTGAACAGGTAGCGGTCGTCAAGTCTTTCTTTCTGAAACTGCGCCAATTCTGAGGCATTCAGGTTGTCTGGTTTTTCAAATTCCAGCACATCACTCACGCCCACAAAGGTGTTGAAGGTGACCGACGGTTTGCCTTTTTTTCCGCGCTTCGTGGTGATGATGATGACACCGTTGGAGGCACGAGAGCCATAGATGGCTTTGGCGGTGGCATCTTTCAACACGCTAATGCTCTCGATATCATCGATCGGTATGTTGTTGAGCTGAAAGTTGTCATTTTGGTTTACAAAGTTGCTCAGGGGTATACCATCAATTACATAGAGCGGAGCATTATTGCTCAGCGACCCAATGCCCCGGATCAGCACCTCCGGACCACCGCCCGGATTGCCCGTTTGGCGCAGTTGCACGCCCGCCACCTGGCCGGCCAGTGTTTGCTCAAAAGTATTAACGGGCAAGTCTTTGATGGTTTCTGCCTTCAACTGCGATACGGCACCCACCAGGTCGCGTTCGTTGGCCTGGCCATAGCCGATCACCACGATCTCGTCGAGTGCGGTGATGTCGGGCGCCAGGTTGATGTCAATTACTGATCGGTTGCCCACGATCACTTCATCATCTACATACCCTACAGAGCTGAATACGAGTACAGTTTCCGGTCCGGGTACTTCGATGCTGTATTGGCCATCGAGGCCGGTGACGGTGCCCACTGTTGTATTTTGAATAAAAATGTTGACACCGGGAAGCGCAGTATTGTCATCGGCTGAGGTGACTGTGCCTTTCACTACAGCGCCTTGCATAAGGCTTTCTACATGCACTGCCGGTGCTGAGTGTGTGGACTCCATCCGCAACACACTCACGCTGTTATTCACCTGGCGGAAACGGAGGTTAGCCTGGCGCGACAGATCGAGCAGTATTTGCTCTACCGATGCCTTTTCTGCAGGCCTGGTATAGCGAAAAGATGGGTCAAGCTGGTTTTCGTCGTAGATAAAATTCAGATCGGCCTCGGACTCCAGCAGACGGAAAACATCCGTGAGCGTAGCGTTTTGAAAACCCACCTTTACTTTGATGTCGCGCACGCTTTGCTGCTGCGCCGCCATGTCGGTGGCAAAGATGAAATTGAAGGCCACCGTCTGTATCAATATGCCTTATAGGAGAAATTTTGACACTGTTTGAATAGTGCTTAGTAACTGGTTTTTCATAATTTTAGACAGTTTTATTAATACTAGTTTCAGAGATCTCCGGGCCGCAATCCCGGATTTCTTTTTTTTAAGGGTGCTTTTAGGTCATAGCGTGAGGTTTAGAAATGAACAATTAATTTTTTGCCTTCCAATTGAAACCGAAACTTTTCGGTGTGGGCCATAGTCTCCATGACGTTGGCTAAATACTCGTTCTTAAATTGTCCTGTGAAACGCCAATATTGAGGAATGGCACCGGTATGCTCTATCTCAACTCCATACCAGCGTTGAAGTTTGTTTTTGACCTCCAGAAACGAGGCGTTTTTAAAAAACAAAACTCCGTCAGTCCAACCCGTAGTGGCCGTAGCGTCAAAACTATCACGCTCAAGTGTGCCTTGTGCCGGGCCGAATGTGAGCTGCTCACCCGGGGTTAATTTGTGAATATCACCTTGCTTACCCACCGCCACTTCAATGCGCCCGGTGAGCAATGCCACCTTCACCACAGGCTCATCGGGATAGGCATTTATGTTGAAAGAAGTGCCCAGCACCTCTGTAGTCATTTGTGCAGTGTGCACTATAAAAGGCCTCAACGAATCTTTTTTTACATCAAATAAGGCTTCGCCTTTGAGAGTAAGTTTCCGGTGTTGGAGGCCAAAATCGCTGTCGTAGCTTATCGTGCTTTCACTATTCAGCCAAACAATGGAGCCGTCGTCGAGCAGAAACTTGCTCTTTTGCCCTGCCGGACTTTCGCGCAAAACAAGGGAAGGCGCGTCTTTAATCGCTACCGAGCTTTTTTGGTGCTGGAATATTAAAAAGGCAAAAACAGCCATAACAAAAACTATGGCGGCTGCATAGCCCAACGAACTATACGAAAACAGGTAGGCCCGCTGCCTGGCAGGTCGGGTGCTGGTCGCTTTTATTTGGTGGCGCATTTGCTCATAGCGCTCTCTGGTATTGCTGGTGGTGTAGGTAATCTGTGTTTCTTCCCATATGCGCCTGTATTTGGCTAAAAGGGCAGCATTGTTTTTCGATGCCTCTATCCACGTATGCAAAGCAGCTTTTTGTTCTTCATTGGCATCTCCCGAGAGGTATGCCGCGATCAAATCGTATGGTGCTTCTTCTTTCAATGCCGTTTTCGTCTAACCTTGCTACACAAGGAAAGACGGTCACCCCTAAACAGTCATTGGATTTTTTTCAATCTTTTTGGCGGCGACTGGCTTAGAATTTTTCCACCACATGCCGAAGCCGCTTCAGCGCTATGCTCATCTGAGCTTCCACTGTCTTAGGGCTAACGTCAAGCAGCATCGCCACCTCCTTATATTTCAATCCGTCTTCTTTTACCATTAAAAAAATACTGCGACAGCGCTCGGGCAACATGGCTATTTCGTGCTGCAGCATAGCCTCCAGTTCACTGCTTTCCAAGGCATTGAGCGACGACTGCACCACTAAATCCTGCCCAAGCTCATCGAGGGTTATATGCGGCATTTTGGCATCGCGCAAAGCATTGATCGACTTATTCTTGACGAGCCTGTACAAGTAGTTTACGCCGTGCACGGATGAGTCTATTTTGGAGGCATTTTGCCAGAATAGCAAAAACACTTCCGACACTATGTCTTCCGATACCTCCACATTTCTGGTGATCTGTACAGAAAAGCGCACCAGCCTTGGAAACAGCAGATTGAACAGCTTGCCCAGAGCGCGTTCATCACGGCCATGAAGTACGAGACCTACCAATCGATGGATTCGGTGTTTTACGATTTTCAATATGAAAAATTAGAATATCGAACTTGGCCCTGGTACCTGAGTACTGTAGCCTGCCGCCGGGCTCACGCCTGTTAGGGACTGGACTGTGCAGCATATTTACGCCTGCATACCATCGTGAAGCTAAGCGCTCAAAGTTAGAAAACCTGACGACTTGTAAACGTGGCTGTACAAACAAAGGGGTATAGCAAGCCCCGGAAATCACACTTCTTTCATTAGTTATCGTGCAGGCCTGCAATTGTTCATTGCAGGCTTTTTGATGGCCAATATCGGGGTGACTATGTACTATGCCTGCCAAATTGAATGCAGTGATTTTAAATAAACCTTTATCTTTGCGCGATCTGTTCAAAAAATGACGGCGCACAACAAAGGCCAGCTGAGCAGACGACAATCGTATGGCCTTTTTTTTTTAAAAATCGGCTATTAATTTTTTTCTTGAATATGGGTAAGATCATCGCTATTGCGAATCAAAAAGGTGGAGTAGGAAAAACAACGACAGCCATCAACCTGGCCGCCGGCCTTGCTGCACTGGAATATAAAACGCTCATTGTAGACGCCGACCCACAGGCCAATTCCACCTCGGGTGTGGGCTACAATCCCAAAGAAGTGAGAGATGGTATATACGACTGCATGGTCGATGACATACCCGCCGATCAGTGCGTGTTGGAAACCAACATTCAGTACCTCTATTTACTGCCTTCACACATCGACCTGGTAGGCGCCGAAGTAGAAATGGTGAGCCTCGAAAATCGCGAAGGCAAAATGCGTAAGGCACTGGAATCGGTAAAAGACAGCTTCGACTTCATCATCATAGACTGCTCGCCATCTCTTGGCCTTATCACCGTAAACGCCCTGACGGCCTCCGACTCTGTGATCATACCCGTGCAGTGTGAGTATTTTGCATTGGAAGGACTGGGCAAGCTGCTCAACACGATTAAGATAATTCAGTCGCGGCTCAATACCCGGCTGGAGATCGAGGGCATACTCCTTACCATGTATGATGTACGGCTGAGGCTTTCAAACCAGGTGGTGGAAGAAGTGCAGACGCACTTCCAGAAAATGGTGTTCGACACCATCATACCGCGCAATATAAAACTGAGCGAATCGCCAAGTTTTGGCGTGCCGGCCATTGCGCACGACGCCGAAAGCAAAGGCGCCGTCAGCTATCTGAACCTCGCTCAGGAGATCATTTCCAAAAATAATATGAAGAAACAGCTGTGATGTCAGAACCAAAAAAAGCCAAAAGAAAAAATGCGTTGGGTCGGGGATTGGGCGCATTGCTGGAAGACAGCCCCTCGCCACAGCGCGAAGAGCGGCTGCCCTCTGACTTGCCCGCACCCAGCAGTACCAACGAAATACCCCTGGAATATATAGAAGCCAACCCCTTTCAGCCCAGGTCGAGCTTCGACCAGGAGGCGTTGCAGGAGTTGGCCGATTCCATAAAAGTACAGGGCATCATTCAGCCCATCACTGTACGCAAGCTGAACGACAAGCAGTTTCAACTGATCTCAGGCGAGCGACGCTTTCAGGCATCAAAGCTTGCCGGCCTTGGCAGCATTCCGGCCTATGTGCGTACGGCCAATGATCAGCAGATGCTAGAAATGGCCTTGATCGAGAACATTCAGCGCGAAAACCTGAACGCCATCGAGATAGCACTCAGCTATCAACGACTGCTCAGCGAGTGCGACCTCAGGCAGGAAGACCTCGGCGATCGTGTAGGAAAAAAGCGATCTACCGTTACCAACTACCTGCGATTGCTCAAGCTGCCGCCCGATATTCAGGCTGCCCTGCGCGATGGCAAGATCTCCATGGGTCATGCCCGGGCCATCATTTCTGTTGATAATGTGGCACTGCAACTGGAGATCTTTCGGCGCATTGTAAAAGATGACCTCAGCGTGCGCAAGGTAGAAGACATGGTGCGCCAGTCTGTGCAACGGGAAGAAAAACAGGCTGCCACCCCCAAAGGTAAAGATACCGAGCGCAGCTACGAGATCAAAAAACTTCAGGACAAGCTGTCGTCGCATTTTGGCACGCGCGTTGTCGTACGCCACGACCAACAGAACAAGGGGGATATAAAAATACCCTATGCCTCACATGAAGACCTCAATCGCATTCTGGAAATTCTGGATGTATAAAGTGCTCCCACTGTTTTTGTTTTGCTGCCTCTTGCTCGGCGGTATGCAGGCTATAGCCCAAATAGAGGGCGACAGCATTGGCATACAAGATGATGAGCCAGTAGAAAAAATGCTGGTACAAAGCGATAATGAGGTGATAGAAGTGGTGACGGACACCACCGACCGCCCAAAGATGGCAGCTCTGTACTCTGCTGCCCTGCCCGGCCTGGGCCAGGTGTACAACGGCAAGTACTGGAAGCTGCCCATCGTGGTAGGCACCGCGGCCACATTGGCCTACATGATGGACTACAACACACGGGTGTATCAGGAATACCGCAACAGCCTGCTCGCCCTGCGCGACCAGGACGATCGCACACAGCCTGTAAATCCCGACCCGCGACTGACAGAAAACTATTACGAAAGGGCCACACAGGGTTTGCGTCGAAACCGCGACCTGACCATCATCGCGTCATTTCTTTTTTATGTCATCATTATAGTAGATGCACATGTAGATGCACACCTGCAGCAGTTTACCGTCAACGACGACATATCGCTGAACCTTGGCGGAAGCGTGGAAGAACTCCCCTTTAGCACCCGTGCGGTAGGATTATCATTCACATTAACTTTTTAGTCGATGCGTATTCTCATTTTAGGATATGGCAAAATGGGCAAAGCCATAGAAGAAATTGCCGAAGAACATGGTCATGAGATCAAGCACAAAATAAACATAAACAACACGCAGGCTCTCAAATTTATTGACACCGCTGAAATAGATGTGGCCATAGAATTTTCACAACCCGATGCGGCATTCGACAACATCCGGTTTTGCCTGGAGCACCACATACCCGTGGTGTCTGGCACCACCGGCTGGCTCGATAAAAGAAGCGAGGTAGAGGCCCTTTGCAGAAACACCAATGGTGCCTTTTTTTATTCATCAAACTTCAGCCTGGGCGTGAACCTGATGTTTAAGCTGAACAAGATATTGGCCAATCTGATGGCACAGCATACCGGCTACCGGGCCAGCATTACCGAGGTGCATCACACCGAAAAGAAAGACGCGCCCAGCGGCACCGCCATTACCCTGGCAGAAGCCGTGTTGGCCAACATACCCGGCCTTGACAAGTGGGTGAACCATGAAAGTGATGATGAACAAACATTACCCATCATTTCTGAGCGGCTGCCCGATGTGCCCGGCACACATACCGTGAAATATCACTCTACCACAGATGATATTGAAATCACCCATACAGCCCACAGCCGTACAGGCTTCGCCCTGGGCGCAGTACTGGTGGCTGAGTGGATACTCGACAAGAAAGGCGTGCTCACCATGGACGACTTTATGAATTTTTGAACAACAGCAGCGTTGTTAACCTATATCTTTTAAATTTGCAGCCATTTAAACGGGCCCCTCTACAATGAATTGGAAATTCTGGAATAAGCAGCACCACGATCAAGCGCACGACAAGGTGGAACACACCGATGAGGAGAAGAAAAAATCAGCGTCGCGCGAGTGGCTCGATGCCATTGTTTTTGCTGTAATAGCCGCCACCATTATTCGCTGGTTATTTCTGGAAGCCTTCACCATACCCACACCATCCATGGAAAAGTCCCTGCTCGTTGGGGATTTTCTGTTTGTGAGCAAAATACATTACGGCCCGCGCACACCAAAAACCCCTCTTCAGGTACCGCTGACGCACCAAACCATCTGGTGGACGGACATACCCTCTTATGTGGAGTGGATACAACTGCCGCAATACCGGCTGCCGGGCTTTTCTGATGTAGACAGAAACGACGTGGTGGTATTCAACTATCCGCCCGAGCTGCAGCACCCGGTAGACCTGAAGACCAACTACATCAAGCGATGTGTGGGCTTGCCAGGCGACTCGCTGAAGGTGGTAGATACGCAGGTATATGCCAATGGCGTAGCCATAGAAAATCCGCCGAGAATGCAACTGCGCCACCAGCTGGTGACGAGCGACATAGTGAACGACAGGGTATTTCACGAGTACGATATCACCGACTATAACCTCAGCGGATCGAACGGCTACATCATTCAAACCACTGCCGAAACTGCCACAGAGTTTGCGCAACTGCCTTTCGTGAAAAGCGTGGAGCGTATAAAGGTGCCCGACGACTATTACAATCCCCGCGTATACCCGCAGTCCGATATGTTCAAATGGAATGAAGACTTCTATGGTCCGGTGTGGATACCGGCCAAAGGAGCCACCATTGACATCAATGAAAAAACACTCGCCATGTACCGCGATGTGATAGAGCACTATGAACACCATGATGATGTGCAGATCGAAAACGGACAGCTCAGTATAGCCGGTCAGCAGATAAGCCAGTATACCTTCCAGCAGAACTACTACTTTATGATGGGCGACAACCGCCACAATAGCGAGGACTCGCGGTTTTGGGGGTTCGTGCCGGAAGACCACATTGTAGGCAAGGCACTTTTTATATGGCTTTCGCTCGACCGCTACGAGCCCTTTTACAACAAGGTGCGCTGGCGGCGGCTGTTCAACAGCATACACTAAAGCAAGCACGACCCCGGCAGCAAGGCCGGGGTTTTTTTTGATCGCTGACACAAGTCACTATAAATTCATACAAAATCCTTTAATTTCATGCCTTGCTTTATGGTAAGGCGATATTAACACGTGAGGTTCGCATGGCATAAGCTTCATTCGGCTATTGCTCTGCTTCCCCGCCAGGCAGTTTTCAACTAAATGCAGGAAGCGGCCGTTTCATAAATAGCCACCTGCCTCTGCAGGCATGGTGGAGAGGTAAAAACATGAAGATCAAGTGAAAAAAGATAAAATATTGGACAGCATTGAAGAGGCCATTGCGGCCATTCAACGGGGTGAGATCATAATAGTAGTAGATGATGAAGATCGCGAGAATGAAGGGGACTTCATCTGTGCGGCCGACTGTGTGACACCAGAGATCATCAATTTTATGGCCATGCACGGGCGCGGCCTCATCTGCGCGCCCATCATAGAAGAACGCTGCGAAGTGCTGGGCCTGGAGATGATGGTGGGTAAAAACACCGCCTTGCACGAAACACCATTTACGGTTTCTGTAGATCTGATAGGCCAGGGCACTACCACAGGCATATCTGCCGACGACCGTGCAAAAACGATCAAGGCACTTGTAAACCCCGCCACCAAGCCTGAGGATCTGGGACGTCCAGGCCACGTATTTCCACTGAAAGCCAAAAAAGGCGGCGTGCTGCGGCGTGCCGGACATACTGAGGCCACCATCGATTTCGCCCGGCTTGCCGGCTTCAGCCCTGCCGGCGTACTGGTGGAAATAATGAAAGAAGATGGCACCATGGCGCGCGTACCCGATCTGCGCATCATTGCCGATAGGTTTAAAATGAAGCTCGTTTCCATCAAAGACCTCATCGCATACCGGATTAAAAAAGAGACACTGATAGAGCGGGTGATCGATGTGAACATGCCGACAGATTACGGTAATTTTAAGCTGGCGGCCTATCGACAGCTGAACACCGGCGACATACACATGGCCCTGGTGAAGGGCACATGGCAGGAAGACGAAAAGGTACTGGTGCGCGTTCACTCTTCCTGCGTCACGGGCGATATATTTGGCTCTTGTCGATGCGACTGCGGCGCTCAACTGCACAGCGCCATGAAAATGGTGGATGATGCCGGCAAAGGCGTGGTGGTGTATATGAACCAGGAAGGGCGTGGTATAGGCCTGGTGAATAAACTAAAAGCTTACAAGCTGCAAGAGCAGGGCTACGATACGGTAGAAGCCAACCACAAACTCGGTTTCAAAATGGACAACCGCGACTACGGCATAGGCGCCCAAATACTGCGCGACCTGGGCGTACGCAACATCAGGCTCATCTCCAACAATCCGCAGAAGAGAACAGGTTTGCTTGGATATGGCTTGGAAATACTGGAGAATGTTCCCCTCGAGATCGCACCAAACGAATTCAATATTCGTTACCTAACCACCAAAAGAGATAAAATGGGCCATGAAATACTCAAGCATCATTAGTAAAAACACTGCGATCATATTTTTTGTGTTGTGCCTGCAAGCGGCACTTTTTCCGGCAAACGTACAGGCACAGGATTTCCCGTCAGAAATTTGGCATCCGGGCAAAGTGGTGTTGCTCGATGGCGATACCTTAAAGGGGCAAATCAAGTACGACATGCAGAACGACCTGGTGCAACTCAATGCCAACAACAGCCTGCACACCATCAGCGCACGCAAGTTTCTGTACTTCGAAATATTTGATAAAACCATAGACAGCCACCGGCATTTCTATGCCTTGCCATACAAGATCCAGCACAACTACGAAGTGCCCATCATCTTCGAGGTGTTGTATGAAGGCAAAATGTCGCTGCTAAGCCGTGAAGAGATCGTGACGGAGAATATGCCCATGAATGACTTCTACGGGTATTACAGCCCGTATTACAATCCGGTGAATAATTTCGGCACACGCACCCGGCTGGCTTACCGGTTTTACTTCCTCAATCGCGGCGATGAAATTAAAGACTACCTGATGAAAAAAAACGACCTGATCGCCATGTTTGGCCGGCATCAGAAGGAAGTGAAGCAATACATGAAAAAGAACAACCTGAAGCACGATGAGATGCGCGACCTGGTGCGCATCACGGCGTACTACAACGCATTGGTCGGCGCCTGAGCGTTCATTTTTTTTAGCGGACAAATTTTTACATGAAGAAACCCCTGATACTCGTCACCAACGACGATGGCATACAAGCGCGCGGCCTGCGCGTATTGATCAAACTGATGAAGCAACTGGGCGAAGTAGTGGTGGTAGCTCCCGACAGCCCACAATCGGGCATGGGTCACGCCATCACCATTGGCAACACCCTCAGGCTGAGCGAAACTGATTTCTTCGATGATGTGAAATCCTACCAATGCTCTGGCACCCCGGCAGACTGTGTGAAGATCTCTAAAAAATTTGCGCTGAATGACCGCAAGCCCGACCTGGTGGTGAGCGGCATCAACCACGGAAGCAACACGGCCATCAGCGTGATATATTCCGGTACCATGTCGGCAGCCATAGAAGGTGCCATTGAAGACATACCCTCCATCGGCTTTTCGCTGTGCGACTATGGGGTCAATATCGATTTCACCCATGTGGAGCCCTTCGTCACCAAAATAGCCCGTCAGGTGTTAGAACACGGCATACCCAAAGGCGTAGCGCTCAATGTGAACTTCCCCCCAAGGTCTGAGGAACCCATCAAAGGCATTAAAATATGCCGCCAAACCATCGCCAAGTGGCAGGAAGAATTCGACCGCCGCATTGACCCACACGGCCTGCAGTACTTCTGGCTTACCGGCAGTTTCATTAATCTCGACAAAGGCGAAGACATAGACGAATGGGCTATAGCACACAACTATGCGGCGGTGGTGCCGGTCAGTTTCGATATGACAGCCCACCACGCCATTGGCATCCTCAACAGGGACTGGGAGATTTAAATGCCGCGGCCAACGTACGCTTTAGCGGCCTAGTCGAAATTTTACATAGAAATTCAGTGCCGGTGTGGTTTTATTCACCGACCGGCCATAGCCGGGTATGCTGTACACCTCTATCTCCCTGTCGCTTTGGTAACTGGCCATTATGCGCAGGCGAAACAGCCAACCAATAAGAAAGCGCTCGCTCTTTGTCTTGCCAAAGTTGAGGTAAGACTCCGTACCCATAATCAACTCGGCCCAAATTGCCTGCAGGTCGTCACTGCCAAAGGTGGCGCTAAAAAGCGGCCACAGATCACTGGGAATGATGTATTCTCCACGGTCTTCAAATTGACTATGGGCATATCGAAGCCCGAAATAGAGGGCATTGCGCGGGTCGATATCGAGGTAATAATCAGCACCTGCCCTGAAGTAACTACCTTCTATGGTGTAGTACGTGGTGTTGTCGAATGCATTGGCAGGATTAAGCGTGGCATTTCCTACCTCTGCCACCACCGCTACTTTGTCGTACAAGCGCAGCTGAATGGCTCCTTCCAGCTTTTGCTCAAAATCAAAGGGATAGGTGATCAGCTTGCCGTAATCGATCAATACATCGAGGCCGGATACAAAGCCCGGCCGCGGGATGGTGTCGGCACCTGTAGCCGCTTGCTGACCAAACGCCGAACCGCCCGCCAGTAATGAGAAGGCCAGCATCATCAACATGACCATTAGTACAATGATCGGTGCGCTTTTTTTGGATATATGCTTAGAAGATGTGGCTGACTGCATTGGCTGTCAATTCAAAAATAAATTTCTATGGTCGCATCCCTGCTGTTGCACACGTTGCCCCGCCTGCGGCAGCTCAATAGGCTGCTGTCGGCCGTGTGACTGAAGTCTTGTATGGCGCTTTCTATGCGTATGCCATCTGCCGTGACCACGGTGTCGCGATCATAATAAATAAAAATGGTATCGCTGCGGCCAAAATATTTCAAGTAAAAACCCGACTCACCTGAGTTGGGGTTCAGGGGCGCTCTGAATGTGCCTATGATCGTGTCGCTCAAATAGGGCTCCATCGCTGTGCTGAGGCCACCAAACTCCTGGAGATATGCACGGCCGCTCCGGAAATATGTCAGGTTTTCTGCATAAAAAGCACTGTCGGCTGCAAAGCGTACGATCTCCCTGCGCAGCGAATCCTGTACGCTTGGCCCCATTTCCTCCGCCAGTGCATTCCGCACGATATTCAAGGAGTCGTTGTAACGCTGCTGAAGCGTGTCGTATGCTGCTCTGGTTTGTGTTGCAATCAGCTGGAACGCTATGGACGGTGCCAATGATCTGGCATATGGGTCAGGCTCTTCGCAGGCCGGCAAAATTAAAAGCGGAATAAGTAGAAACAGGAAAAATTTCATAGCGCGTAAAACTAGAACCGGGTGCCCAATTTTCCTATCGACCATGTATTTAAGCGCCTTGAGGATCTACATCGAACACTACTTGTACGGACTTCCATTCGCGTGTTTTGTGCAATTACTGCACACAAGCTACGGCAGCCTGCTTTACCACTGGTGCGTGTGCGGCACCGCGTTTCAGCTTTATGTACAGCTGCATCTGATAGTAGCCGCGCAGCTTGGCCAGCATGGGCTCGTGCGGAGCAATCAACTCGACCTTTCTCAATGCCTTTTTCAGCAATTTAAAGTAAGCATGAGCGGCTTTATCCACCTTCTGCTGCTCTTTGTGCCTGAGCACTATTTTGATGAGGCGATAAAAAGGAGGGTACTTATACTGTAGTCTCTCCCCTATCTCCGACCGATAGAAAGCATCATAGTGCTGCTGTTGTACCAGCCCCAAAATGGGTTGCTGCACATTGGCCGTCTGTACGATCACGCTGCCGGCGGCCTTTCGTCCTGCCCTGCCGCTTACCTGCACAGCCAACTGAAAGGTACGCTCAGAAGCTCTGAAATCGGGAAAGTGCAGCATACGGTCTATATCAAAAATGCCGACCAGGCGTACCTTGTCGAAGTCGAGACCTTTGCTCACCATTTGCGTGCCCACCAGTATATCCACCTGTCCCGATTCGAAGGCTCCGATGATCTGCTGATAGCCATACTTGCTGCGTGTGGTGTCGAAGTCCATGCGCTGTGTGCGGGCTTGAGGAAACAGCAACTTGAGATCTTCTTCCAGTTTTTCGGTGCCAAAGCCGCGTGTGAGCAGGCGTGTAGCCCCACAAGCCGGGCAAGAGGAAGGAAGCCGCTCCCGATGGCCACAGTAGTGGCAACGCAGGTAGTTGGCGTTGAGGTGGTAGGTAAGGCTCACCGCGCAGTCGAGGCATTTGGGTATCCAGCCACATTCTTCGCAGGTGACAAAAGGTGCATAACCGCGACGGTTCTGAAAAATAATTACCTGCTCTTTGTTGGCTAGTGTTTCGCCGATGGCCTCTACCAATGTATTGGTGAAGTCGCCTTTGAGCTGATGTTGCTTGCGCGCCTGGGTGAGGTCGGCAAAGGTGATGTCGGGCAACGGCAACTGCCGGTAGCGCTCTGTCAACTGCACCAGTCCAAATTTGCCCTGCTCCTGCTGGTAATACGTTTCCAGTGATGGCGTGGCAGATCCCAGCAGCACTTTGGCGGCATGCAGCCGGGCCAATACCAGAGCCGTATCGCGGGCATGGTAGCGCGGTGCCGGATCGAACTGTTTATACGATGGCTCGTGCTCTTCATCGATCACGATGAGCGAAAGGTGGCGGAAAGGCAAAAAGATGGCGGAGCGCACGCCCACCACCACCGAAAAGCGGCCGCTGAGCAGGCCACGCCATACTTCCACACGCTCATTGTCGGAGTGCCTGGAGTGATATACGCCGAGTGAATTGCCAAATACACGCTGCAGGCGCACCACGATCTGCGTGGTGAGCGCTATCTCTGGCAGCAGGTACAACACCTGCCCGCCCTGCTCCAGCACATCTCGGATAAGGCTGATGTAAATCTCCGTCTTTCCACTGCCGGTGACGCCCTGCAATAGTACGGATTGCATTGTTTCAAATTGCCGTAGTATTTCGTTTCTGGCCTTTTCCTGCGCATCGCTCAGCACCGATCTCCCTTCGACACTGGCATCGCCAGTCGGTATGCGCGATACAACCTGGTCGTAAGCCACCAGCACGCCGTTGCGTACCAGCGTGTTGAAAGATGATGCAGAAAGATCGCCCTTGAGCAGCTCTTTTTTCTTCATGCCATCAGCGTTGGCTTCCGGCTGCCGCAGTACGGGCACGCTGCGCAAGTAGGCGAGCAATACATTTTGCTGCTTCTCTTGCTTGTCCAGATCATTGATCAATTGCTGCAAGCGGCTTTTATCACCTGCATACCGATCGTGCAGGCGCACGTACTTTTCCGTTTTGGGCATATAGCGCTGATGCACCTCTTCAAAAAGCATGATGGCTTCCTTCTCAAGCAGCGCCTTAATGACACCATTGTAGCTTTTTACATTCAGAATTCTACCTACATCAGAGTAGGCCAGTACAGACTGATACCGAAGTGCGGATATGAGTTTCTCCTCCTGTTCAGAAAAATCCTCATTGATCTGTTCTGCATCAAATTGCGGGTGCAGTTGAATCTTTGATTCAGAACTGAGTTTGAGCCCTGAGGGCAGTGCGGCATTGAACACCTCGCCTATGGTGCACATGTAGTAGTCGGCCATCCAGCGAAGCAGGTCGAGCTGCACCGGCAGCATGTGTGGTGTTTTGTCCAGTATTTCCTGTATGGGCTTGGCCGTATACACGACCGGCGGCTGATGATGCAGCCCGGCAATGACGCCGGTCAGGATCTTTCTTTGGCCAAACTGTACCACCACGCGCCTGCCAATTTCTGCTTCTGCTTCCAGCGCACGCGGCACCCTGTAGGTAAAGGTTTTGGCAATGGCTACAGGCAGCAGCACTTCGGCAAATACGGCAATAACTTCCGATGAGTGGTTTTGCTTAAATTCTAGATTTCCCAAGCAGCAGCAATTTGTGCTAACGCCTCCTTTGGCGTAAAAACAGGCAATTTACAGGTTTTGTCGAAACAGACATGTATGGCAGTTTTGCCTTGCTGGGGTTGGCGCTCACGCAGCAACGGCAAATTGCTCGAATGTGCAGTACCGAGCAACACGGCCGAGGGTAAAAAATGCTGCTGAAGTACCGACACCATTTCAATGTGCTTCGGGCCTGTAACCGCCACCTCGGCAGCGGGCACCAGTTGCTGTGCCCGCAATGCGGCCCAATGCGCTACATATTGAGGCTCCTGGTGCATCAGTTGCACGATGGTGGCCAGCATGCGCTCAGATTTCTTCAGGTAATCTTCTTTTGTCAGCAGCAACCCAAGCAGATGCAGGTTGTGGGCCATGGCAGCATTGGAAGAGGGCGTGACGTTGTCAAATATTTCTTTTTTTCTGGCGATCAGCGATTCGCCGCTGGCGGGCGTGAAGAAGAATAATCCATCTTTTTCGTCATAAAACTCATGAATGGCTGTGGCGGCAAGGCGCTCTGCCTGTTGAAGCCAGTGTTCGTCGAAGGCTGCTTCATACAAAGCAATAAAGCCGCGTATGACAAAGGCGTAATCTTCCAGAAAGGCCGGGCCTGACGATTTTCCTGCCCTAAACACCCGCAAAAGATGATCGCCTTCCATTAGATGCTTTTCAATAAAATGTGCGTTTCTGACGGCCAGATCGAGATAAGATGTTTCCTGAAAAGCCATGTACGCGTCGGCCAGTCCTTGCAGCATCAGCCCGTTCCAGCCGGCCAGCACCTTGTCGTCGAGGCCGGGCCGTATGCGTGTGGCACGTGCGCTGAGCAGCCTGCTGTTGAGCGCTATAATTTTTAGCTGCAGTTGATCGGCGGACATGCCCAGGTGATCTGCCAGTTGCGCATCGCTTTGTTGCCGGAAGAGTATGTTGCGGCCGTGCTCCCAATTGCCTTGGCGGGTGGCGTTGTACAGCGCAGAAGCCAAGTCCAGGTCATCACCGGCCGCGGCGGCCAACTCTGGCCAGGTCCAGGTATAAAACTTTCCTTCTACACCCTCGCTGTCGGCATCAAGTGCCGCATAAAAACCGCCTTCTTCATGCAGCATTTCGCGCTCAAGAAACTGCACCGTTTGATCCACCACCTGCTCGTATAGCGGCTCTTTGTAAACTTTAGCGGCCTGGGCATACAGGCTGATGAGTTGGGCATTGTCGTACAGCATCTTTTCGAAATGAGGCGCGAACCATTGCGCATCCACCGAGTATCGCGCAAAGCCACCACCGATTTGGTCGTAGATGCCCCCATAGGCCATTCGGTGCAGCGTCACCTGCAATTGATCACGCACTGTGTCGTCTTTGATAAAGTAATTGGCTGTAAGTAGAAACTGCCAGATGGAAGGATTGGGAAATTTAGGTGCGCGCTTTAAGCCACCCAGCTCCTGGTCGAATTGTGCCTTGAGCTTACCCACCATCTCTGTGGTTTCACTGCGCGATGCTAAAGTGCCCGTTGGTTTCAGGCCATATTTGTCTGTGTCGGACAGCCCGATGGCCTCGGCAAACTGGCCGGCCGATTGCTCAAGCTGCTGCCGCTGCTGCCGGTAA
>CAZQVB010000005.1:23037-44215 GCA_964596645.1 uncultured Roseivirgaceae bacterium
GCTTCTGCCACATTGCGCAGCACCTGCAGCCAGCTATGCCGGGGAAAGTACGTGCCGCCATAGAACGGCTTTTGGTCTGGTGTGGCAAACACATTGAGCGGCCATCCGCCTTGCAAACCCATCGTCTGCACGGCATCCATATAAATCTGGTCTACGTCGGGACGCTCCTCCCTGTCTACTTTGATACATACAAAATGGGCATTCATAAAAGTGGCCACCGATTCGTCTTCGAACGACTCGTGCTCCATCACGTGGCACCAGTGGCAAGAGGAGTAGCCAATACTCACAATGATGGGCTTATCTTCATTTTTCGCACGCTCCAATGCCTCAGTACCCCACGGATACCAGTCTACAGGGTTGTAGGCATGTTGGTGAAGATAAGGGCTGGAGGTATTGATCAGTCGATTGGCTTTACGGCCGGCGGTGTCATTCATTGTATTTGATTTTTCAGTGTTTCAAGTTCTGGCTGTATGTCTACCACGCCCTTAAAACGCTCCAACTCTGCAATGGTTTTCTGCACAAATGTGCGATGGGCGGCACTTTGCGCATGAAAGGGCCGGTGAAGAACGGCCTTGCGTATGGCAGACCAATCTTTGATAAACTGCAGCGTATCTGCTTCGAAATAGGTTTGCGAAAAGTGTTGCCAGATGTAGTCTATGGCCTGCTGGCTGGGGTGTAGCATGTCGCTTTCGTAGAAGCGATAGTCGCGCAGGTCGTCGAGCATTATTTCGTAGGAAGGAAAATAAAACACCCCCGGCAGTGTGGCTGCAAGCTCTTCTGCGGCCACCCGCAGCAGCGCCTTGCTGTAGCTGTTTCGCGCCAGCGAATCTTTGATATGCCGCACCGGACTCACCGTGATCAGGAATGAAACTTCGGGATTTACCTGCCGCACGGCAGCCAGCGTGGCGCGGAAGTCATCGCTGATCTCTTGAACACTGAGCGCCCTCTTAGTAAATTGGTCAGCAGGTATTTTGTGACAATTGGCCACCGTATGTCGGGTGGATTTAAGATCGTAAACAAGCGCAGAACCCAGGCTGAGCACGATAAGGCGTGCTTGCCGAAGCCGAGCCGCCAGCAGTGCCGTTGCGTCTTCCATCTTGCCCTGCAGCTCCTCTTGGGTACGGGCGTGTAAGTCGGAATGCACGTCGTAGTGCAGCCAAAGGCCTTCACGTTCTATAAAATGATCTTTGGAAAACTCCCCTACTCCTGCCGCCACACGCAGCACTTTGCCTATAGAGTGCGGGTTGAACAAAACGCCAAATGGATTGAGCGTGGTGTTGAACTTATAATCTATGAGAAACCTGCCGATATTGATGGCAAAGCAAGAGCCCAGGAGTACCACCGGGTGGTGCAGGCCCACGCGCAAAGGCGAAGGAGGTAAGTGAATAGGAGTTCGAAACGTGCTTTGCATTTTCAATCAGTCGTTACTGTAATATGTAGGCTGCTACCGCTGCCTGCTATTGACAACGCCGATGCTAAAGATGGCTGGTAGCCGGCATAGTATCCCTCATTATGTGCGCTGAACTAAATGAATTCTTTCAGGTTTGTCTATAACAATATTGTCCAACAAAATTCTAATTTTTTATGAACACGACCACGCTTACCATCGCACGATTTATGTACGCCATTCCCATGGGAATTTTTGGATTGTTTCACTTTATGAAGGCTCCGGGCATGAGCGGAATGGTGCCAACCTGGATACCCGGAGATGTTTTCTGGGTGTACATCACCGGAGCAGCGCTTTTACTGGCGTCTATAGCCATCATCATCAACAAAAAGGCGCGGTTGGCGGCTTTGCTGCTGGGCATTATGCTGCTCATCTTTGCCCTTACCATACACCTGCCCGGCGCGGCCAGCGGCGATCAGATGTCGTCTACCATGTTTCTCAAAGATTTTGCCTTGTCAGGCGCTGCGTTTGCCTTTGCAGGGATATTGAGAAATTGACCTGCCGACAGGCACAACATTAAAAGCCGGATAGCCCCGGCTTTTTTTATTTCTTCGATTTCAAGATCTTCATAATTCCGCGCACAGCCACTATGGCCTTTTCCTTGTTTTCCTTGCGCAGCTCCATCTCGGCCTCGTACAGGTAGCGCTCTATCAGTAGTGTTTCCAGCAGTAAGTCAAAATCTTCGCCGGAAGGCAAAAAGGATGCGCCCTTTACGTGATCCATATAGTTGACCATGAAGATTTGGCTCACGTTGTGAAACCAGTGCTCGGCAATATGGCCCGATGGCACATTTTGAAACAGTGCCGAGTAAGCCACGAAATGAAATGAACAGAGCATACTGGCTACATCTACAAGTGCCGCCTTGCGCAGGCGCCGCTCCGTGAGCGAAAATGAGGAGTCTCCTTCAAAGTTTGTGATCACGAAATCATTGTCTTTGAAGAGCAAAGACGAAAGTATGTAATCGCCATGCGGCCGTATTTTTACCAGCTCCAGCTTATGGTTATAGATCTGCTTTAGGAAGTCGAGTAGTTTGCCCTTTTCACCCAGAAAGGCTTTTATTTCCTTTTGGTGCTTTTCCTGAAACTCCCCGATGCTGCGGTGCAGCTTGTCGCTGTCGTTTCTCAGCATGGTCTTCCAGGTGGCAAAGAGTGAGCGCTGATAGTGCAGTGAGAATGGCTCGGAGATAAAATCCTTATGCTCTTGCTCTGAGGCTAGTGCCAAGTGCATCTCTGCCGTGCGCTGTGCCAACAGGCGAATGTGCTCTATGTAGGCACCGCCAATCAGTTCCTGCGTGCGTTGGTCCATCTCTGCAAAGCGCAAAGGCTTCAGCAGGCTGCCGCGTAGCTGAGGCAAATCTACTTTGCGGCCGGCAGCACCTACGCGCTCATAAAACCGGTTAAGCGAATCGGACATATAGTTCCAGGCATCGCCGTGATTGGGCACAAACTCCTGCACAATGGCCAGTGTGCGCTTTATGTCGTCGGTTTTGGTATACTCAATGGAGCCCAGATATTTGGGCACCTGGCCAAACCCCTTTTGCTCCGACAGAAAGCGTGTAAGCTCCACATCGCGATCGGTACCGCGGTCTATTTTTCGGTACAGCTTTATAATGAATTTCTTGCCGTATTGAATCACCACGTGTCTGTTGCGCGATTCGATCAGCTTGTGGTCGCTAAACAGCCGGTCGTCTTCCAGCATAGCCTTTAGTGCGGGTGCCAGGTCGAAATTTACCATCGCACTTTCTGTGACTATACGCTGGCCTTTGCGAAACATATTGAGCAGGGTTTTGCGATAGCGCTCGCTGTACGATGCGTCGAACAAGATGCCGGGCCGTCCATCGAAGTGTATGTGTGCGAGCACGCTTTCCGGGTGGTTTTCTATCAATTCCTGTTTCTCCGGGCCATGTGCAAAACTCACCGCCAGGCGGTATTTCTCATACAAACCCTCGAAAAAATTGATCTGGACGATGATTGCTACACCTTCAAAATCGAATTTGCGCGACGAAATGGGTAAAATGTCATACAAACGAATGGATTCTATTTTGCGTTCCAGCCGGTTGAACCACATGCGGTTGTTCAGGTAGTGCGGCAATACCTTTTGCTCCAGCACTTCGCGATTGGTTGTTTCTTCTATCTCGCTCCACTTTCTCAGGCTAATGGCGCTGGTGTCGTTGGCGGGCAATATGTCTGTTTTCTCATGCTGCTCTGCCACCAGACGAAACCAATAATAGCCATAGGGAGCCAGCGTGAGCACATAAGGATCTGCGCCTATGGTGGGGAATGAATTTTGGCTGAATACCTCCACCGGTACCAGGTCGTTGTATCCGGGCATTTCTACCTGCATGGCTTGCGCATAGCGGGAGAGATTGGCCACTACCAGTATCTGCTCATCGCCAAACTCACGCACAAAGGCCAGTGCTTTGGTGTTTTCTGACTCCAGAAATTTCACCGTACCACGGCCGAAAGCTTTGAACCGCTTGCGCATTTTAATGATACGGCGCATCCACCAGAGCAGAGAATTGCTGTTTTCAAGCTGACTTTCCACGTTTACTTTCTGATAGTTGTACTCGGGGTCTATCACCAGCGGCAGGTACAGCTTGTGCGGATTGGCCTCCGAAAATCCAGCGTTGCGGCCGGCATCCCACTGCAGGGGTGTACGCACACCGTCGCGGTCGCCCAGGTAGAAGTTGTCGCCCATGCCTATTTCGTCGCCGTAGTATATCACAGGTGTGCCCGGCAAGGAAAAAAGCAAAACGTTCAGCAACTCGATTTTGCGGCGGTCATTCTCAAGCAGCGGCGACAGCCGCTTGCGTATGCCCAGATTGATGCGTGCCACAGGGTCTTTGGTGAACACCTTGTACATGTAGTCACGCTCTTCTTCCGTCACCATTTCCAGGGTGAGTTCATCGTGGTTGCGCAGGAAAGTAGCCCACTGGCAGTTTTCGGGTATGTCGGGTATCTGCTCTACAATGTCGGTGATGGGGTAGCGATTTTCCATATTTACCGCCATAAACATGCGCGGCATTACGGGGAAATAGTAATTCATATGGCACTCATCGCCATCGCCAAAGTATTCGGCAGACTCTTCGGGCCACATATTGGCTTCGGCCAGCAGGCACACATTCTCAAAATTGGCGTCGATGTGCGCACGCATCTTTTTGATGAAGGCGTGGGTTTGCGGCAGATTTTCGCAGTTGGTACCCTCTTCTTCGAACAGGTATGGAATGGCGTCGAGCCTAAAGCCGTCTACGCCAATCTCAAGCCAGTAATCGATTATTTTCAGTATTTCCTTTTGAACCCTGGGGTTGTTGTAGTTGAGGTCGGGCTGGTGGTGGAAGAAACGATGCCAGTAATATTGCTTTGCCACAGGGTCCCAGGTCCAGTTGGAAGCCTCATAGTCGGGGAAGATGATGCGGGTATCTTTAAACTTCTGCGGATCGTCTGACCACACATAGTAGTCGCGCAACACGGAGCCCTTGGGTGCGCGGCGAGCCCTTTGAAACCAGTCGTGTTGGTCGGAGGTGTGGTTGATCACCAGTTCGATGATTACTTTAAGATTGCGCCGGTGCGCTTCCTTCAGAAAACTGCGAAAGGTGGGCAGGTCGCCATACATCGGATTGATGTTGTAATAGTCGGCGATGTCGTACCCATCGTCGCGCAGGGGCGATGGATAAAACGGCAGCAGCCAGATGGTGTTCACACCCAGGTCTTCTATGTAATCGAGTTTTTCGAGCAGCCCCTGAAAATCCCCTATTCCATCGGCATTGCTGTCTTTAAATGCCTTGATGTGCAGTTCATAAATGATGGCATCCTTGTACCATAGCGGTTCTCTTTTAAAGCTTTTTACCTTTTTAGCCATGTGTTGGTGTTTCCACGATTGATAAAAAAATTTGAAGGGGATTCATTTCAAATCGCTGCCTCTGCGATTGTCAATATTATCAAAAGATATTCATTTAGCTGTGAATTTATCAATATTCATTCAACCTCATTCAAAAGATACTATTTTTCTGTGCAAATATCGGCATCGCTCACTTTATCGGCTACGTATATACACCGGTGCCTGCCTGATAGAAATGTGTGTAATGACATGGCAAGCTACGGCCTGCATTTCGTACAAACGGCATACATTAGGTGTAATAAATTATCCGATATCGCTCTTCGGGTCATTTTTCTGTTGGCGAACTTGACATTTCTTTTACCGGCGGCAAAAGTGAGCAACATTTGCCAGACCGAACACCGTATATTCACTTTTTTGAATGGCACACATAACCAGGTTATACTTTTAAATCAGCAGCAATGAAAAAGATCATCGTACCCACCGACTTTTCTACTCAGGCGAGCCATGCGTTGGATTTGGCTTGTGAGATCGCTCAAAAGGCCAATGCCGAAATCACCCTGATGCACGTCATTGAGTTTGCGAAGCGGCAGACCACCTTTTTGGGCAGCTCCGCACTCGATACTATGGGCTCCATTTCTACCGGTGTAGAAATGGATGACGTGTATTTCGTTCAGCTCTTCAAACGCAGAAGGCAGCAAATGGCCGAAGTGATGTCCGATGAGCGCTTTGCCAATGTGCGCATCAACGATAAAATAATGATGGGAACACCCTACCATGCCATAGAAGATGAAATAGCCGAAACTGAGGCTGACCTGATCGTGATGGGCACCACAGGAGTAAGCGATTGGGAGGAAAGCCTCATCGGCTCTACGGCCGAAAAGGTAGTACGCCATGCCAGCTGCCCGGTGCTTACATTGCGTCACCCGGTGCATGTAGATCAGGTGAATAAAATTGTATATGCTTCAGACTTTAAAGATGACGACATGCCGGTGATCGAGGTGATCAAAAGCATACAGTCGCTCTTCGATGCCGAGCTGCACCTGCTGTACATCAACACACCGGGCAGCTTCAAAAATGAACGTGAGGCGCTGGCAGGACTGAGTCAATTTGCCGATCATCACCAGCTTGACAATCACTTTATGCACATCTACAACCATCAGAATGAGGAGGAAGGAATTGTGTACTTCACTGAAGACCACAAGATGGACATGATCATGATGACGACCTCTGGTCGCACGGGAATTTTTAGGCTGTTTGAACACAGTATTGCTGAAGATGTTGTTAATTTCTCTAAAAAGCCCGTGGCCACATTCAACGTAAACAAATACAAAAAATAAACTAGCATCGGCCTGAAGTAGCTCCGGGCGAAAACAGCGTATATGGAACAAATATATGAGTGGCTACACAACTGGACCGGCATAGATCCACTGATTCAGGGCAAGCTGCTGAAATCGGTAGCGGTTATTGTGTTTCTGTGGATCGTAAGCCGGCTCATTTTGCGCTTTGTGTTTCGCACCAGCGACGACGTGATGTACCGCTACCGCTGGAGCAAATCTCAGGGCTACATCATCTTTCTGATCGGCCTGCTCATCATCGGACAAATCTGGATAGAAGAGTTCAAAGGTGTGGCTACCGTACTGGGCTTGCTCTCCGCTGGCCTGGCTATAGCGCTCAAAGACCCGGTGACCGACCTGGCCGGCTGGCTGTTTATATTGTTCCGAAAACCCTTTGAAGTCGGCCACCGCATACAAATTGGCGATCATGCCGGCGATGTGATCGACATCAGGATCTTTCAGTTTACCATAATAGAAATCGGAAATTGGGTAGACGCTGACCAGAGCACTGGGCGCATACTGCATGTGCCCAACTCCATGCTTTTCCGACATACCCTCGCCAACTACCATGCGGGGTTCAACTATATATGGCACGAAATGAATGTGCTGGTGACCTTTGAAAGCAACTGGAAAAAAGCCAAATCAATACTAAAGCAAATTGCGGAGAACTCATCGGAGAAAATTTCCAATGAGATGCAGTCGAAGATCAAAAAGGCGTCTAAGAAATACATGATTTTTTACCGAAACCTCACCCCCATTGTATATACCGATGTGAAAGACTCCGGCGTGATGCTCACCATGCGCTTCCTCTGCGACCCCCGGCAGCGCCGCAGCTACAACGAGCGGGTGTGGGAGGCCATACTCGATGCCTTTGACGCCGAAAAAGATATAGACTTCGCCTATCCCACACAGCGGTTTTTCAACAACCTGAAAGAAGGGAAGCCGGGCACGCAGCCAGACAGTGAGTGACGGAATGGCACCAGCCTCTGTTTGCGGCATTGACTGATTCCATCGTTTTTATCGCCTGGTCGGTAGTATTACAGGGAATACATTACCTCTTGCACCCCCATATGCTTACCGATAATTTTTAATGAATTTGACCAAACGTTTCATTCAATGTGGCGTTTTTTCTATACTTGAAGCCCCAATAGTGTAGGCGAAGCAAAGTATAATCGGTAATTACATCAGACTGTGGACAATCCAAATCTAACAACCGTTTTCAGGTGTTTTCTGAAGGCAGGGGTCAAATTTTCCAGGACAGACACCAATGCTGTCGGCCAATCTTTCATGCAGGAGTTGCGCAAGCTAAACCCCGACTACCAACCTGTAAAAGTAGAGCAGCGGGAATTTAACAAGCAATTTGTCGTCAATGCTTTTCCCACTGAGTTTGAGCCCCTGCTGGTGTCAATCATCGAAGAATATAAAAAAGAGCATAATCTGCCGCCTTATCAAAAGCCGGCTTTTAAGCCACGTTTTCAGCGCAGCGGCCCGGGAGGCGGGCCACGCCGTAGCGGACCCAACCCCAACTACCGGCCACGCGAAGGACAATCGGGCGGCTACAGGCCCCGCGATGCCAACGCCGGTGAGTATAGGCCACGTCCGCGCCCACGCGACGACGACCGTGGCACCAGCGGTGGCTACAGGCCCCGCGACAGCAGCAGCGGCCAGGGCGGCTACCGACCTCGGGATACGAACACCGGTGGCGGCGGCTACAGGCCCCGCGACAACAACAACCCCGGATACAGACCCAGGCCAAGGCCCGACAACCCACAGGACGGCTACAGACCAAGAAATGAAAATCCCGGTTTTCGTTCGCGCGATGATAACGCGCGCCCCGGTGGCTATCAACGGCCCGAGGGCAACAGGGATGGCAACAGATACACGCCGCATCGCCGCAGCCAGGACGACAGCGGACTGCCCAGGCCCTCTTCGGACAACTTCAATCGCCGGCCCAATGAAGCCAATGATGATGATAAGCCCCGACGCCCCAGGATGCCACGCGACAAGCCGGATACTGATGGTAATGCGTCGTAAGTCAGCCTGATGGTGCCCGTTACTATTGGCAGTGAAATGCCATGATATAGGCGATATAGGTGCTGCATAGTCTGGCGAGTACGCCAGGTGGATCAAATTGGATGTGATTGTGCCGGATTAAAATTTTAGTCATTTTTAATAAAGAAGCGCGAAGTTCAATAGTTTTGTGTTGACTACTCCATTGGCTACATGACACAGGGCAATTCCATTTCGATCGAGAATCTTGGCATTCCGCGCAACATGCAATTGCACGAGCGCGACCACCAGCTCGATTTTGAGTATAGCTGGTTCAAAATAAAGTATTTTGCTGCGCTACTGCTCACACCACTGTTTGCCATATTTCTGATCGAATCAGACGCCACGGTTGGCTCGCTCCAGTCGCTGAATACAGCCAATATCTTCATATTAGTAATATGCCTCGGAATAGTCTATTATTCATTGGCCAGGCTGATCAATACCACCAAGATCACCGTGTCGCACCATCACATAGAGGTAAAGCACGGCCCCTTGCCACTGGTCAAAAACTTATCGCTGGATCGTAAGGATGTGTCACAACTGTACGTGACCAAGCACCGCACTGCCCATCGCTACTATTTGTACAACACCACCTACCAGATCAATGTGATATTGGCTAATAAAGACACCATTGCATTGATAAAAGGGCTTACCACGCTGGAACAGGGCCGCTTCATTGAACACAGAATCGAAGACTTCTTCGACATCACCGACGTGCCCATAGAAGGTGAAATAAAGAAGGATTAAATAAAGCCTGCCTGTCAGTCTACCCAGGAATGGATCATTTCCGGTGCCGGATGCGGCGCCAGCATACGGTCGCTAAATAAGGTGACGGGCACCACCCCCATGGCATTGGTGGTAAAAATGTGTTGTGCAGAATGGAGTACTTCTATAGGCGCTTCCACCTCATTCACCGCTTGGCCTTTGTGTGCCAGACTTTCCAAAATCACGCGGCGCATCACGCCATCGATACAGCCGGTGCTGAGTGCAGGCGTGTAATATTGCCCTTGGTGAACCCAAAATATATTGCTCGCGAGGCACTCCGAAATATTGCCGTTGATATCTTTTATAACCAGATCATCCACCTTCATTTGCTGTGCCTCCAATGCCGCCAAGGTGTATTTGAGGGCACTCATGGTTTTCAGACCAGAGAGCAGACTGGCCATATTGGTGATGGTGGTGCAGGTTGCCAGGCTTTTAGCCTGGCCCGGTTGGCTGGCAGGCAGAATTTTTAAAAAAACCTCTCCCTGGTTGTTTGCAGGCGTATAAGTGCCTCCATTGCTTCGCCAGATCATCAGTTTGGCTCTGGCCCGGTTTGCTATCGTATTCTCCGTCATGAGCCTTCCGATGGCCAATTGTATGCCTTCCTCACTCAAAGGCACTTTGGGTTGTATCTGAAGAATTTCAAGGCCTTTCTTTAACCTTTCGAGATGATGCTGTACGTAGCGCGGTTTGCCATCAATCACTGCGATGGTTTCGAATAGGCCATCGCCATATTGAAAGACGCGGCTGTCGTGCCCTACTGCAAACTCATCCAATGCTACGAACTGGTCATTATAAAGCGCCTTCATGTAATCATTTTACCATTTATATATAAATCATTCTAACTGCTATCCTGAATATCTATCCTTGCGTTATGACCTTTAACCCTGTCTGCCGATTTGCTTTCCACCTTAAAAATCAGCAAACGCTATGAAAATGAAAATCCTCCTGGCAGCCACTATGCTCTGCTGCCAAATTAGTATTGCCCAGCAAAACAACCAATGGACACTGCAGGAATGCATAGAATTTGCCTATGACAACAACCTGACTGTACAGCGGGCCGAGTTGGCGCTTGATGATGCCGAAGTATTGCTCAAGCGCGATAAACTGCAAAGGCTGCCCAATGTGGACGCCAGCGTGTTTAACAGCTGGCGATGGGGCCGCTCCATTGACCCTACCACCAACACCTTTACCACCGAGCGTATCAATAGCAATGGCTTGAATGCCAGTGCCGGCGTCACGCTATATAATGGCAATAGACAGATGAATGCCATCAGGCAAAGTCAGAAACTGGTAGAAGCGGGTTTTTACGATCTGGAAGATTCCAAAAATGATATCGCGCTGTTGGTCACGTCGAATTATCTGAATGTGATACTTGCCCGTGAACAACTGCAGATAGCCCGAAACCAGCTGGAGACTACCAATACACAATTCGACCTTACCAAGAAGCAGGTGGAAGCAGGTGCACTGCCCATTACCAATCAACTAAACCTGCAGGCTGAATTGGCCAGCAATGAGGTGGAGCTGATCAACCGGGAGAATGATGTGGACCTCGCGCTGCTGCAACTGAAGCAGACGTTGCAAATACCGGGTAGCGACGATTTTGATATTGTATCTCCTGACATAGAACCTCAAGGATCGGAGATACTGGTCTCCACCGAAGACGAGATCTATGAAAAAGCCCTTACCATACAGCCCAACATACGGAGTGCAAATTTGAACATTGAAAGTGCAGAACTGGGCGTGCGCATTGCGAAAGGCTTTCGCATACCTACCCTTACACTGGGCGGGCAGGTATTTACCAACTACTCCAGCACACAAGACATAGACGGCCGCCGCGTACCTGAAGGCAGCGGCACACCCATGGAGCTGGGGCCGCAGCCCATAGGATTTGTCGAAGGCACCAATGTGCCTGTGCTCACAGCGCCACGCACCATCTACTTAGCCGACGGCTACCCGATCACCGATCAATGGCTCGACAACCGAAGCTCCTCTCTGGGTTTCAACCTTTCCATACCCATCTTTACCGGCTGGAACACCATGGCCAATATACAGCGGGCCAAAATTCAGAAAGAGTATGCCGACATCAGCGCTTTGGAAACTAAAAACCAGATGCGGCAAAATATAGAAACGGCCTATAACGATGCCCGTGCTGCCTCCAAAGTGTACCAGGCTGCACAGGTGCAGGTAACAGCCCTGGAAGAGTCTTTTCGCGCCACAGAGCGCAGTTACAACCTTGGCGCCACCACTTTTGTCGATTACCAACTGATCAGCAATAATTTGTTTAGGGCCAAAGCAGACCTGGCCCGGGCCAAGTACAACTATATCTTCACTGTACAAGTGCTCAATTTTTATGTAGGCAATGAAATAACCCTCGATTGATATGGCTAAGAAAAAGTCGAACAAATTAATTTTTATTCTTGTAGGCGTGCTGCTGCTCCTCATTCTGCTGGCCATCATTGGCAAGTCTGCCGGCTGGATTGGCCAACCCAAAACCACCAAGGTAGAAATTGGCGAAGTCGGAGAAGCCAGGATCATCGAAAAAGTGAGTGCTTCAGGCTTGATCCAGCCCGTGTACGAAGTAAGGATCAGCCCGGATGTATCGGGTGAGATTATTGAGTTGAATGTGGAAGAAGGAGATTCTGTACAGCGATACGACGTGTTGTTGAAGATCCGGCCAGACATTTATGAATCTTCATTGGAGCGGGCCATTGCCAATCTGAACCAGCAACAGGCCAATCTGGCCGATGCACGCGCCCGGGTGGCCAGGGCTGAAGCGCAGTCTATGCGGGCCGAGGCCGAATATGAGCGCCAGCAGCAGCTTTTTGAAGATAAAGTAATATCGGAGGCAGATATGCAGCTGGCAGAGGCCAATTATAAAGTTGCCACCAACGACCTGGAGTCTGCCCGGCAAAATGTGCGGGCTGCGGAATACGTGATAGCCAGTGCACGCGCTACCGTGCAGGAAGCTGAAGAAAATCTGCGCTTTACCACCATTACGGCCCCCGTGTCGGGCATTGTGTCCAAGCTGAATGTAGAGCTGGGTGAGCGCGTGGTGGGAACAGCACAAATGGCCGGCACGGAGCTGCTGCGCATAGCGGACCTGTCGAAAATGGAGGCCCGGGTGGACGTGAATGAAAACGACATCATCCGTTTGGAACTCGGCGACACAGCCATAGTAGATGTAGACGCCTATGCTCACACGGGCAAGAAATTTAAAGGTGTAGTGACCAACATCGCCAACACTGCCAACGATAAAACATCTCCTGATGCTGTCACCGAATTCGAGGTGCGCATATTATTGCTCAACGAATCGTACAACGACCTGATGACTGAGGAGCAGGCCGCTCGCTCACCTTTTCGCCCCGGCATGACGGCCAGCGTCGACATCATCACCGAAGTAGCGGATAACGTGCTGAGCGTACCGCTGTCGGCGGTCACTACCCGGGCGCAAGACGATATCAAGAATGGCAAAAGCGACAGCACTCAAGCCAATAAAAGCGGGCAAAAAGATGTGTACGACAAACTTGCCGGCAGCGATTCGGACGTGAAAGAAGTGGTATTTGTGGTGAAAGACGGCAAGGCAGTGAAGGTGCCCGTAGAAACAGGCATCAGCGACTTCGATCACATTCAAATATTGTCGGGCGTAGAAAAAGGCCAGCAGGTAGTGACAGGACCATTTGTGGTGGTGTCGAAGCAGCTAAAAGATGGGGAGCTGGTTTCGGCCGATGAAGAGAATGAGCAGGACGGTGAGTAGGGATTTTACATGGATTTGTCTCCATTATTGCCAAATCACAGTCGATGAGCACTCATAGTTGACCTACATTCATTGTCAGACATTCGAAGGCCGGTGTTTATCCGGCCTTTATTTTTTCGCTGCTGTGCGAAAAGCTGCCAACTGCCGGCCAAAGATCTCTTCAAGCTGATCAATCATAGCGCGGATGGAAAAATGTTCGCTCACGCGTCTCATCGCTGCCTCCTCCATCCTTTTTCTTGCCTCATTATCAGCAATTATTGTAGAAAGCGCATCAAAAAGTGCTTCTGCATCATCCGGCGGCACCAGCATGCCCGACACGCCATCTTCAATCAGTTCTTCCGCACCGTTCACCCTGGTCACTACACAGGCCCGACCAAGCGCCATGGCTTCCAATGCCGCATTGGGCATACCCTCATAGCGCGAGGGCAGCACGAACACATCGCTGCCAGACACAAAGCCCGGCATATCTTCCTGAAAACCGGCCAAAATAAATCTATCGTTCAGGCCGGCCTGTGCGGCCATTTGCTGCAGATGTCCGTGTAGCTTGCCCTTACCTGCCACCACAATGCGCCAGTCGTGGCCCAGCTTCTTAGCCATTACGCCCACCTCTACCAGCAAATCAAAACCCTTTTGATCCTCCAGTCTGCCGGCGCTCACAATCACCACGGCCGACTTCGGGAAGCTGTATTTTTCTCGCAAATTAAGTGCTTTCACTTCCTGCGGCATATGCACACCATTGTGCACCACATGTACGAAGTTGCGCGGCATCCAACGGAAAGCTTCATAGATACGCCTGATGGAATGCGTATTGGTGATAATGCCGTCGATATATTTTGTGAAGGGCTTTATATAGCGTCTTTTGTCAGACAGGTTTTGAATGCCTTGTCTGGCAAAAATGGCCGGCACGCCAATGCTACGCCCTACCCTGGCTCCTAATTTCACGTCCTTGTTTTGGCAGCAGACCAGCACCTGCACGCGCTGTTCTCTCAATATCCTTTTGAAAGCCGGCAGCTTGTGAAAATCAATGTCGGTGCTGAAATGAAACGGCACTGTTTCAATTCCATCAGCCTGCGCCTTCTGCTCTATCACCGAGCCCTTCCGGCATGCCACCAGGCAGCGATGCCCGCGAGCGCTCAGGCCATTGGCGGCCATTATCATCCATTTTTCACCGCCCCCCCACTTGAGCTTTCCCAGAGAGTTGGTGAATAGAATTGTCATGCAGTCGCCGTTCATTATGTCGCATTAAAGCTGAAAATATGAAGTACGGCAGCAAACTTGACTGTACCACCGCAGGTATGTTGGCCGAAACAAAGGTTTTTAGAAAAAGGTGAGCTCCTGATAGAGGCGGTGTATCGGCAGGCCCATCACATTGAAATACGATCCTTCTATTTTGGTAACGCCGATCATTCCGATCCATTCCTGTATGCCGTAGGAGCCGGCTTTGTCGTACGGCTCGTATTCGCGTATATAAAAATCAATTTCGCGGTCGGTGAGCTGCTTGAAATGCACCCTTGTTACCTCATCGAAAGAGATCATCCTTTCTCTGTCCTTGATGCACACACCGGTGATCACCGTATGCACGCCATTGGAAAGTGCGCTCAACATAGTCTTTGCTTCATCTGCATCCTCCGGTTTCCCCAGTATGGTTTCCTTCACCACCACGGTGGTATCTGCGGCTATTACCGTATCTTTTCTATTCAGATAGGGGAATTGCTTGGCCTTCTTCTCCGCAAGAAACCTGGCCACCTGGCTGGCATGCAGGTGGTCGTGATAATCCTCCACAATATCTACAGGTCGCACTTCAAACTCAAAGCCAGCCTCAGTGAGTATCATTTGTCGCCTTGGTGAGCGGGATGCCAATATAAATTTTCGCTCCGGAAATAATCCTTTCATCATAATGCGCCAAATATACAAGGAATTGAAAACAGAATATCGGGTTTTGCTTTGTTGGCCAGAGCGTTTAATTTGGCACCATGCGCAGCGCCAGCCCTATGCTCAAAGACATGGTCGAAGACCTGAAAGAGGAACTACGGAAGCCCTTGCCCGGCACCAAGGCACAGTTGCTGATGGCACCGGAGGTGCGAAGGACAGACCCCATGAAACCCGCAGAAAACCGGCAGGCGGTACAAAGTGGCGTGGTGATCTTGCTCTATGCCGATGGCGCCGGCAATGTTTGCTTTCCGCTGATACAGCGGCCTACCTACAACGGCGCGCACAGCGGACAGATAGGCTTGCCCGGCGGCAAATTTGAGCATGGCGATAAAGATCTGGTGCATACTGCACTGCGAGAAATGGAGGAAGAAATTGGCGTTGGTGCGCGGCAAGTGGAAGTAATAGGCAAGTTGTCGCCGCTATACATATGGGTGAGCAACTTCAACGTGCAGCCGGTCATCGCCTACACGGAAGGTACGCCCACCTTTCATCCCGATCCTACCGAAGTGACCGAGATATTGCCGGTGAGGCTGAGCGATCTGGTGCGGAGTGAATCAGCGAAGAAGCAAATGGTGCAGGCGAGTGGAAATATCAGCATAGAAGCGCCTACTTTTAGCGTGCAAAACAAAATAGTATGGGGCGCTACAGCCATGGTGCTCAGCGAATTTTTCTACGTGCTCAGAAGGCGGGGGATTTTTAAATAAAACATATTGGAAAGCGTGAAAAACGAAGCATTGATCACCAACGACGCAGTAATACTGGGCATTCTGTTGCTGCTCCTTACCCTCATTTTCACCACCGCATCCATCAAAAAGCCTTTCTGGCAAAAGTTTTACAGGTACATACCCATGCTGCTGCTCTGCTATTTTTTGCCGAGCCTGCTTACCACCTTCCACATTGTAGAAACAGAAGACACGGTGCTTTTCGATGTGGCATTTGAATATTTACTGCCGGCCAGTCTGGTATTGCTTACCCTCAGCATCGACCTGAAAGGCATCATACGGTTGGGGCCAAAGGCCATCATTATGTTCTTCACCGGCACGGTGGGCATTGTGCTGGGCGGGCCACTGGCCATACTTCTGGTGTCGATGATAGCGCCGGACGTGGTGGGCGGCCAGGGCCCGGAAGCAGTGTGGCGTGGCATGACGACCATCGCCGGCAGCTGGATAGGCGGCGGGGCCAACCAGGCAGCCATGTACTACATCTTTGAGCCCAGCGACAGGCTTTATTCTGTTATGATCACCGTAGATGTGCTGGTGGCGGAAGTTTGGATGGCCTTTTTGCTGATTGGGGTGAACAAATCAGAGCAAATCGACCGCTACTTCAAAGCCGATGCCTCGGCGGTAGATCATTTGAAGAAAAGCATGCAGGACTTCAGCGATCGCATTGCACGCATACCCGTTACGGCAGATCTGATGGCCATATTGGGTGTGGCGTTTGGCGTGACGGCCTTAGGGCATTTCTTTGCCGATCGCATAGCGCCTTTCCTCACAGAGCACGCCCCCTATCTGGACAAATTCAGTCTGACATCGCGCTTTTTCTGGCTTATCGTTTTGGTCACCACCTTTGGACTACTGCTGTCTTTTACCAGGGTGAAAAAACTGGAAGGGGCCGGTGCATCCAAAATCGGGACAGTTTTCATCTATGTACTCGTGGCCACCATCGGTTTAAAAATGGACGTGCTGAAGATTTTTGATAACCCGGGCTTGTTTCTGCTGGGCGCCATCTGGATGGCCATACACGTAGTGCTGATGGTGCTGGTGGCCAAGCTCATACGGGCACCTTATTTCTTTCTGGCCGTAGGCAGCAAGGCAAACATTGGCGGAGCAGCCAGCGCCCCGGTGGTGGCGGCAGCCTTTCATCCTGCCCTTGCTCCTGTGGGCGTGCTTTTGGCTGTACTTGGCTATGCCCTCGGTACCTATGGCGCCTGGCTGTGTGGTTTGCTGATGCAGATGGCAGCCCCATAGAAACTTTCATTCGCCTGCAACGATTGAGTGAAGCTGTGCTAACTTTTGCGATATCATTGAAGTTAGGGCTTATATTATTCCGGCAACTTATATTTCTATATGCGCATCATACTCTTTACCGGCAAAGGTGGCGTTGGCAAAACCACCATCGCAGCAGCTACAGCAATGGCAGCGGCAGAGCAGGGTTATAAAACCCTTGTAATGTCTACCGACCCTGCCCATTCCCTTTCCGACGCGTTGAACCTGCAGCTTGGCCCGGAACCCGCCGAAGTATCAGAAAATCTTCACGCACAGGAGCTTGACGTGTACTACTCCATGCAGAAATATTGGCAAAATATACGTCAGCTCATGCTCACCGTTTTTCGCTGGCAGGGCCTGGAGCATGTGCTGGCCGAAGAGATGTCGGCCCTGCCGGGAATGGAAGAGGCCTCTGCCTTTTTGTGGATAGAGAAGTACTATGAAGAGAAAAGCTATGACCTAATCGTGATCGACAGCGCGCCTACCGGCGAAACGCTCACGCTGCTCACCCTGCCACAAGTGACCAAATGGTGGGTGACGAAGGCCCTGCCACTACAGCGATTTGCCATACGCAATATCGGCCGAGTGGCACGCGTAGCGGCCGGCATACCGATAGACAAAGGCTACGAGGAGCTGGAGAACATTTTTGACAAACTGGAAAAAATACAAAAAGTATTTGCCGACCCGGCCGTGTGCTCCATTCGCATAGTCACCAATCCCGAGCGGATGGTCATCAACGAATCGAAACGCGCCTATACCTACCTGAACCTGTATGGCTACAACGTAGATGCCGTGGTGGTAAACCGCATTATAGAAGAAGAGCACAATGCGGTGATCTCGAAATATTTTCAGAGTCAGCAGAAATACCTGGAGGAAATAGAGGATGTGTTTGCCGGCATGCCCGTATTTAAAGTGCACCATATGGGAGAGGAAGTGTTTGGACAAAGCAGCCTGGCCGAGATAGGCCGGCGCATCTATGGTGAGGAAGATCCAACGCAAATCTTTCACAACGAAGAGATGTATCAATTTACCCCTTCGGAAGATGGCTACACGTTGCGCATAAAAATTCCCCATTTGGAAAACAGCTCAGCCTACACGCTCGATAAGCACGGCGACGAAATGGTGATACAGATTGGCAACAGAAGAAAAAACATTTTCTTGCCGCGGTTCGTCAACTTTTATGTGCTGAAGGAACATCGGTACGAAGCGCCCTGGCTGGTGGTGGAGTTGCGCAAATGATGATTTCAGCGTTGTAAAATGGCTTCCAGGTCAGCCGGTGAGTAATTGATTGATTTAAGGGTTTTCCGATCACCCTTTCGGTACACAAGAAAGTGGCCGTCCGACTCTTCAATGATGCTCTCTACGCCACGCTCGTGGCGGTAGTAGCTTACCGTCTGTTCAGCCTCTTCGCGCGTTTTGCAGCTCTTGCTCATGTTCGAGCGCTGCACTTCATCGAAAAGCGCCTTGAATTTTTCACCCAGCCCAAACTCCAAAATCGCCCCTGAAAGTACATACTGAATATCGCACAGTGCATCAGCCGCTGCCGTCAAATCCTGATCGTTCACTGCTGCTTCCAGCTCCTCCAGTTCTTCCCTGATCAGGGCAATGCGGAGCGCAGCACGTGCCTGTGTGGGCAATTTGGGCTTCTGGCCGATGGGGTGTTTAAAAGTCTTGTGAAATTCCGCTACCTGGTTGAGCGCATCAGGATGTTGCATGGCCTGTGGTTTAGGTGGCAATTATAAATAAAATATGGCGCATGTAGTCTTTGTTTCTGATTCCGCACAGGGTGTGGTTTTTTTTCTCTTTTTTTGAAACCTGAAATTGCGGGGTCAGCAATTCTCCTACGCAATTCTAATCATTCATTAACCTGAAAATCAAAATGACGTATTGTATGTCCAGAAAATTTATGTTCAAAACCATTTTGCCGGCACTCGCACTTTTGTTGATGGGTCAGCTGGCGCTGGCGCAAAAGCCGGAAGCAGAAATCGAAAATTTCGTCAAAGATTTTACGCGGTCGTTCGAGAATGTGACCAAAACCCGCGATAAAGAGAGCGTTTTAAAATTTGTTTCTAAAGACCTGTTTTCCACCATCGTGCAATCCAACGTGATGGACAACTTCGGCCTGATACAAAGCACCTATTCCGATTTTGAGAACTATCTCGACAGGCTAATCCAGACCGAGGGCATGGCCGTGACGTACAGCGTGCAGGACGTGCTGAAGTCGAAAGTACGCGGCAAAACCGGTGTGGTAGTGGCCGAGCTGAAAACACAGGAAGCCTCCAAGGGGCAGGTTTGGAACAAGGGTTCGGAGATCACCACTTTTGTGTTGAAGAACTACAAAGACGGCTGGAAAATACTGCATTTTACAGTAGTGAGCCTGGAGGAAGAAAAAACCAAGGGCACCTGTCTGGTAGAAATTTTCTCTGCCTCTACGGGCAACTACGCTGCCAAAACCATTGTGCCTGCAGGCAACACGTACAACACACATTTGAACACCTTCGAGTTTTCACCCGCCCAGGGCATGATGTTCGTGCGGCTCGACAACGACAACACCTACTCGTGGATGCGTGAAGGACCGATCACGAAGCTGGCGCAAGGCAACAATCCGGAAAAAGCCATGGGTTCTGCCGTCGATGAAACCGACGCCGTGCTTACCATCATCAAAAATGATCTGTATACGGAAAGCTGCCTGGAGTTTCGCAAGAAGCGATAGACAGTATTGAATTTAAAAATTCAAGCGGTTGCCGGGCTGTACTGTCTGGCAACCGCTTTTTTTTGGACACATTGAACGCGTTCGTTTACTCTTTATGTAGTAATAAGCGCAGCCAGTCGCAAGTCTCAGGTAGTTACCTGTTCAATAGATAATACCTACAACAGCGTGAGCTTCTGATTGATCTCTATGGCCATGGCTTCTTGGCCCAGTTCTATTTTTAGCTTTTTCACAAATTCCACCGTTTCGTCGAGAAACTTCTTGAGGTCGTTGCTGCTGGCGTAGGTATGTACTTTGTACATTTTTTCCCCCACCAGGCCCAGCTCTTCACTGTTCCAGATTCCCCTGGCCTCCTCGCTGGTAGCACCGCCAAAGCGCTCACCCAGAAAGGTGAGGACCCGGTCAATGTACGCCGTGGTATCCATCGCTTCATTCACGTTTTGTGTGGTGGGTATGAATATGCCCAAATGGTTGTTGCGTTGCAGCCGATCTACAAACGCATCCACGGCCTCCTGAAAGCAAGGCACAACGGTGTCGTAAAAGCATGACGCTTCATTTAAAAAATGATCGTCGGGACGAATGTTGAAATCAGGTAAGCGGCCTTGCCAGGTAGGCGTGGCGGCGTCGGCAGCATCAATGGCTACGGTAAACAGACGTGTTTGATGATCATTGAGCGTGTTTTTTATAATTTTCTCATCCTTGAGCGTACGTAACCAGTGCTCGGCTTTGGCGTCTGACACCAGGATGATCTGATGGGCACTATCCACGATATCTTTCAGATTATCGGACAAGTGGCCGTTGTAATACAGCACAATATTTTCGTACTCATTCATCAGGTGGTCGATGAGCACGGCCATTTTTACCTTTTCGGGTCTTTGCCAGCGCGCGGCGTTCATCATCAGTGCCATGCCATTGGCGTGCAGGAATACTTCCCGCTCTGTAGCTTTCACGTGGAGGTGAGCGCTTATGGTGCATTCCGGAAACTCTGCGTATACCGTCGTAAGATCGGTGTAGGTGCGCAATCGCAACGCCACCATGCGCGCCAGTTGCCGGCCGCCGGCGCTGCCCTCCGGATCAACCAGCACCACCAGGTTTCGATCTTTATTGCCACGCATCAGCCGCTTGTTGGTTTCCACCAGATAGTGACCAAGCAACTTGGCCAGATCTATGGCCACGTCCGGATGGTCATGCATAATCTCCATGAAGTCATGATGTTCAAAATACAGCACCTCCACATCACTCAACGCGGCTACGGTGGCCGATCGCGGCTTGTTTTCCAAAATGCCCACCTCACCAAAGGAATTACCCGACATCAGGTAAGCGTAGATCAGGTCGGGGCCGTCGCTTATCTCTTTTTTCACCTCC
>CAZQVB010000005.1:44225-168865 GCA_964596645.1 uncultured Roseivirgaceae bacterium
TCCACTATTCCATTCAGTATGATGAACAGCCGATCGCTGGGCTCACCCTCCGTCACGATCACTTCGCGCGGCACATATTGCTGATGATGCGCCTTGCCGGCAATCTGCGCTATGGCCTGAGGCGTGAGGTTTTTAAAAATTTCCGATTTCTGCAGTCCGCCTAGTGCCCTGCCGCTCTGGGCATGTTTGCTTGCACATGTGGCCATACGCATGGCTATATCACGCCTTTCAGCCTCCTCCTTCAGCCGCCACAGCACGCCGGGCATGCGCAACAAGTCCTCTTCCTTCACCACCAGAAACTTGCCCCGCACGCATGTGCCTAAGTCTTCATGGTGCCTGCTTGAGCACACGGCGCTTCCGCCAATGTGTGCATATTTGCTCAAATTTTCTATACACTGACTACCACAATAGCGTGATGCCTCACCCTCCAGTAGTATATGCAGATCAGTGAGCTCATCGTCATGATAAAAGCAATCATCGCGCAGTATTTTAAAGTATATTTTGAACGGTAAGTTGTACAGTGCGTGCAGCGGCAGAAGGCCACTGAGCAAAGGCGAGTGCAGACAAAATTCAAATGTCTCAGCAAAATGAGACAAATTCGATGCACTGCTTTCGTGCTGCAATAATTCATCTACCTGCTGCTCATCCAGCTGAAACACATGTACATGCGACACCGAGGTATATGAGAGCGCCGCTCTTCCGGGTATGCATTTCTCCGTGAAACCAATGATAAAGCCGGCATCAAATGTCTGTTTTTGATCCTCCTGGTACACAGAGCCTGCCACCACGAGCCAGAGCGACCCGTGAAGAAATGAGCTATCCAGAGTACTGTTCGGCTCAAAATGATACAGGCGCAGTGGATCACATAGGCGTGAGAGATCAGCATCTGGTATTATTGGAAAGTATTTCTTTAGAAATGCCACGCCGTTTCTTTTGAAATGCAATTGAGGATCAGAACTGGCTAAAACATCCACATCACCAAAACAAACCACTTCCCTGACATCAGCATCAGCGCTATCATTGTGTGCCCAGACCAACTTGTTTGACTTGTCGGCGCTGTAGTCTTGCTCCAGGCCGTGTATAGCGCCACCGCCCACATCTACCTTTTTCACCTGAGCCGGTTTTAGATATCGATTTTTTATCTCCTCAAAGTCTGCCTCTGAAAGCGCCTCATTGTCAGGGTGCGCGGTGAGCTTCTGTAGCGCATCAAAAGAGATGGTATCGGCCAGGTGCGCATAGCTGTAAGTGTTGCCGTCATGTCGGGCTTCAAAGAACAGCATGTTGGTTTCTACCGGGTGTGGTGAAAGTAAAGGCATCACCCGGAGTCCATCCAGATTGTTCCATCTGTTTAATCTCAGTTCAGAGAAGTTGAAAAACCTTTTGAACACCTCTTCGGGCATGTTGAACAAAACGGACAATTTTTTCAATGCCGTAGCACATACCAGCGAAGAGGCAAAAATGTACAGCTTTCTGTTGCCATGGATCAAATCACAGAGCCCGGCAAAATGATCGTCGTGTATGTGGGTGAGAAAAACACCATCGACCTCGGCACGACTGATGCCCAGTTTTTCCAGGTTGCTCAGCGTATTGGGGCCCGCATCGACAAGAAATATGCGGTGACGATGTACAATGACGCTGCTCATGCAGGGCCGGCGCACATCCCAGCCATTGCCTTCACCTGAGTGCACAATGGCCAATTCGGTACGCGGAATTTGGACATGCCGAAGTGCATAGGGAGGCAGTATACGCTCTTGATCGGGCAGGTTCAAATCAACTTGTACAGATTCGCCTTCATACGCAATGCGAAAGACATTGAAGGCCACCCGTTCAATGCTCACTCCGTTTTGAATTTCTGTTTTGCCCTCTCCTACCGGCCTGGCATCGATGAGCTCGTTTGGTTTAAGAAAATGCCCGTAGGCAAAGTACCTTTTGATGTCGTACAACTTATCGGCCAAATGCTGCCCCACGCCACAGGCCAATATTTCATTCTTGTCGCTCAGTCCGTAGTTGCCGCGGAAGAGGTACCTGCTCTGCGACTCAATGTGCTCGTGCAGCCCTATGAGCATTGGGCGCTTGCCGGTATTGTTGGGATGCCCCGGCATGCCCATGCCCTGCATATAGAGCATTTGCATGATCGGGAACTCCGTAAGGTTGCAGAGCTGGCCATTTTGGAGGGTGGCATCTGAGAGCAAGATGGCATTGGGGCCCGATTCAGTCAGATGATGGTTTTCCGTAGAACGACGGATCAATCCTGCTTTTTTCAAATGCTTTACCGTGTCGGCCGGGCAGCCACAGCAGATGGTTAATCCGGCCGGCGGTATGGCTACCCAATGCAACCCTGCGGCAATTGTATAATGATTGATTTTATTCTGCATAAACTTTAGCCATGCTTTACCGCTGAAAATTAGAGATTAATAAGGCTTTCACCACAGTGCATTTGCAGCGATTTCATACGGTAGATTACATGAGGGTGTGCGGCAGAAAGTGCGTAATATAAATGTAGCCCTGTCATACGAAGGATGAGCATGTACAAGTAACACAACAACAAATTAATTTGTAATCTAAAAGCTATACTTGTGTTATATTTTTAATGGAGTATTTTATTCGTTGAAAATTATTCATTCATTTGCCGTAATTATTAAAAACTCAAACAACGAAAATGGAAACATTGACACATCATGATCTGGCACTGCCAGAAAGAAAAAGTATTGCGCTGGTGGCGCATGACTATAAAAAGAAAGACTTGATAGAGTGGGCAAAATACAACAGCGGCACGCTGGCCCAGCACGACATATTTGCTACCGGCACCACGGGCGCACTGCTGGAGGCGGAGCTCGGCGTACCGGTGACTAAGCTAAAGAGCGGCCCACTCGGGGGCGACCAGCAGATAGGCGCTAAAATTGCCGAGGGTCAAATCGATTTTCTCATTTTCTTTTGGGATCCGATGGAGCAACAACCGCACGATCCTGACGTGAAAGCGCTCTTGCGCATCGCCATGGTGTGGAACATCCCCGTGGCTTGCAACCGCGCCACGGCCGATTATCTGGTGTCGTCGCCGCTGATGCGGGATGCGTACAAAAAGTTTAACCCGAACTACGAGCAATACGAAAAGCGCGCTTTGTACTGAGATGGAAAAAAAATGACCGCAGTGGTGGCGGACTGCGGTCATGTATTTTGGTGGCTACTGAGATTATATTTTTACAAATTCCACGCGGCGATTGTTGGCTTTGCCTGCCAGCGTGGTATTGTCGCCGATGGGGCTGGCCTCACCTTTACCATCGGTTTGCAGGCGCTCTTGTGCTATGCCATAGTCATCGATCAAGGCCTGCCTTACAGCAGCAGCACGAGACTGTGAGAGCTTCAGGTTCACGGCCTCATCGCCATCGCTATCGGTGTGGCCGATCACGCGCAGGTTGAGGGCAGGCTGCTCTTGCAAAGCCAGGGCGATCTGCCGTATCACGCCATAGGACTCTGGCTTGAGGCGGTCGGAGCCGGCGTCGAAAAGTATGCCATTGGTGGATACTTTACCGTCTTTGAGCAACTGGCTGCGCAGGTCAAGGCCACCTTCTGCAATCTTCAAATTTCTGATGAACACATCCTCTTTGCCGTCTTTAAACCCGTACGGCATGAACTTTAGATAACCTAATTTCGCATAGTTGGGCATCAATCGCGGTACATCTACCTGCTTTTCGTCGTTGACCCACAGGCGCACGCGCTGCTTATTGACGGCAATGGAGATGTGCGGGCCTTTCATTATTTCCTCCCGTATATCGGTGGCAATGGTGTTAAATATGCGCGCGTCGCTGTCTTCACTCACATTATTGCTTACCTGAATACCAAATGCGCCGTATTGGCCGAAGGGCAATTCTAAATGCACATAATCTTTTTCATGCGCCTGCAACTGCTTGTTATCGCTGAAACTGATGGTGAGATTGGCCACGGAACTTGTTCCTTTATCTATGCCACGTCCGAAAAGGTCAAATTCAATGGTATACTCATCGGGCAGTGTATAAGGCAAATCGGGTATATACATGGAGCTGCTCTTCATCATCAGCCATTTTTCTGAAGCATCGTCGAAGGTGACAATTTCGCCAGTACCGTCGGTATTCCATTTGGCGGGAAAGTCTCCAATGGCATCTTCAGAAAAATCTTCAAATACCATGATCTTATCGCCTGGCACGTAGTCAAATTTCGTATTGACCAAAAATTCACCCGGTGCGCTATCCATCACAGCCTCCTCCGCAGCGCCTCCAGTGGCGCCAGTGGCAGGATTATGAGCAGGCCTGGTTTTTTGTTCTTGTACTTCTGGTGCATTTTCTTCTGCGGCATCGTCGCCACTTACTGCATCATCTACACCTTTCTCAACTTCGTCGAGACCTTTGTCCATGGTTTTGTCAACCTTGCGGTTGATCCGGTCATTGACTTTTTTCTCGAGTTTCTTGCCCAGGTTGCCAAATTGAGCATGCAGTGGGGTTGTCAGGATCAGCATACACAGGCCGATCATTACGGTTATGGTTTTCATGATGTTGGTTTGAAGTTAGATTGTTTTTGGAACTGAACAAGTTAGCAGTCGCCTGGCAGACTTCATAATGCGCCAAACGCTATTTTCCGCTCTGTGTAGCGGCTGATCGAATGGTAACCTTTATGTGCCTGTTCACAATTGAAAAAAGATGTGTGCGAATTCGTACAATCCTCATGCTTCAATACATCGTATATGCACCAAAAGGGGCATTATAGCCCTTGGCATGTGTATTGTCTGCCAAAGGCAAACACAATGTGACATTGCCATGACGCAATTTTTTTTAGTCCTTTCCCGCATGTTCCGAACCCAACACCGCATTGTATTATTGGCGGGCGCAGCCCTGGCCGTTGTGAGTATAGCGGTTCTTCCTCCAACACCTTTTTCCGGTGCTTTCGGCAGAGCAGATCAATGGTCAGTGACCACTGTAGTGAAAAAAGATATGGCGAAGGATCTACAACCTGTTTCCAAGGCGCATTACAATTTTCTTACTGCTTACTTCATGTCGAAGGGACGCGCGAGCGATAGCTCCGAAGCACACACACAGCGCAATACCGCGGTGTCCTTTGCCACATTGCCTCAGGCCTTCTCCAGAATATTTGCATTGAAGTAATTGCGCAAATACTGCGAATTGTTGACTTGCTGATCTTTACCATTCCAGGTCAGGCGAACGTCACACTGTTTGTCTTAACCGGAAAGCTGGCCAAAACAATAATAATCCGACTGCCGTCTGACCTGGTCTGTGTTGCCGACTTACCTGAAAATTGATGCACCCCCTGCCAGCTTTGCCCTTAGGCTAAAGCTCCATATATTTAGCCGCAGCCAATTTTTATCGCAGAGGCATGGAACAATTCATTAAAGAAAAGATAAGAAGCATAGCAGATTTTCCCGCTCCGGGCGTCGTGTTCCGCGACATCACCACGCTGCTGCAAGATGCCGACACATTGCGAAAAACAGCCGATGCGCTGCATGCACAGTGCCAGTCGCTCCCTGTAAGCAAGGTGGTTGGCATTGATTCGCGTGGGTTTATATTTGGAAGTATGCTGGCCGAGCGGCTCGGTGCCGGCTTTGTACCCGCCCGCAAAGCCGGTAAGCTCCCGTACAAGACGGTGCGACAATCGTACTCGCTCGAGTACGGCCACGACAGCATAGAAATGCATGAAGACGCCATAAGCCCCGGAGAAAAAGTATTGGTGCACGACGATCTGCTGGCCACTGGAGGCACCGCGCGTGCTGCCTGCGATCTGGTGCAGCAACTGGGCGGCGAAGTAGTGCAGGTTTCTTTTTTGATAGAGCTCACCTTTTTGCACGGACGCCAACAGCTGGTTGGTCTGCCTGTAGCATCGTTGGTACAATATGACAGCGAATGACGCTGAAGGATAATAAACCGGGGTATGATGCGGCCTAAAATAAGAGTACAACTGTCTGGCCTTATGTTTCTGCAGTATTTCGTGTGGGGCTGCTGGTACGTCACCATGAGCACCTACCTTGGCCAGACGCTCGGATTCAGTGGCACTGAAATAGGCCTGGCCTACAGCACACTAGCCATTTCTGCCATGATTGCCCCTTTCTTCGTGGGGTTAATCGCCGATAAATATTTCGCCCTGGAGCGGGTACTGGGTGTGCTCCACCTGATTGGCGCCGTATTGCTTTACTTTGTAGCCCAGGCTGATTCTTTCTGGACGTTCTTCACTCTCATATTTCTATACAATCTCTGCTACACCCCCACCATTGCGCTCAGCAATTCCTTTTCTTTTAGTCAGATGCAAAATCCAGGCACCCAATTTCCTGGTGTGCGCGTACTGGGCACCATTGGCTGGATAGCCTCCGGGCTACTCGTTGGTTGGCTGGCCATAGAGGCACAAGCCATCTTTTTTGTATTAGCGGCAGGTTTCAGCCTGGTACTTGGCTTGTATTGTTTTACACTTCCACATGTGCCACCCAAGCCAAAAGAAGATGTGGTGACAGATGCCTCCAAGCTGATAGGCCTTGACGCCCTCAAGCTGATGAAGGACAAGTCGTTTGCCATACTCATCATTTCCTCTTTCCTCATCAGCATACCCCTCATGTTTTATTACAGCTTTGCCAACCTTTTCCTCAACGAACTGGGATTGAACAATGCGGCCGGCAAAATGACCATGGGTCAGATGTCGGAAATTTTATTTTTGATTCTCATGCCATTCTTCTTCCGGCATCTGGGCGTGAAGAAAATGATATTGATCGGCATGGCAGCATGGATAGCGCGATACCTGCTGTTTGCCCTCGGCGATGTAGGGCCACTGAGTTGGATGCTGTACGCGGGCATCATTCTGCACGGCATATGCTACGATTTCTTCTTCGTGACGGGGCAAATATTTGTTGACAAGCGTGCTCCGGCCAAGTTGCGCAGTTCAGCGCAGGGTCTCATCACTTTTGCCACGTATGGCGTGGGCTTCTTTGTAGGTACGCTGCTGTCTGGCTACACCGTCGATGCATTTGCCGTGTCGCAAGTGCAGCATCAGTGGCATTATATCTGGCTTGTGCCGGCTGCTTTGGCCGGATTGGTTACCGTGTTCTTTGCGGCATTCTTCCACAGCAAGGAGTGAGTGACTAGTACGACTGAAGCGTCATCATAATGAGCGAATAATTGTCTTTGCTGTGTTGTTCGCACTGTTCTGCTACAGCTTTACACTTACTTTCGAGTGTATCGGTCTTAGCGAGCAATTGCAAAAGTCTGGTTTCGGGCACGCCTTCGAGTACGCCATCGGAACACAGCAGAAGCAGGTCATCGTTGCAAACATCAAAGTGCTTGTAGTGCTCCAGATTTGCGTGAGGCTGGCCCGGCCCTACCACCCTTGTCACCACGTTTTTCCAGGGAAAATCTTCGACCTCATCCTCTTTCAGCAATCCGGCATCAAGTCTCTCTTGCAGCAGCGAATGATCGCGTGATTTGAAAAGGATGTCGCCATTCCTGATCATGTATGCCCTGGAATCGCCTGCCCAGGCAAAGTGAATGTAGTCGGCACTAAGAATGGCCACTACGATCGTCGTGCACATTTCGATGAGCAGTGGATTGTTAAGAGCGATTTTGTGCATCACATCTTCCGCCGCGTGAATGGCTTCATCTATGTGCCGCTCAGATATGCTGCTTGTAATGCTGCCAAGATATTGCCCTACCGTATGCGCTACTGCCTTGGAGGCTATGGCACCACCGGGTGCACCACCCACGCCATCGCACACTATGAAACAGCCTTGAGGAGCACCGGAGATGTTTTCCGGAAATATGCTATCCTGATTTTCATGGCGCCTGCCCGTTTCATTCAGCGACAGCGCATGAAGTGCCCTAATCGCCATTGGGTTCAGAAGTTATAGCTAACGCCAACAAGCGCGTAGTGTATGAGTGAGAAATTATACACTTCGTCATTGTCGGCGCCGCCTTCCAAAATGCGGTAAGCCGGCCTGATATGCCAGTTTTCTCCAAAATAAATGGGCAGGGCCAGTTCAAAATCGAAGGCTCTGCCCTGTGCCGATGCCAGCCCGTCGCCCTCCAGAAGAATATGCACACGATCTGAAAGCGCATATTTAGCATAGAGATTAATAATTGGCACGAAGCCAAAGTTTGATTTTCTGGCCTGTTCGTCCGGTTGCTCCACGTCGATGTAGGCATCGCGTATTTTGGCGGTGAACCCGGCCCCAAGGCGCCACTTGTCGCTGCGTACGAAGTCGTACCGGTAAGTGATGCGGTATGAATTAAACACATAGGTGAGATCGGTGGGGCTGCCGGCCGCGAAACTGCCTTCGTCAAAATCGACCTGCTGGTCGAACTGCCCTGTATAGTTCAGCTTGAGTGGGGCGTAAAGCACAAAAATATTGTGCCTGTTGTTGATGCGGTACCCTGCCCTGAGGCGAATCACAGCAGAACTATTGGGGTCGAGCGTTTCGTGGGCATTGAAATAGGTACCGTCATCGCCGGGTATCCTGATTTTGTTGTACCCGGAAAATGCCGCGCCACCTTCTATGTCGAACATAAACTGGGAGAATGCGGGGGTGGAAAGGGCCAGGAGCAAAACAATGATCAAATTCTTATTCATAGCTGGGTTGTTGGTTTTAACTTTTGAACCCCGAAAGCGAATGGGTTGTTTTGCCTTTGCCCTGCCTAATATTTCAATCCGGCTGTGGCCTACCCTTCTTTGCCAATGCTCATTTCATGGCCACATCCTTTTTCAACATACTGAGGTATTCCACCAGGTTTACCAGATCGTCTTGTGACATCACGCGGTGGAAGCCTGAAGTCATCAGGGAGTTCTCCAGTTCCTGCATGCTGGCAATATCACTTTGCCGGTAGGTGGAAGTGATGCCGCCCATTTTTTTCAGTACTATCTCGTCATCCGTTCGGCTTGCAATGTAGCCTACGGCTGTTTCGCCGCTGGTGGTTTTTATCATATAGCCTTCATAGCCAAAGTTGATGCCCGCATCAGGATAAATAATGGCCGCATACAGCCCATCTCTCGAAAGCTTATCACCAATACTGGAGAGCTCCGGCCCAAAGTCGACGCCTATGCCCTGAGCGATGTGGCAAGTGGAGCAAAACTTATCGTATACCAATTTGCCCTGTGAGGCATCGCCCTTCATGGCTACCAGTTCGGTCACCGCCGGCAACTCACTTCCTTCGGGAATATCGAGGTAGCCTGAGGCAGCCTCGCGCACCGAACCTTTGATGGCCGTAAGCAGTGTGGTGGCAGCAGTAGTTTCCAGATCCGACGGCAGTAGCCCACGGTCCAGTACGGCAAGCAGGCTGTCTTCGGCCACCCAGCCCGTACCCATAGCTTTTACCGCCTTACGGCGAATGGCCATATTACGCTGGCTGTCCAGGGCCACTTCTTTCATGCTGAGCCAGGCATCGTGCCCGCCCAGGTGCGTCATGGCAGACAGTGTGATGCCAACGACTTCTTCATCATTGCTCCTGAGCTTATTTTCAAAAAACGACAAGCCAGCCCATTGGTAAATGATGCGCACTGCTTCCTGCCCCATGCCGCTGTTGGGTTCTGTCATAAACAAGCGCTCGAGCTCGGGCACCTGGCTGGTCATGTTGTACCGGCGCACCCAGTCGATAAACTGGGGCGTACCTTTTACCAGGGCGAGGCTCTGGTCGAGTTGGCGTTGTAATGAGGGCGAGCTTTTTACTTTTTCTGCGCTTATATGGCTGAATACCAACCTTTGAATGGTGGACTTTTCCGGATGATCTGTCTGCGTCAGTTGCATTAAATATGCATCTTTAGAGGCATCTGCATGAAAATCGAATGCCCTGAAATAGCGCTCCATATTTTTGGCGCTGAGGGTGGTATCGGAAATAATCTTTGCCAGAAGCGGCAGTGCTTTCGGCGAACGCATTCGCCACACAATATCCCTGCCGGCCGGTGTATTCCACTGCTCGCCAACGGCCTGTAGCCAGGCGTTAAAAAATTCTTCTGCCCGCGGATCGGCTGCCAGGCCCAGGGCTTCCAGGTACCATCGGTCACCCGGCTTGTGCTGCAACGCCAGTGCAGTCCACAGCGCTGCGGCATCGGGTGAGGGCAGGTAGCGAAGCGCCACCAGAGCTTCCCGCAGCACCTGACGCGATGGGTCTTCAGTCAGCTGACGGATGTAGTCTGCCAGCCTGTCGGTGTGGTACAAGCGCGCCGCCCGCAAAGCGGCCATGCGCAATTCTACGCGATCGCTCTTCAAAGCTTTTTGCACATATTGATCGGTTTTTCCTTCCACACCGGCGAGCATAAATAGTGCACGGGCCTGCATTCGAGGGTTGTCGTGTTTCAGCAAGGCTGCCAGTGTGGGTTCTGCTTTTGTACCGAGTGCTTTCAGCTTTTCCTGCGCCAGGTAGCGTGTAGCCATATTCGGACTTTGTAATGCCTTCACAGCACTTTCCGCATCGTCGATGGAAGAAGCGTCGATTTTGTATTTACTGCCTTTGGGTGCTATGCGGTATATGCGGCCTTGTGCCTGATCGCCCATCTGATGACCGCCCACACCGGGGTCGTACCAGTCGGCGACAAATAGGGAGCCGTCGGGCGCCGCACACACATCGACCGGACGAAACCAGGGATCGGCGGGATTGGACATGAGGGGCACTATATCGGCCATGTAGCCGCTGCCGACCGTTTGCACGGGGTAAGCCCGCACCACATTGGGCCCCGGGTCGCAGTGGATCATCTGATTTTGAAAGACTTCGGGCAGCAGCTTGCCCTCATACACAATGAGGCCTGCCGGAGAGCCGGCACCTGTTTGCAACAAGTTGGGCACCACGCCGGGGTCGTTGAGGTGCCAATGCCGTAGAGGGATTTCTTCATGCATGCCAGTACGCCGTGTGCGCCAGCCTGCGCCGGTCATCTCGTCGGTGTAGCCGTAATTGCCATATTCCATTATGTAGTTTATCCGGGTGCCTTTGTTGCCGTCGTCGTCATTGTCCGACTGCCAAATGCTGCCGTAGGAATCTACGGCCAGTTCATAAGGATTGCGAAAATTATGTGCCAGCACCTCTAGTTCAGAGCCGTCCGGATTGCAGCGAAAGAGCATGGCCTGGTGAAAAGGTTTTCCATCGGCTTTGGCAGGCCTGCCGTGCACATCGGAAATGGCCTCTCCCCGACCGTCTATGATGCCCATGCCGGCGTTGCCGTAGTTGAAATACAATTTACCATCCGGCCCGTACACGATGGCATGGGCGCCATGGTCGTGCTGCTTGCCACCCAGCATGGAAAAGAGAATCTCCTTGTTGTCGGCTTTGTCGTCTCCATCCGTGTCGGTAAGTACGAATATGTGCGGACTTACCGACACCATCACCCGGCTGCCGAGCACCGCTATGCCCAGCGCCGCATTGATGTCCGTACCCTGATAAAATACTTTTTTGGTGTCCGCTTTGCCATCCCCGTCTTCATCCTCCAAAATCAATATGCGGTCGCCTTCAGCTTTTTCATCGTTGGCAGGGTTTAGCATGGGCCGGTAGTTGTAGGCCTCACACACCCACACCCGGCCACGGGCGTCTACGTCTATATTGGTGGGGTTGATGAGCATAGGCTCATGGGCAAACAGTGTGGCTTCCAGGCCTTCGTGCAGTTCCATACCCATCAGGGCATTTTCGGGCTTGCGTTTTTCTTCTTCCGACAGCGATGCAGGATCTGCCGGCGGCTGTTGTTGATGGCCGCAACCAAGCAGCCACAAAGTCAATAAAATGTACAATGAAAGGGGTATTGTTTTGAAGCAGATAGCACTAAAGCTTCGTCGGATAAAAAAGAGTATCATCATGGATGTTAAGGTAACTTATTGGTTTTCAGCATTGAAAAAGACTATACTACTTAAAAGCACTTCAAAAAATCATGCTCAGAAAGGTAAAAATACACTATGGTTTTGAAACAATACTAAAGGTATGCCTTCCTGCTCTGGTGGTTTAGTTACGAGACTTGCATCGATAGATAAATAATTGTGCGGATAGCAAGAGTTCTGGGTTTGCGGTGCAGCACGTTCAGTTCCGCCTGCCAGCCTTTGCTGCCATCTGGGCGGGTGATAAGCGACCGTATTCGGCGATTAACTTTCTGTACCGCACACCAGCAAGCATGGTCCTCTGGTCTTATCTCGTGTACCCCAGGCTGTATACTGAGGTCCACCGGACTGATGATGTCGTAGGGGAAAGCACCTGACAATACACCTGAACCGCATCTGGCGCGCACACTAATTTTCTTAAATTCGATGAGGTACTCCGTTATCGAGCCATGATTTTTTTCCAGGTCCATTCCAACTGCCCTTTTCGGTTATTTCCTACAAAAAAACCCAAACCATAGCCCAGGGTGTAAGTAACCAGGAATGAGAGGATAAGGGGCCATAGCTTGCCGACCACGAAAAAGTCCAGGCCAAATGGCTTGGCAAAAACGGTCAAAATACCCACCAATGCCCCGGCCAGTCCGGCAATGAGTACGGATAGGGCGTTGGCCCTGATGGTAAACATGCCCAGAATGAACACGCCAAAGAGCGGGCCCGCAAACATATTGATGAGCTTGGCTGTAATGGTGAAAATATCGCCCAACCGCCCAATATAACATGCCATGATCGTAACGCTGATGCCTAAAAGTATACTGCTCACCCGGGAGATGAGTAACTTCCTCCGGTCTATGGCTTCAGATTGCTCTCCTTCGTCCAGGTTGTAGTTTTTTAGGTAGAGACGGGCGTAGAAGTCATTCATCACCGCACTCACGCAGGCATTGGTGCCGGAGTCCATGCTGGACATGGAGGCTGCGTAGATAGCGGCTATGAGAAGTCCGGACAAACCCACGGGAATCAGGTTGGCAATAAAGTAGGGAAATACCTGATCGCTGGCCAGCGTATCGGGAAAAGACTGATGTTGTGCTACTACAAAAAGGCCGACACCCACTAGAGTAATGGCAACGATATAAAATGTATACGAAAAACAGTTGAGTAAAAAGCCCTGCCTGCTTACTTTTAAAGACTTAGCCGTAAGATAGCGTTGCACCAGTGCCTGGTCTACACAGTAGTTTCCCATTTTCTGCAAGGAGTAGGAAACCACCAGTGAGATGACCGTAATTTCTTCTACCAGATAAAGTCGTCCTTTTTCCCACAAATTTGCTTCTGACCAGCCGCCAATTCGATCGAACATTTGGGTTTTACCTCCTTCAACCAGGCTCTGCCATATTTCCGGCAAGCCGCCGGGCACTGAGTATACAATGACAGCAAGGGCGATGACCATTCCGGCGAACATGACCAGCGAATGGATCACATCCGCCCACATTACTGCCTTTACGCCACCTAATGTAGTGTTGAGAGTGGACAGAATGCCCAACGCAATCACTGAAGGCACCAGGGGCAATTGTCCGCCTGTTACGGTATTGAGCATGAGCGAGGGCACATAAATGACGGCCCCCATCCAGGTGATTCGCCATAGAATGAATATAGCGCTGGCCAGCAGCCTGACCTGCACGCTGAAACGCTTCTCGAGGTATTCGTATGCCGTGTAGACATTGAGTTTATGATAAAAGGGCATGAATATGCGTGTAACTACCGGAAAGCTCACCGGTATGGCGACCCACATCCACAGCATGATCAATCCAAATTTCAGTGCCGCTGCCGGAAACGACATGTAGCCAACAGCACTGGTGAGGGTGGCCAGCAAAGACAAGCCAATCGGGAACCAGCCCATGCTCCTTCCGCCGAGCAAGAAGTCTTTGGCAGATTTTTGCTGCCGGAAAAAATAGAACCCAATGCCAAGAATACCCAGCACATATACCAAGGCTACGACGATATCAATGCTTGAGAGTCCTTTCAACGGTGTGGTGTAAATTGATTTTCCATACCCTGTTCGTGAAGCAAATATTCGTAATCCGGATGCACCCGTGCCTGCGACAGGCGCTTGGGACCGGCCATACATGTGAGGTGATACAGGTAAGAGCCGGGAGCTGCAACCACCGGATGATAGCCCCCACCCACATAAGCCACGTCATTGGTTCTAAGGCTGAATGCCTGATCCATTTGGTCATCGAATTGATAAATCAGGCCGAAACCCTTAGGATGAGAAAATTTAAAAAGGTAGCCTTCTTCGTAGGGCATTTCTTTGTCTTCTTCAAAAAACTGGTGGCGGTGCGGGGGCATGGTGCTCCAGTTGCCGGGTAAAGTAACTGTTTCGCCGGTGAGCAGTACATTTCCTTCTGAGTTGTCATTCCAAAAAATCTTGCGTACCGTGCGCCGCCAGTTATCCGTCCCCCGTTCGTTCACGCGGATATCTTCTTTCTTCATCAGGTAGTTCTGAAATTTCTCGGGGGCGGGGGCATAATGTATTCCCACCTGGCAACCTGTGATGGCCGTGAGAATTACTTCTTCATTCCGAGTGAGCAACAGCCCTTCGGGAAGATCTTCAAAAACGTTGCGACGGGGACCCAGCGTGCCTTCCAAACCTGACTCAACAGAGAATGACAACGCTCCTTCCAGAATCACCAGTGCAAACTCGTTATCCTGAGTGCTGAGCGTGTACTGCTCTCCTTCTTTCAAAAGAAGCAAAGCAATTTTTTGGTTTTGGAGTTCAAGATCGGTGAGCTGGTTCCATCCATTCCGGATTGGTTTCCTTATTCTTCCGCAGTTCATGTTGTTTTATTTTTTATTAGAACGTCTATGATGATCTCGGCAGCCATCATTCCGGTGCGCACGTTGGCATCCGAGGTTTGGGCACCCATGTGGGGAGTGGCCAAGAAGTTGGGCAACCCAAGCAGTGGGCTCTCTCCCGGAGGCTCGGTTTCAAATACATCAGTGGCTGCTGCCAGTATATTGTTATTTTTCAGGGCATCGAACAGGGCTGCTTCATCTACAAGGCCGCCCCGGCTGGTATTGATGAGTACAGCGGTGCGCTTCATTTGGGAGAGGGCCTTTTTATCGATGAGGTAGCGGGTATGCTTGTTCAGCGGCACGTGCAGCGAAACGATATCCGAACGCTCCAATAATGCAGGCAGCGCAACCAGAGATATCTCAAGCTCATTTACCGGTTCTACAATTTCGACAAAAGGATCGTACACCAGGATATTGTTATTAAACCCCCGGGCCCGCCGGATGACGGCCTTGCCAATTTGTCCATAACCGATGATGCCGACGGTTTTGCCCAACACCTCGGTACCGGAGAAAGCCGGAGGCGACCACTGACCACGTTTCACGCTTTGTACCGCCGGTAGCAGATGGCGGGAAGTCGCCAGAATGAACAACCAGGCCAGGTCGGCCACCGATTCATAGTTGCCCGGACAAGTCTTTACCACAATGCCCCTCGCTTTCGCTCCTTCCATATCGATGCGATCGAAGCCGACGGCATGATCGGCGATCACGCGCAGTTGAGGACAACGCTCAAATACCAGGGGGCCTATCCGGTCTTGGGCTGATACAATAGCCCCGTGGCAGTCACCGATGAGTTCGGCTACCTGCGCTTCATTGTCCGGGTCATCATTGGGGCGTGAAATTACCTCAATCCCTGCCTTTTGTAACAGTTCTATCGGCTGAGAAGATGCTTTGGCAAATGATTTGGACAATACAGCTACTTTCATAATTTCAATTGAGGGGAATCCCTGTATGTTTAAAAATGGTTTCAATATCGCGCACCCGTATAGATCGATGCCGTGGGTCTCAGCACAAGCTATTCGTCTGCTGTCTCGCCAGCGTCATGTTCCGGTGGGTATAAGGCATTAAGCAGTTCGGTAATGAAGAAGCGCAGCGCATCAGTAGAAAAGATTTGGGTAATGGCTTTATAAATCATACCTGGGCCAGTGAGTCAATGAAAAACTGTTTGCAATTGAGCAGGTGCGTATGGCTATCCACTGCAGGAGGCTTGATTACTTCAAAAAGAAGGTATGGCTTATCATGCTGGTTGAGGAAGCCGGTTTCAATGAGTTGGGCTATCATACGGGTCATCGCAGCCTGAGTCATTTTTCCCGGTTCGCCCAGGGGCATATGGTTATCCCCGTACAGTTCGCTATCCGAATCCGTTACGCAATTGCAGAAGTGAAACTCTTGCACCTGCGAAACGGCTTTCAGCATCTCGAGCGGGTCTTCTTCATTGAGCCAGCAGTGGGCGGTATCTATGTTGACATACAGTGTAAGTCCTTGCTCCTGAAGGGCAGCCGTCAACTGTTGTGCATCTTGTATATAGCCAAAGGTATGTTTCTTATGCGCATCCACGTCGAGGGGTTCGAGCAGGATATCAATGGCAGGATAACGTTCTGCGGCATAGGCCACTATCTCGCTCATCGATTGCCGGAGCGCTTCCAGCGCCTTCTCTCTCAACGACCATTCCGCAGGCCGCTTGCCAGGCACCAGCGATAAGGCAGATGCCCCTGCTTCGGCAGCGTCAGGTAACTGATCGAGAACCAATTGTACCGAACGCTTGCGCTGCTCCTGATCCAGCGAAGAGAGATTTCCCTGTCGATCGTTCAGTACCCGTGCTACGCAGTAGTCAAGGAAGAGATCATCAGAAGCCAGCAGTTCAGCGATGGCTTTTCGTTCATTGGCGTAGGGTATCTCCACAGTTTGGAAAGCACGGAAAAATTGATCTTCCAGTACCCATTGCATGGCCTCCAGCGTAGCTCCTTCCTTCTGGCCGGAGGTAGGCCAGTACTGCGATATCATGCAGGTGGGTGTAGCAATCGTATAAAGTTCTGTGATATTCATTTATTTATGATTGGTAAGTCTATATGAAATTCTTTTGCCAGGTCTACCAGCATGTTCCTGGTGTAATCGTCCACAGGGATGCCGGATCGAAGTCGTTCTTGCTTAGTCAAACCCGCCCGCTGGCCGGGATAATATAGCTGGTCAACTCCTGCCCGCCGGGGTGATTGGGTAAGGGATGTAACCCACTGTGCTGCTTTTTTCTCAAATTCATCAAGCTCAGTAAAAGCACTGATATCAAGGGCTATTGCCGTAAAGCTGGCATTCATCGGTTGGGCAGTCTGGGCTATCCAGCTCAATACATCTACCGATAAGTTGCCTCCTGGCAGCAGGGCTGTTATTGCCTCAATCGCCATTGCCAGTCCATATCCCTTGTGCCCTCCAATGGGCAGCAGCGACCCGGTCCTGGCCCGCTCAGGGTCTGTGGTGGGTTGTCCATCCTCATCCAGGGCCCAGCCCTCGGGAATAGGCTGACCGGTATCGGCAGCATGTGTAATGTTGCCCATCGCTGTAACGGTGGTCGCCATATCCAGCAGGAAGGGTGGCTGGCCGGCTACAGGAAATCCAATGGCCAGCGGGTTGAGCCCGAGCAAAGCACGGGTACCGCCCCATGGGGCAATGCCGGGGCGACTTACCGCTGTACAGATTCCTATACACGATGACTGAATGGCTTGAGCAGCATAGAGCGCGCAGGCGCCTGCGTGGTTGGTACTGATGACCGATACCATACCTATCCCAGATTGTTTTGCCTTTTGTATGGCCACAGACATAGCATGTGAGGCGGCTATATGCCCTGCACTACCCTGCGCATCAATTACAGCAATGGCTGCACGATCTTTCACCATTATTGGCTCAAAAGCAGTAGCAATACCTCCTCCCTGCACGTGCCTGACGTAGCGGTCGAGCATGCGGATGCCATGTGAATCAATGCCCAACAAGGAAGTTTCTACCAGCAGGTCAGCCCACTGGCGGGCAAGTTCTTCGGACAGTCCGCAGTGCATGAATACCTGGCAAATGAACCTTCTGGAAATGTTATGGTCAAGATTTGAGCTTTTCATTGATTTGATGTGGCCGTTGGCAATGTATAAAAAAGTAATTATACATTATTTATTGACTTTACCTGAAAGCAACCAATCCCGGTCGGCGATGATGATTGATATTTTGTCGCGGTAGTTCTGTTCTCCGTTTTCGTACAAACATAAAATTTTGGTGTTGAACGAGACGAATTTACTCCATCCTACTTTGTTTAAATTCATTTTCCACTATCCGTGAAGATGGTTACTTTGAACTTTTCGTCGCGCTCTTCGCTCGGTAGAATTTTTGTAAGCGGTAAAAAGCCTTTTTCTTGGCACCCTGCTCTGATATCAATCCTTTTCGGTTATAGTCGTCTTGAATGTTGGGCAGCGGGCGCCTGGGAGACAAAAAATCTTTCAACAGCCAGGGTGTGATCCCTGCCAGAAAGTCGATGTTTTCCATCATCTTTAGGTTGTACTCATACACTGCATCCTGATATTCTTCCGTCCAGCGTTCGTTGGCAGCACCGTGATGACCTTGCAAGGCCCCACCACCAAACTCGCTGATGATCAATGGCTTGTCGTATGCTATTTTCCATTTTCTGTCGGCACATTCCACGGGATTGCCCTCGTACCAGCCGCAGTATTGGTTGATACCGATCACATCAATATAGGCTCCCAGGGGATCGTCTATCATGCGGAAACCACCTTCAGAAGCGTGGGTGTCCAGGGCAGCAGTAGTGAGCCGGGTGTTATCCAGCGATTTGGTTTTTTTCACCAGGTTGGACAGGAACGTCACGCGCGCATCGCTCACAGGCGTTTCGTTGGCCACTGACCAAAGGATAATGGCACCGCGATTTTTGTCTCGGCTGATCATTTCGGTGAGCTGTTGTTCGGCATTGGCGTAGGTATCCGGATAATCGAACATCACCGTCCAGTAGACCGGAATTTCTGACCATACCATCACGCCATTTTCTTCAGCCACCCGTATCATCTCCTCGCTGTGCGGGTAGTGGGCCAACCGCACAAAGTTGCAGCCCATTTCTTTGGCCCATTTGATGAGCACTTCGCACTCTTCGCGGGTGGTGACTCTGCCCGGATTGAAAGGAGCTTCTTCATGGACACAAACGCCTTTCAAAAATACGGGAGAGCCGTTGAGCAGTATCTGGTGGCCTTTCGTTTCAATAGTGCGGAAGGCAATCCGATCCTCTACTTCGTCGCTTGCACTTTTAATTACCACGTTGTAAATCTTCGGCTTGTCAGGACTCCACAGCTCAAAATCCCCTTTCAAACTAACCAATGCCCTGCCCTGCTGGTCTGTATTAAATGTTTTGGAGATGCCCAACTCGGGAATGGACACGCTCACTGATTGGCCTGCCGAGTCGCTCAACTGCACCCAACCGGCTACATTCTGCTGACTGCCTTTGGCTAACTGGATGGAATAATCCCGGATAAAGTTGGACGGGGTTTTCACCAGATAAACAGACCTCGTGAGTCCGCCATAGTTCCACCAATCAAAGTTTATAGTAGGTATTGCGTCCCGCTTGCGGGTGTTGTCTACCTTCACCACCAGCACATTGTCTTTAGGCTTCAGCCGATCTGTTACTTCAAAATTGAACGGGGTATAGCCTCCAATATGTTCGCCCACTTTCTCACCGTTCAGATAGACCTTGGCCTCGTAGTTCACCGCTCCGAAATAGAGAAACACTCGTTGGTCATCTTCATTCTCGTAATCGAAAGAGCGTTTATACCAGATGGTGCCTTCGTAATAATAAAGCTTTTCGGCTTGGGTATTCCAGTCGCCGGGTACGCTTAGCTGATCACTGGTCTCGAAGTTATACTCGATCAGGTCGCTGGGCGACTGCATCTGGGCGTCTTTAAAGTAGCCATTGTCTTTGGGCTGATAGCGGTGGTTGTAGTAACCATTCTCCAGCGGGTCAACAATGATGCGCCACTGTCCATCCAGCGATTGTTTTTCTCTGGCCAGCACATTCTGGATCAGGGGATCAGGCGATTGGGCCAAAGAGAAATAATCGGAAAGCAGCAGGGCTGATAATAAGAGCAAAAATCGGTGTATAGCAGGAATACGTTGTGTCATTGCTGAACGGAATGGTTTAATTGGATTGGTCACAGAATTATTTTACAATGCATTAGCGCTGATGTCCACCATATACATCTGCCTGCCATTGCCGCCATGGGTAGAATCAAAGATCACTTTTTTGCCATCGGGGGTAGCACGGGGGTGCAAGTCGCATCGCCATTCTCCTTTGTAAGCTGATGGAGAATGAAACCTGCCCAATACCACTTTTCGCTGCGTAGGCACATGGTAGAGATATAGTGTTTGCTCCCTGTCTTTGGCATCAGGATAGGTGTCATTCAGAATCCATTCATTATCCGTGTTCGGCACATAGGTGTTGTGGCCATTTTCGGTCATTATCTCTTTTCCCACGGCTTCAGGCGTAGTATTTTCCTGGTCTTCAAACATATAAAAGGCATGTTCCATCCCCCTGGGCTTGGTCCAGGCGCAGATGTGCTGCGGATCGCTCCAGATAAAGTGTGAGGTGTATCCGGAATCGTCCACCAAGCGCAAGTCAGTGCCGTCAATCGCTGCTGTATACATCAGTGTGCCGAACCCTCCAACATCTGACTTTGCAGGAGAAGTCCACCGATGCAGGAAGATGAATCGGGAACCATCTGGGTTGAACAGCAGGTGATTGAACCAGTGCTTGTTCTTTCGATAATCCTGCCAGGTGGCATCGTCGGTCTCAGGCAGCGGCACATCCATCATGTCGGCCAGCGAAATGATAAGTTCTTTCTCTCCCGACTCCAGGTTACAGCGGTAGATTCCGGCATTGTCTGGGGCCATTTGGTCTTTGTTGGGATCGGGAATACCGGCATAACCGTAGCCAGGCCGCAGGTCGTTGATGCGTTCAAAATCCACACTCAGCGCCGATTTTCCATCTGGGCTAAGGGTATAGATCGCAAAGGGAAGCGTGCGTTTTTCCTTTGTTTTAATGTTCAGCACATGGCTCACAAACCTGTCCCATTCACGGTCATTCCAGATTATTTCCTCGTTGCTGCCAGGGATGAACTGCAACATACAGCCTTGCTGCCAGCCCCAGGCATTACTTTTTCCCAAAGCTACCCAGCGGTTGTTGTCCTGGGTGTCTACCATACCAATCTCGATTGTATCGTCCGGTGTGGGAGAACGCCCTTCAAAGCCTACTTCCATGCCAAGCACGTATCGGCCAGAGGGGTCTGTTTGTAGCTTGTCGTAATAGCCAAACCAGTGTTGACCGGGGCCATTGGTAATGGTCTGCACAGACACCTCAGCTGCACGGGCAGTAGTGTCTGCAAGTTCCTCATTACCCTTTACTTTTCCCTGGCAGGAAAACATATACACAGCTACACTGCCGATCAGTACTGTTCTAATGAATTGATGATAGAACATGCTGTTGTTAATGCTCATTAAAAAGTTCTTGTATTTCATTATCACCTCTTTATTACAAATGTATTTCACTTAATTGTCGTTTTAGTCAACCTATCGCTTACATCACCTGATACTTTTCCAACCAATCTACTACTGGTTTATCCAGATATTTTGTTCTAAAAGGTCGATAAAGCATGGCGTTGGCTGCGTTGTTGTCTTTGAGTTGATCCTTCTTGGAATCCCATTGCAGCTGACTACCTAATTGCACTGATAACAAACCCATGTTGCACATTCTATACACGTTGTGTCCTACTTCCAAAGGTTCGAGCGTATCTTTATTTTCAATGATCGCATTAATAAAATCCTCTTTATCAGAGACTACATTCTTATACTGCGGTGCCACATCAGCTTTCTTTATCTGCTCGTCGCTGGCTTCCAATGGTTTATTGAATGTTGCTTTAATCCAGCCTTTGTCTCCTTCAAACAAGACGTAGGGCTGATCGATGATGTATTCCAATATTTGTCCGTCGGCAAAGGTATAGTTCAAGTTAAACGACTCAATGGTATTCCAGAGGCCTTTGGTAAACGTGCCGGTACCCTCTACCATCACCGGGCTCTCATATTCTTTATCTATCCCCCACAGGGCTACGTCGATCATGTGCGCTCCCCAGTTGGTAATCATACCATTGCAATAATCATCTATCCGCATCCAGCCAGGCCGTACGCTATACGTGTTTGGCTCATGTACCCGCTGCATAGTGTAGGGCGCGGGAAAGGCAGGGCCCAACCATTGGTCGTAGTCTAGTTCTGCCGGCACCGACATAGTAGGTAGTGGCCCGGGGGCAGATCCATTGAGGGGAGCAGGTACACCTACTATTACTTTATTGATCTTTCCGATGGCACCGGCACGCAACAAACCCACCGCTGTATAAAAATTTTCCATTGAGCGAAACTCACTGTCCAGCCGGTGGTGCACATTATTGGCGGCTACAGCATCGATGAGTGCTTTGCTGTGGTTGATACAAATGGTGAGAGCTTTTTCCATCGCCACATGTTTACCTGCCTGGGCTGCAGCAATACCCTGCGCCACATGCCAATGGTCTGGCGAAGATATCATGACTGCATCCACGTCTTTATTGGCCAACAACTCGCGATAATCATTGTACGTACTGACACCCTTATACGCTTTATTGCTGCTGCCATAGTGCGTGTTAATGATATTTTCTGCTTGCTCCATACGCCAGCGATCCGGATCATTTACAGCCATTACCCGCACATTGTTCATGTCGAGAAATTGCTTCAGGTTTACCCGAATGGCTTGTCTGCCCGTTGCTATCATGCCGATATTGATTTGATTAGATGGCGCTGTTTTGCCAAATACAGATGACGGAACAATAGTGGGTAATACCAAAGCAGCACCGGCAAGTCCGGTGTTTTTTAAAAATGTTCTACGGGTTCGCTTTTTATTCATTTGGGTGTTACTTAAGGGTTTTTAAGTTTGAGGCATCTCACCTCGTTTAAATAGTATATGTTAATTAAGCTTTTTCATTTTAAGGTTCTTAAAACACACTTCACTTCCATGATCCTGCAACAAGATATGGCCTGCAGGCCATTGTCCAAAAGAGTCTATTGTTTTGAATTTACTTTCATTTACCTTGTTGATGAAGTCATCACTAAACCGGTCAAACTCTAACACTTTATTTCCATTGAGCCAATGGGTTGCAATTCCATCCATCACTTGTATAGTACTTTGATTGTATTGGCCCAGCGGTTTTAGTTTTTTATTCTCAGGAGCATACAGCTCATATGCGCCAGCTACTGTGCGATAGTCCCCCGGTTTCATTTCTCCTGTCGTCATCCAACCATGATTAGCATCGTCTAGCAACTGATACTCGATGCCGTACCCGTATTTATTGTTTTCGGAGATGCCTTCCTGCACAAAATACTTCACACCGCTGTTGCCTCCAGGCGTAAGCATCTTCCATTCCCAACTGAGGATAAAATCTCTATACTCTTCAGTAGATACAATATCGCCCCCATTCGCTGACTCTGCGCCACCCCCGCTTGTGCTGCATAAGGCGCCATCTTTTACCTCCCAACCCGTTGCAGGGAAGCTGGCTTTATTGATTCCGCGCCAGCCTTCTGTATGGCTACCATTGAAGAGCAATTGCCATCCATCCTGTTGTTCCTCAACGCTCAACTGGTTATCCGCTTTTTTTTCATAAGACAAGTTGTCTAAAATTGATCGAATGTAGCCAATAGTATACGCCGTACCAGGTCCAGGATTTTCGGGGTCATTCCAGTATTCCACACTTAGAGTTTCCTGATAACCTACTTCGATCAATGCCTGCAATATTTCTTTAAAGTTAAGCACGCCATATCCTGCTAATGTCGACTTACCTTCATGTGAGGCTGAATAAACATCCCAAATTTGTACATCGAGCAGCCTGTCCTGGTATTTGTAAATTTCATCCGCGGGGTTCAGGTTGAGGCGCAGTGTATGCCCTACATCCAGACAGAGCCCCATTCTGCTATCCCTATTCTTTATTAACTCATATGCGCTACCAGCATCGGGGTACAAAATATCCCGCGCTCCGTGATTGTGTATGGCCAATTTAATATTGTAAGCGGCTACCATCTGCTCACATAGATCGATCAATTCAGGATTGGGGACACCCACTATCATGGCCATTCCTGCATTCTTAGCGTATTCAAATGCCTGCCTTACCTGTTCTTCATTTTTCATGTAAATCACAGCAGCGGCGTACAAATCTACCTCAGCTTTGTTTGCTTTCTCCCGCACATCTTCAATCTCCTGATCACCAGCATCCAATGCTAGATGATAACTTTTAAGTGCTATTTTGTGTACATCCAGCAGTTGCGCCATGTGCAATACATCGTCCAGTGGTTTTTTTCGAAAAGCATAAGAAGCTATCCCCAAATCAAACTTAACCGACTCATCTAGATGGGTTGGTATTAGTGGTTGTGAGACAGCCGTTTGTGATAAGATGAAACAGGCAAACAGGAATAGGTGGATTTTCACGAATAGAATCATTTGAAGTTAAAAGGTGGATTGTTTCATTTTATAAGGTGCGGAAGTGTCTAACCGCATTTAACCGGTGATGATAAAGCAAATGTTAGTTTTCTGGGGGTTATCTGTATGGTGCTGATTATTTAAAGTATTGCAGCATGCTCATAAACCCACCGAAATTAAAAGACAAAATTAAAAGTAACTTATCAAGAAATTTAATAAGCCTTTTCTAATATCAGTGTACCGAATTGCTTCGGAGTGCGCATAGGCCAGGCGCCTTGCCAGTCAAAAAGCTGCCTTCCTATTCCATCATTGTCGCCATTGGTAAAATTAAATCCGATAGCAGTTCCGGGCTGAGGTTGTAATCCTAACTCTGTCCATGGCAAAGCTACTTCTACTACATATCCGTGATCCTCATCGTGATCCTGATTGATGGTACCGTTTGCTTCAATTTCATAAACCGCATGTCCATTCCAATCAGCATTCGGTTTCCCTTCCGCTGTGCCTCGATCATCTTTTACATACCCAAGCAAGTTGATATGATAAACCAGGTCATCGGCCAGCCAGTCTGTTGACCGGTCAAGATTGGGATCCAATAAAAACTCCACCATATCATCAAGGTATAATTTTTTATGATCCCGCTCCTGCTGGTAAGCTTTCAGAATTTTATCTTCCACCTCAAATGCCAGGTACAGGTAATTCTGATTCCAGACACTGCGACATGCCATTGTGTTGTCGCTTAGCTTACGCTCCAAATCACCCTGAAATAGTTCCCGGTCATGCACTACCACCGGATCTGCAGCGGGCCAGTCATTAAGTTTTCCGTCAATTGTGATCGTATTTTTACTTACTTCTTTGGCTTTGATCTGACCGGATGAAGAAGGCCTGCATCCATTCATAAATAATATCAACAGAAGTATAATGTATGTGCCAATTTCTTTTATTGTCATCTTGGATTAGTTGGGTTTAATACGCCCGGCATTATATTCCCACCAGGAACGTAGAAAAACAGTTTTGCCCTCCGGTCACTTTCTCCAATGAAAATTGTTCCATCTGAGGCTGTACACATCGCGTCAAATTGATAACCTATTTTGGCATAATAGGGACTTCTGTCTACTCCCAACACGCCATAATCAAGAAAGCCTTTCCGGTTTTCCGAAAGGTCGTATGAAAACATCCTGCAGATGTTGGTCCTTTCGCCGCAAATCATGTAAAGCTGGCGATCATGTGCAATGGTCATGGCCCGTACCCTTCTTTCTACCATTGGCTTACCGATTACAAGCAGTTGGTCTAATTCCGGATTCATTTGAAAAATAAAACCATCGCTGGTACTTCCCAGCAAACTACTGTCCTTATCGATCAATAATTGCTCCACCACCGGGTATCCTTCATATTTTTGGGTAATCCAGTATTCTCCCGGAATTCGAAGACTACTTCGGTGAATCTTTTGATCATGCGGATCAAAATACATCATCATGCCATCATCACCCGAAGAAACAACTTTGCCATCAGCCAAACATAACAGGGAGCGTGGTACACTTCGCCAGCTACGTTCCGGGCCGGCATACGATTGGGTGGTCAGCCATTGGCCATGATCGGTAAACGAACCGCTTTCAATATCATATTCAAAAAATCTGGCATCGGGATATGAAATTCCGTAGATATGATCCTTATCCCGGGAAATTGTTAGGGCATAAATAGAATTACCTTTAATAGCAATTCCCAGATCTTTCAGACTGGCAGTATCATCAGGTAAATAAACTTGTTGATCTCCTATCCGGGGATCATAGGAAAAAATTCTTCCTCCGGCAAAACCATCGTATTTCGTTTTGATGTCTAACCACAACTGATTTTCAATTGCCCTTCTTCCATAGGGCATTTCTTTTGACAGGGGTACATCTGCCAACTCATTCATGCCGGTGCCCATGTAGATCATGCCATCCTTTCCTTCTACCAGGCTGTTGTGAACACCAGTACTGCCGGGTATTTTGCCCAATGGGTAAGTTTTATTGGTCATGTAATCATAAACAAACAAATAGGATTGCTTACCTGAGGTAGCTCCATATACTTTGCCATTGCTATGGGCCAGCAAAGCTGCTATGGGTGAATCATCAGCCGGTATCATGGTCGCCGCGGGGTAGCCCAGATCACGGAAATCCATGCGGTGTGTCTCAAAATGAGGATTAACGCTTTTTTGTGCCAGTACTTGAGTTGATAGGAATAAACTCAGGGACAGCAACATTCCGAATATTCTGATATTATTTATATATTTCATTTTTTGCGATTGATTCATGACTTTTAGGGATTATTTGGGTTCATCAGGATCATAGGCGATCAGTCCCATACTGAAGGGCCACCTCCGGCCTACTTCTCCTACTACTTTTTCTTTATTTTTCTCCTCGATTGCTCCTACAAAGTATATTTTTCCATCTTTAGCTCCGGTGCAGGCACCACCCAGGCCAAAAGCCAGGTTTCCCTCTTTGGTAATGATTTTACCCAATGATCTACGTTCATCAGTTTTGATATTGTAGGAGATCAGGTACGAAACAGGTGGAAAATATCCTCCCGACATTTTGGCCTGAAATTCTTCCTCATCCTTTACATCCCAGGAGGTGCCCACGTAATCAAAAGAACTTGATCCGGTTGGGGCGTAATAGATCATCTGATCGGGCGTGATGGTTAAGGCCAGGGTAGCAAAAGGAACGGTACGAGGGTCTTTGGCATCCCAGTACTCGGGGGCTGTCAATGGTTGCAGGTATTCTATCTCACCTTCTTCACCCTGATGCACATCGTAGCGGAAAAGCATGGTATTGCCGCCAACTATACCGTAAGCCACTTTTTCCACAGGGTTCCATTCTATCACCCGCCAGATCACTTTTCTGTCTATCATAGGCTTCGACATGGTACGGGGCAACACACGGTTGTCGTATTGCAGCCGGATATTGGGAAAATCGATTACCCGGTCCTGCTTCGGGTCATACTTCCATATCTGCGCTACCGGAAATGATCCATAGACATTGCCCTGGTCATCGGCAAAAATGGTGCGACAGATGTCCCAATCATCCACTTTGCCTAAATCCCTGGTGTGGTCGTTCTCAATATAATAGGTATACAAATGACCGTCTTCGGCCAGGCCGTAAAGCCGGTTGTAAACAGGCTCATACACCATGCCCAGTAATCCAAAATGAGGGCTGATCCGGTCAAGTACCTCTACTTTGTCCAGGGTGGGATTATAGCGGTACCAAAAAGCACCTTTGTAACTGGCGGGGTCAATCACCTCCGGCCCGGTATCTTCATTGAGGCCGGCAAAGTAGATATTCCCTTGCTCATCCTCACCCATCCGTACATGTATTTTGCCATTGGTATTGATCGCTTCTCCACGCTCATTATGCAAATCGGTTAGGTCCACGATGTGACGCATGTTTTGAGTAACCGGATCAAATTCATAAAAATGAGCGGCTTCGGCATGCGTGCATAGCCCAATGTAGATCTTGCCGCTTTTGGCCCCATAAAGGGCACTCCACATGCTCTCCTCCCGGAAATCTCCCACGAACGGATAATGATCTACCAAGGCCACTTCCGATTCGATTTGGCTTTCCTGCGCCGACACTGAAATGAAACCGGAAGTCAGAAAAATTAAGATCAAATAAAATGCTGTGTTTCTCATACTTTTTTAATTTTTGTAGTTTCTCTAAGGCATAGTAAAGCCTCCACATGTAGCTCATCAGGTTGTTTATCTTTTTGATTCAAATGATCCAATAATAATTGGGCAGCTTTTTTGCCCATTTCTTCTATTGAAAAATGAGCACCGGAAATGCGGGGGTTTAAAAGTTCGGTAACGGGGGTAATATAATTACCAAAGATTTCAAGATCTCCAGGTACATTAATGTTATGTTGCTGAGCTGCTTTTAAAACACCCATGGCTTGCATCGATGCGGAGGCATCAACCAGTTGAGGCAATCCTTTATGCAATAATTCCTCAAATGCTTTCAATCCTCCTTCAACATCCGGGGTAGTTTGTATAAAATCAATGTGTTCAAAATGATCGGCATGAGCACTAATCGCCTGTTGAAATGCACCTAACTTTTGATTGGAATAAAAGCTTTCTATGTTGCTGTCGATATAGGCTATTCTTTTTATTCCATCCTTGAGCATGTAATTTATTTTTTCTTTATAAATTTTTTCATAGGGGATGGATACCGAAGAAACCGGTAAACCGGATATCTTTCTATCAAAAAACACAAATGGAATATTCTTATCAATAAGATTTTGAAATCGATCTTTATCGATGGTATTGGAAGCAATTGATATTATCAGTCCATCCACCCTTTTGGCCAACAGGTTCTTAATATTTAAATGTTCCCGTTCAGTGTCTTCGTTAGAAGCGGCAATTAAAAAATGATACCCAGCCTCATGCAATACTTCACCCATTCCCTGCAGCGCTTCAGAAAAAAATGAATGGCCAATGTGAGGGATCACCACCCCAATGGTAAAGGTTTTTTTGGTGGTAAGGGCCTGTGCTACCAGATTTGGCTCATACCTTAAATTTTCAGCCATTTGTGTCACCTTATCTTTGGTAGCCTGGCTTATATCCGGGTGGTTTCGCAAAGCCCTGCTCACGGTGGACTTTGAAATTTTTAAATTTTCTGCTATGTCTTGGATATTTGTGCTCATTTTATTTTTATGCAACCGGTACCGCAACCGGTTGCAAGGATAAATAATATTTATTAAATCTTTTTATTATTTAGCTGTATTTCATCCATTCTAATTCTACCAACATTTTCTATGTGCAACCCAGCCTTACTCTGTATATACAAATGAGTAAGGTCTATTCCTGATAATGCCTCCGGACTCAACCCAATCAACCTGATTGCAGTTTCAGCCCCCTCACACTGTACATTACTGATGCTGATATTGCTGATCAAGGGCATAGACTTATCCGATTGTGAAAATTTAATATTCTTTTCAGCAGGCTCGCCATCATATTTCATGTTGATCACAATGGCCTCATATTTAATATTTGTCATTTGGATGTTTTGCACATGTACATTCCTCACAAAGCCACCTCTGCCATAGCGGGTTTTGATGCGTATGCCGCGATCGGTATTTTCAAAGCGACAATTTTCTACCCACACATTTTCCACACCTGCCGACATTTCACTGCCGATCACAAATCCGCCATGGCCTCTCAGAGAAGTGCAATTTCTTACAATCACATTGCGGCAGGTGGTACCGATTTCCCAGGCTTCTTCATCCCTGCCCGATTTCAGGGCAATGTTGTCATCGCCTACATTGAGGGTGCAGTTTTCAATCAGCACATTTTCGCAACCATCCGGATCAATACCATCATTGTTGGGCCCATGTGCTTCAATGGTTATTCCACGGATAATAATATTTTTAGATTGTACCGGATGTAAATTCCAGGAGGGGCCATCCAGCAGGGTTACATCCTCCACCAGCACATTTTCACAGCGGATGAATTGAACAAAAGGAGGACGCACACCATCTTCAGGGGTGCCAAATACCCGTTCCTCTACCGGTACCCTGGCTTTACCCATTTTTAAAAGCTTTACCATGCCCGGTTGGTATTTTTTCCAGGGCCACCATACCTGCCCGTTGCCATCTAAAGTACCCTTACCGGTAATGGCAATGTTCTGGCAATCCCGGGCGTAAACCGGTGGCGAATAATTATAACAGTAGTAGCCGGCTCTCTGGATCAATACTATAGGCAGGTAATCATCAAAATTTTCTGAAAATGATATTTCCGCACCTTCTGCCAAATGTAATTTCACATTGGACTTGAAGTGGATGGGACCTGAGAGCCATTTCCCTGCCGGTACCAGCACCACGCCACCACCATTTTTTGCACAGGCAGTAATCGCTTTTTGAAAGGCTAAATTGTTTTTTTTCAAGTCAGCAGGCTTTGCCCCGAAATCGAGGATGTTGAAAGTATCCGGTTTGAAAACCGGTGCCTTTAGATCTGATTCGAGCCTGGATTTCCACTGCTGTGCGGAAGAATTAAAAGCCAGAAGCAATAGCAAAATGACAAGTTTATATTTCTGTTTCATGCTGTTTGTCATTATTCTATCGAATCAATTTCATTCACTATATCAGTAGTTGCTTCCTCTTTAATTCTGAAATTCTTATCAGCATTTTGCAGGAAGTTGTGTAATAAGATGATTTCATCGGATCCTTTTCCAGACACGGTAAGATATACAGGAGTTTTAGAAATGGGTCTGTTTTTGCTCAAAAGCACCTTTTTACAGTTGATTAATCTGATCATCTCCGGAGTGAAAGCGGAGGCCTCAGCCTGTAAACCCTCCAGTGTATAGTGCACAGCTTCTTCAGCTACGATGGCCGGGCGCTCTTCCTGACGTGCAAACCGCAGTGAAATGTTTTGCATGAAGATGTTCTCTGCATAACGGATATAAAAACCATAGGCTGGCAAGCGACCAAATATTAATCCATTTGGATAACCTCCTTCACTTTCAGGTAATTCTCTTTCAGATTCTACCGCTTTTCCGCCCCCTTCAAATCGAAGATGGATATCCTTCAGCCTCACATTTTGCACCGGAATTGTTTTTGTGCCGGCAATAATGTTTCCGTTTTCGGCTGAAATGCCATCGCCCTGGACATTTTCAATCAATATATCCCGCAAGTAAGGTACATTGACATGGGTATTTTTACGATACGTACGGTTTCGCTGCCCCAATCTGATGAAAATGGCAGAACCTTTGATGTTGCGCATGGTGATGTTGGAAATATTTACCCTTTCAATGCCTGCACCATCGACTGAGCCAATGCTGATCGCATCACGGCGAATATCATAAATGGCACAATTGCTTACCGCAATATCCTGAAACAATCCGCTAGTTTCAGTGCCGATTTTTATACCGGAAGCATTGGCACTTATCACACAATTGGTAATGGTGATATCACGGCAGGTCTGATCCGGAGAAAAGCTTTTCAGACAAATGGCATCATCTCCACTGTTGATATAGCAATTGGCAATCCTTACCTGTTCACAATCCACCAGGTCCAGTCCGTCATTATTGCGGCTGGGAGCATCAGCAAAACGGGGCTTCTCAATGTTCTTATTAGGCCGGCTGTCAACGGTAATCCCATAAACCAGCAGGTTTTTGCAGGATTGATAAGATTGCACCCAGGAGCCGGAATTATAAAGTGTCACATCACGGACCACTATATTTTCACATCCGCGAAAATGAATGATCCTGGGCCGCAAGCTGAATGACGGCGTGCCATAGGGACCATCTGTCCAAGCATCTCCATTTCCATCAATTGTACCACGTCCGCTGATGGTAATGTTTTCCGCATCTTCCGCGTAAATCAACATTTTATTGGTTACCAATTCTCCTTCATAGGATGGATAGTTGGATGGCAGGCTGGGAAAATGACCCAGGTCATTGCTTCCTTTTAAAACGGCACCCGATTCAACATACAAATGCACATTACTTTTTAGGATAATAGTCCCGGAAATAAAGATTCCATTTTGTAAATAAACGATCCCACCCCCTTCCTGATGACACTGGTCAATAGCCGCTTGTATGGCTTTGGTATCCATTGATTTGCCATCTCCTTGGGCTCCAAAATTAAACACGTCGTACTCACCGACTGCAATTTCGGATTGACTGCTCAAGCAATTGTTGTAACAACAGAAGAGCAGTAGTAGAGAGACCGAAAAAACATGTATGATATTTATTGTATTATTTTTCAACATACACAAAGATATTCAGTGGAATGTAAAGTAAGTACGGCCCAAAAGGGATACAATATTTCTACAGTTCCCATCAATGGTAATAGTTGTTTGGCAAAAGCGGGAGACGGGTTCAGCCAAATGTATTTATATCTAATCTTTTATTATTCCCTACCGCTAGCGCTTCTGTTATTTTTGCAAACCTTTTAGGTCTGACATTACATCTATCCGGCTCACAGAATTAATAGAAGCTGAAAAATTTTCATGAAGTTCTACACTTGCAGAAGTTTTTAAACTAATTTCTTTATTTTCCACACTGCTTGACAATAATTCATAAGAACCCTCGCCGGCAAATACACATCCTACCAGGTTCAATATTGATTTTTGATAATCGGACATAGCCCCGTTAGCATGAAATTTAATTCTATTATTGCCAAACCAGGAGTTCGTAATGGTGACAACATCTATCGGTGTGTTGACGGAGAGGAAATCTTTCTTTTCCTTGTATAAAATCCGCACGTTATCAAAAAGAAGCCCATGCTGCACTGGTATCGGTGAATCGGGATAATAAGACCGACTATACCTGTTGTTATCAAAATGTATCGAAAAGGAAGTTCGAGGTTTTTCCAGAAAAATATCGCGAAATACCACGTTTCGTACGCCGGCAGTATAAATGGTATCTTGTTGTACCATGCCCCAATTAATGCCATCCAGCATCTGATTGCCCTTTAGGTGTGAGGGTTTTGTATTTGATTTATAGTGTGTGCCATCGGGCTCGGCTTGTACACGGTAAACCCGGCCGTTGGCCACCACCGCGTCCGAATGCTGTACGGTCATTCCGGGCTGCCAGTCTGACCAGCCTCCCCCAAGGATACGGCAAAAAAAGCCGGTTGTATTGTCGGCATTTAGATCGTGGCAATTTTCAATTACTCCTTGTTCAATCCAGCCCAACTCAGGGTTGGAGGTAGCGTAATCATGGGCATTAAGCGCTATGGCATCATCAAATGTTTGAAACACACAGTCTCTGATAGCAAATTGCCTACCCCTGCCAAGGTGAATGCCGTCTTTTTTGCCTTTAATGATCACATCCTCAATGAGAATATCCTCAAACGTGCAAACGTGAATGCCAAATTGCTTGCTTTCCAGATCCATCATCCGGAATCGTTCTATTTTTAAATCTTTGATGTAAAAGAAAGCGATTTGCCCCCGCAGCCCATAGATCTCATTAAAAACTTTATCAATTCCATTCACACTGATTTGCAAACCTTCAATTACAATATTTTCATCGTAAGTTTTGTTCAGAGCACCTTTGTTTAAAAACACATGGGTAAAAAGGCCCTGCTCATCCACTTTTTGCAACACCACATCATTTCCGAACCTCAAGGTAGTGTAGCTGCCTAGATACACAGTACCTGCTATTTTGTAGGTTCCCGGTTTGCTAACAATAATTGTCCCTTGCTGATCCACCGCTTTTTGCAAGGCCTGAGTGTTTTCTGTACCGGTGGCGTCCACAGAAAATCCATAGTTGGCTGCATCTGTGAAAGCTGATTGAGCCATGAGTGGGCTGCCAATCAGTAGAAGGGATAGGTTGAGAACTAATTTTAGCATCTTCTTCATTGCATTCGTCATCTACTGCTGCGTCACCGACAATTCGTACAGTTTATTCAAAAATTCACCTCTGCTCACAGGTTGATCATTCAGGATCATTTCAGCCTTGGTCTTTATTTCTTTATCCTCCAGCAGGTTTATCCAATAATTAGCCAGTTGATGATCCAGGATTTTATCAGGTTCCAATTCATGATAAGGATGAGCTTCGAAGTATTGCAAACCAAAAGTTCTGTTTGCAGCTTTGTAATCTATTGTGTCAATATTTATCAGGTGATGTAAAAATCCCTGGGTGCCAAAATATTGTGCTGCTTTAAAATATTCTGACTCAGTTTCCACATCGGATATATAAATCGTTTTGGCCTTTTCTGCATGAAGTAATTGCTGAAGCTGATTGACATTTAAATCAGGAAAAACTTTATCTTTTTCCAAAGAAAGGTGTGCGGCAAGCCCGGCTGCCTGTCCTAAAGCGGTCCAGGTAGGTTCTAAACGAATGCCAGTAAAGCCGACATGACTGGCAGAAATGGCCACCGACGCCAATAGATTTTCAAATCCGAGAGGCACAAGTACGCCATAGGGTATTTGGAAAGGGGCAGGCCTGAAATTAAAATCTCCTTCTGTGAGATGAGCATACAATGGCCCCGGAGGATTCTCTCCGTGACAATTGAGGGCATAATCGCCAATTGCAATGGCATCTTCGCTATTTACAGAACGAATGGAGTTGGATGCCAATCGTACATCATGTTCCGTAAAAACGTGATGCCCGGTAATCCTTCTGGCTTCTCGAATGTATAAGCGATAAGGAAAGTTGTCGTTATCTTCAAATTCATCTTTCGCCAGCCCCCATTCCTGTGCCTCTTTTTGAAGGCTTTCCGGTATGGAAGGGTCGTTTTGCACAAAATAAAGCATACCCAGATTGTGTTCTTTATGGGCCTGAATTATTTTAGCACGCACTTTATAAGTACCTTCCGGATAGTCGTAATTTTTTCCCAACAAGGCCATGCGAACAGGAGAATTTTTAATATCGTTCATGTCCGATTTTTGATTGGGCAGCATTTGTATCCTAAAAATTCCGTCCCTGCTTTCTGAAAAAACCTGCGATACTTTTCCGCTAATCAGCACTTCAGACATAGGTAAAAACTTCTCTCTATCATAATTTGCTGGCTTATCTATTGTCCTTCTATTGTCCGGGTCGTTGGTCATGATTATCCGGAAGTTGTAACCCTGAACCTTTCTATCCCCTTCTCCTGTACTTCCAAGCAAAATTTTACCATTGTCATAAAATATCTTTCCGGCAAATATTTCTCCAAATTCCTGGCGGCTTTCCCGTCCGACCCTGTACTGTGCCCCTGCAAGTGCAGCTAAATCTCCCTCATAGGTGGCATCTATAAATCTTTTGCCTGAAATTTCTACATTAGATTGATTGCTTAAATTTATCAATCTGATTCCGGAAATCCTCTTAGACTTGCTCAGGCAATCTTCCAAAAAAACGTTTTCTAAACGGTGTTGTCTGTATAGCTTAATTTTAGGATATTCCTCCAACATTTCATGGAAAATCTTCAAAGTAACATACGGTTCAGCATGAACACCTTTATGACAATCCTGTACTTGTTGAGAGTTGGGCCCGTATTGATCAATATAATACCGCTCCACCCTTTGTATATAATCCTTAAAAGTGCCTCCTAAAACTTCGAATGAAAGAAAGTCTGTGTATGATAACCCGCCGGTCATTAAGCCTCCTACGTGTGGATACTCTTCTACAAGCGCTACCGAATGCCCGTATTTAGCAGCATTGATGGAAGCAGCTATTCCTGAAAAGGTAGCGCCCATTACTACCACATCATAATTGTTTGCTATGTTCTGCTCTTGCGCATCTACAATAGTAGATGTCAGGAGTAGAAGCCATAAGAGTAAATTGGCTCCCTTCATAAAGATAGCACAAGTATGCGCGGTTAATGAGTTAAACTAAGCAACAGGTATTCCATTAAGTGGAATATTCTGGTTTTATGGAATCACTCCCAAGAAGCATACAATAATTTTGTTTTAGGTCTCTATATCAATTAAACACCTTAGAAAACTCCACATGGTGTGGCAATTTGCTATGGAGTGCCGCGTAAGCTGCTGTCTTTCCAGCTGCTTCTCCCATGGCTACCGCGTTACCCGTCACCCTGTAACTGGCATGAGCGAAAAAATCACCGCTAATACAGCGACCTGCCATCATTAACCCATCTATATCTCTGGCGATAAGGGATCTTAGAGGAATATCATAAGGCTTCATCTTAACTCCGGCAGAGCCATATCCTCCACCGTCCTTTTTCTCAAGTGCATGTACATCTACAGTAAAAGTAACTTTACAAATGCCGTCCTCAAAATCAGCTCCTTTGATCAAATCTTCCGCTGTCAACATGTAACGTCCATGTATCCTGCGTGCCTCTCTGACTCCAATTTGTGAGCCGGTAGCCACAATACGCACTTTGGCCCACAAATCCCCCAATGACCTCAACCCATCAACCATTTGATTCACTTCATGGCGTGCCTCTAAAGTGGCTTTTGTAACCTGGTCGGCATCCATTGCCGAAGCACCATACTGGTGATTGGCCATCATGGCCACCAGGCCAGGTCTTATTCCAAAGAGAGTTGGTCTGGTATAGCTTGCCTCTATGCCGACTTTTTTCAATTCATTGTACAAGAAACCTTTGGCCTGCTCAGATGTACTACCTTTTTCTTTCATAAACCCGGTCCTGATGATTTCCTGTTCATCTAAACCTGTTAGTATGGCCATCAAAGACATAGGTTGAGTTTTACCCGTTTCGGGATGCCCTACATCGAAATTGCAACCTGCATACGCAGCGAGATCGCCATTGCCGGTAGTGTCAATGAACACTCTGGCTTTCCAGGCCTCTCGACCTGAAAAGCTTTCAGTGGTTATGTACTCGAGTTTATTATTTGAGTCTTTATAGGCTCCTGTCACCCGAGTATGTAGCCTGATTTGCACACCGGTTTCGGAACACATACGGTCTAATACCCATTTCATAAGCTCCGCATCATAGACCTTGGCTGTATGCTGTGCATCGGACTTTTCAATCCTATCCACAAGTTCTTTCATGATCCCCGGCTTGTCTTTATAGTCAATTATGTTGCTTAGCAAACCTGTCGTCCATATGCCACCGAGACAGCCATACATCTCAATTAAAGTGGTTTTGGCGCCTGCTCTGGCCGCTTGAATTGCTGCGGCAACACCTGCGGGGCCACCACCACAAACAATTACGTCAGCTTCCTGAACAACAGGTATTTTCCGTGCAGGTTCGGTAAACATCCCTGGCTGATCCTGCTTGCCTTTTTTATTGTCTGCAAAAGCAGAATAACCTGTTAACCCTGCTATTGGAGTTAGGGCACCTAGTTTAAGTATCTCTCTTCTGTTAATCATAATAGATATATTATGAAGTAAAAAACTTTAAGCCACCTTGGTTAAGGTGGCTTGTAAAAAGTTATTTCGCCCAAAACAATTTAGTGCTGGGTTCAAATACTGTAAACTGATCGATATTTAATGGTGTACTGGTATTACGATTGCGTTCAGAATCCGGATAAATTGACCGGTTCATTCGTCCAACTGGGTCAGTTACTGGTATAAAACCGGTTCGGCGTACATCATTAAATGCTTCAATTGACTGATATTGATAAAAGTAGATGTACTTTTGAATTATTATATCTTCCTGGGTAAGATCATCTGCACCTGGCAATACGCCTGGCAAAGACAAATAATCATTTCTTTGGTCTCCAGTCAAGGCAACAGCAGGTCGAAAATCTGAAGCATGCTCAAGGGCAAGAGACACTGCATTTTCATAGGCTGCATTGGCTTCATCTCGGTTATTTAATCGTAACTCAGATTCCGCCTCAATAAATTTAAGCTCTACATAGCTAAGCACCGGAAATGGCGCGGCCCTCCACTTAAATATTTCCGGTTTGGAATATTTTGCCCCATCCAATCTAGGTTCTCCAAAATCAGGATCGGCAGTTCCATTAGGAGCAGCAATTAACTGCCCATTCACCCTGGTAAACCAGATGTTAGCCCTGGGGTCATCCTCTACACTATTGGTAGGACTAAAACTGGACATGGCATAAAAAATACCATTTCCTACCGCTGATTGAGGTTGTTCAATTTGTCTGCCAGATAATGGATTATCATTGTCATTTGTGTCTACAAACTTTGTAAATACAAAGCTTTCAATATCATTTTCAAAAGATCTCGAAATTGCATCTAATGCAGCCGTGGCAGAACCTTCCGGGTCCACATTGCTAAGCCTGTTATATAACCTGGCTTTAAGACCATATGCTGTCTTGATCCACAACTCTCTGTCACCATCAAAGAACATATCATCATTTTTAGGTGCAATAGGTCCGGGATCTTTTTGCAGGTTTTCAATAGCTTCATCCAAAACATTGTGCATTACTGCGTATATGCTTTCCGGCGAGTCAAAAGCAGGATTTAGAAACTGATCCGATAGCGCTTCTTCGTAAGGAATGTCGCCAAATATATCTGTAAGGATGGAAAGGTTAAAAGCCTTTAATACATCAGAAATACCGGCATAAGTCCAGGCTGACTGTTCTACGGCCTGTTTTTTTATTATGTCAAGATTGTTCAGTGCCGTGTATCCATTGTCCCAGGATGAAGTGCCTATTGATCCTCCTTCCAAAGTGTTGCCGCCAAGCACAAATGTGTTTTGTTCTGATGCATAAAAGGCGCCAATACCTGTATTACCTCCATACATTTCAGTAACCAAGGCAACTTGCACATGGGGCAACAAGGTTTTAAGAGGAGCTTGATTCACCCGATTGGGATTGGTATCAATATCGTTCATTATACTGTCTGAACAAGCAGACAGTATAATAATTAGACTTAATATGTTTAAAAATTGTATTTTCATATCTTTAATTCTTTAATGTTTATCAATAAATATCTCAAACGTTTTCATCCAATTTACTTATCATAAGTTGTAGCTAAAATTGCAATCTTATCCCGGCACCATAACTTATAGGCTGTGGGATTTGAGATAACTCAATACCCTGGGAATTTGCATTAGAAAACGTTCCTTCCGTAATATTTACTTCCGGATCGTAAAAAGAGTCGGTAATTAGAAATAAGTTTCGACCAGTAAGATAAACAGAAGCACCTCTGATGAATGTTTTAGATAATAAGCTTGTTGGTAAATTATAATTTACTGTAACCTCTCTCAGCCTGATGAACGATGCATCTGTAAGGCCTGCCTCATCTATTCTTCGCAACTGATCAAAATAGCGTCTGTCTTTATTAATTGTAATATCATTATCTCCTTCTAAAACCAACTCACCATTAATAAACGTTCCTTTTTTACCTTCAGGTACAAACTGTGTCTCGCGATCCCTGGTGGCACCTGCCAACCCTCTCCGATTAGATTCGACCAGTGATTGGGAGAAAAGATAACCTCCTTGACGCCAGTCAATCTGGAATGAAAAAGAAAGATCTTTATAAGAAAAGTTATTAATAATATTCATCTCAAAATCAGGTGTAGGGGTACCCAGAACTGTCGGAACCGTATTTCTTAATGGAAGTCCAAAATCCTGCCTAGAATCATCACTTTGGTAAACAATTTGCCCTGAGTCAGGATCTCTGACGTAAGAGGAACCTAAAAAAGCGGGATATGGGCTGCCTATTTCTGCAACAAGGGTAATGATATCACTTCCAGAAATCTCTGCTCTTTGAGCACCGCCATATAATTCACCCACTTCACTTATAAAAGTGCTGAAGTTTGTATTTATTGACCAATTGAAATTAGTAGATTGAACAGGTACTAAAGTGAGCATAATCTCATGACCTGTGGTCGTCAATTCTCCTCCATTCCTAATTTCTGTTGTGGCTCCTGTTGTCACCGGCACAGGAATATTAAATATTTGTCCGTCAGAGGTAGTGGTGTAGTAAGTATAATCTATTCCCAATCGATCATTAAAAAATCTGATATCGGCACCTAGTTCAATGGTTCGGGTATTTTCCGGCATCAAATCAGAGCTTACCCTGGCAGAACTTTGAGCCCAACTGGCAAGTCCCTGGTAAGGGAAAATAAAGCCTCCCGGATTGTTCATTAAAAAATCCCTGCTTTGTACATAGATAGGACCAGCCTGGCCAACTTCAGCTACCGTGGCTCTAAATTTTCCATACGAAAGCACTGCCTTTGTAGCTGGAACAATATCCGTCAGTATAGCACTTACTCCAACAGAAGGATAGAAGAAGGACCTGTTTCCTGATGGCATATTGGAAACAACATCATTTCTCCCGGATGCATTCAAGAAAACTTTGTCTTTCCAGCCCAGGTTTAAGTTGCCATAAAAACCAACAACTCTTTGTCTATTAATAATATTACTCCCGGCCACGTTAGTTGCATTAGCAATATTAGGCCAATCTCCTACTACTAGATTGGATCCAATTGTACTAACAGTAGTTAGCCTGGTGTCATAAAACTCATTACCAACGATTAAATCGAGTGCCCAATCATCGGAAAATACTTTGTTGTAAGAAAGGAATGCATTTGAGTTGATCTGATTAGAGTTACGATTTCTAATATCTAGCCTTCCTCCACTGGGTGGATCGGTTCTTCCAGCTGTAGCTGTACCAAGTTCATCATAGCTGGTAGAAATAGTATTAAAATGATCAACACCAATTCTGTAGTTTATGGCCAATGCATCACTAAAACTGTACTTCAGAAATATATTTCCGAAAGTCCTTCTAGTGTTGTCGTCTCTGAACGCATTATTAATATACCAGTAAGGATTATTCTGTGAGACCCTGTAAAATATTTGATAATAAGGATCGTCGGCACGCGCATATGGTTTACCCGCGAGATTATAGGATGGAGGAGTCTCCGTTAAACCTCTAAAAATATTTGCATTACCTTGTTTTTCTGGAAAATCATTAATTTTCAAATCGGAGTAATTTAATGAAATGGAGGTCGTCAAACCTTTAAAGAGATTTAGGTCTCCATTAACCTTTACATTAGTTCTCTCCATTCCGGAATTTGGTACTATTCCAGTTTGATCCGTACGTCCTAATCCAATAAGAAAATTGCCAAAATTGCCACTATTGGAAAACGTGAGGTCGGTATTCATTGTACCCCCTGTTTCGAAAAATGCTTTGTCATTATCATAAACACCGGGTTCTTCCAGTTCTCCCAGTTGATTAGTGTAGGCGGTCATTGAACTTATACGAGGCCCCCAGGTAAAAATAGAATTCGGATTAAATACACCATTTTCGCCTTGAGCAAACTCCATTTGCAGATCAGGAAGCATCCCAACTTTGTCAATACTATAAAAAGTATTGAAAGTAATACTAGGAGTGCCGTCATTACCAGCGCCACTTTTAGTAGTTATTATCACCACTCCATTGGAAGCACGCAGTCCATAAAGGGCAGAAGCTGCCGGGCCTTTTAGCACGTTTAATGTTTCAATATCTCCGGGATTCAAATCAATCATTCTTTCTTCACCGCTTACCGGTAAGCCATCAATAACGTATAACGGTTGATTATTTCCAGTCAATGACCGGCTACCCCTTATCCTTATATTGGGTGCTTTACCAGGCATTCCACTATTCAGGTTTACAGTGACTCCAGCTACTTTACCTTGCAGACCACTGAGCACATTATTATTTCCGGCTTTGGCTATTATTTCACCTTCCACTTCTTGTGTCGAATATACCAGTGATTTTTTCTCTTTTTCGAGGCCAAACCCTACAACTACCAACTCCCGCAGCTGCTGAACATCCTGTGCCATTACCTTATCTATAACTGTTCTATTGCCAACCAGAGCTTCTTCCGTAATATAGCCGACAGAACTAAATACCAAAACAGCCTCCTGACCGAACACTTCCAAACTGTAGTTTCCTTCTGCATCAGTCACCGTTCCGTTGTTACTGCCCTTGAGGATTACGTTCACCCCAGGCAGGCCTTCCGGTGTATCGCTGCCGGTCACCGTGCCCGTTACGGTACGGGTTTGCGCTACGCTTATCCGCTCACTCGGTAGCGATCCTTTATCTGCTTGTAGCTTTCGCACGTCTATATTGTGGTTTACCTGCCGGAAGCTTAGGTCGGCCTGCCGGGAGAGCTCCATCAGTACTTCGCGCAGGCTTACGTTATTTCCACTAAAGTTTATGCGAACAGTTGAGTCCAGATCTTTACGCTCAAACGTGAAGCGGAAGTTTGTCAGGTTCTCGATTGCCCGGAGGCTTTTTTCCAGGCTTGCGTTTTGAAGTTGCAGGTTGAAGTGCACCTCATCCAGCTTTTCCGTGTCTTGCGCAGTGGAGGGGCTGGCAACCATGAGTGTGACGATGACGGCTTGCAAACACAAGCCCACAAAAGAGTAATAAGTAGCCATCTTTAGTAGCCTTAGTAGTTTGTTTTTCATAATTTTAGATGATTTTGGTTTTACAAAAATTCAAAGTCAATGGCTCCGGCAAAAGCTCCCCAGCTCGTCAGGAGCCATTTTTTTGATTGGTTATTCAATGTTTTTAGGTAAGTCATTTATTTTAAGCCCCTCTTCCTATCCCTCCCGCCAATACGGGGCGGGCCCTTCACCAGAGAGGCAAACAAGGCTTAATTAATCGACATTGAGTTTACTCTTAATAGTATTCGGGCATAGGCTCATTCATTTTTAGTGATAATCACGGTTTTGTTATGAATGCTGTAGTGAAAAGCCTTGGAATATGCCAGGTGATCCAACACCCTTTCCAGGCTTTGATTTTCGAAGTATCCGTCTACCGACCAACCGGCAAATGCTTCCTCGTGGTCAACATGTATTTGCACTCCATACCAGCTCTCCAACCTTTGCTTTACTTCTTCAAAGTTGGCGCTGCTGAAGGCCAGCACGCCATCTTTCCATGCAATATCGCTGGTGTAGTTGAGGGTTGACGTTTGAAATTTTTCATCGTTGGCTGCCAAAATGGCCTTTTCTCCCGGTGAGAGCTCTATGGGTGCTACGGCTTGTTCGTCGGCCTCCAGCCGCACGCGCCCGGTGAGCAGGGCTATCTCGGCTTGCTTACCGGCGGTGCCGGTCTTCACATTGAACGAGGTGCCGAGCGCCGTCACGGTCACACCGCTCGAACGGACGATAAACGGACGATCCGGGTCTTTCTTTACCTCAAAAAAGGCCTCGCCGGTCAGCTCTACCCGCCGCGTATGGCTGGCGAGGTCTTCGTAGTAGTGCAACTTGGTGCTGGTGTTGAGATGCACCCGGGTGCCGTCGGGCAGTTGTGTTTGCAGCTTGCTGCCGCCTTGGGTTTGTTTTATCACAGTGCTTGTTATAGGCTGTTCTTCTTCTTCCGATATTGGATTTTGATCAATAAACAGCCCCAGACTAAGCCCTGCAGCTATAACAAACACAGCGGCATAGCGCCAAAAGGCGGGTATGGATTTCTTTGCCGAGCGCTTTTTGTGGGCGCTTTGTTGATGCCCGATCGATGTCACAATGCTGTTGAGCACCTCCTGGCGAATGGCCGGGCTGGGGGTGTTGCGCTTAAGCCTGAGGCCGCGAATGATTTCTGCTGCCTTCTGCATTTCACCCCGGCTTTCGGGATGTTGCTGCATCAGGCTCTCCCAAAATTCGCTGGCCTGCGGTTCCTGACCGCGTACCCAACGAACGAATTGAGGGTCGTTCAGGAAATCGGATGCACTATATTTTTTACCCATGATTCTGCTTTCACTGACTAAAGGACAGCGTAAGGTATTATTCATCAAAAAAATTAGGAAGAAAGGAATTTTTGTGAGGGAGGTGCGTGTTTGCGGGTTTGCAATAAATATTTGCTATCAAAAAGGCGATGTTATTGCCAAATTATTAGCAAACAAAAATGCCACTTATGAGAAAGGGGAAGAGTGCAAGCACATCGCGAAGCTCATCCAGGGCCCGGTGCAAGAGGTTGTGCGCTGCCTGCACCGAACTGAAATTCATTAGTTCTTTTATCTGCTGAATGCTAAAGCCTTCGTAAAAATGATAAAAGACAATTTCGCGCTGGCGGGGGCTGAGGCGGTTGGCTGCATCTCGTATTTGGCGCAGTGTTTCATCCTCTATTTGTTTTTCGATGATCTGTTCTTCAATACACAGCTCGTACTCAAAGTCCTGCCCTTTCAGTCCCTCCAGCTTATCGAGTTTTCGCCGGCGCTGTTGCAGCGTGTAAATCACCTCGCGCTTTATGGCTTTGTATAAATAAAACTTGATGGAATCGGTAGGACCAAGTTGCTGGTGTTTTTCACTGAGACGCACAAAAACATCCTGAATGGCATCTTTGATCAGTTCCGTATCACCGGTAAACTGACGGGCGTAGGAATAAAGTTCGTCAAAATAGCCATTGTAAATCTGAATGAGTGCTGCCCGGCTGCCTGTGCGGAAATTTGCCCAAAGCGCAGCATCGGGCTTTGGTATCGCATGCGGTTGCTCCCTGTGTTGGGAGACCGATAGCGGGGCCGCGAGGCGAGGATCGTTTTTTGGGTGTGTCATATATAAGTGTGCAAACAGCCATATTTGCCGGCCAGCCGCGCCGTATCACTGGCAATAAGAAAATGAATAAAGGGCTTTTTCAATCAATATCCAACATTGCTCATTTCATTTCTTACCCGGCAATCGCCCCCCATCTGCCTTTGTGAGTATATAGCCACGGATGATCTGCGTCCTTCGAAGCATATTAATGCAATATCGCTGTAATGCTTTTCACTTGCCTATACTTCCAAAAGTCCTTAACCAGGCCTCGGCCCTCTCTCAGCAGGTCATGTGAACTGGCCTGCCCGGAAGTTATGTCTGTGTTTCGTCATCTGTTTACTCTTTAGACAGATCCTGAAACAAGTTCAGGATGACTTAGACTTTGAGCTTTCAGCAATACATTTCATTCATCACCAGTGTACCTACCTTCCATTGCCATTCCGACTATCGTCTGACCTGGTGCTCTTTGCTTTGAGCTTTGAGCCTTGAGCTTTCAGCTATTCTACCAATCACCAGTCTACCTACCTTCCCATTGCCATTCCGACTATCGTCTGACCTGGTGCTCTTTGCTTAGAGCTTTCAGCTTTCAGCTATATTCTACCATTCCACCAATTCACCAATTTCTGTCGGGATGACAGGATTTGAACCTGCGACCCCCTCGTCCCGAACGAGGTGCGCTACCGGACTGCGCTACATCCCGAAGTGGCTGGTAAATATAAAAAACTGGGGGCCAAACGTATTCGCCGTCTTAAAATTATAATGATACTTTTTTTTGTGTCAGTCGCACACCTGCTGATCCGGTTCGCTGGCGCATAGGGCTTGTCCTTTGCAGCGGGGGTAAATAATAATGACAGCAATCGCGGATATGTAATATCTTTTATGAGATTTGTGCTAAATTGACTTTTTTATAAAAGACACCACAACTCATAAATGGAAAACATCCGCACGTTGACGGATCTTAAAAAGTTGATACTGGGCCACCAGGCGCTCGACCTACCCACAGGACTGTACAAACGCACAATGCTTACCGGCTACCTTTGCATTCTTGTAGTAATGGTGGCACTCTTTCACCTGGCTTACGATTTGCTATACGGCAGCCTCAACGACTTTTATCTGTACGCAGGATTGCTGGCATCAACTGTTGTGGCCTTCTGGCTCAACAGATTTTTCTATTTCAACACTGCCAAGGCCATATTGCTCTCATCCACTCTGAGTGCGCTTTTCCTTTTTCGTTTCAGTGAGCCGTACGATACCGGCATCTATTTTTATTTCTTTCCTCTTACTGTAGCGGCATTCGCGCTATTCGATTTTCAGAACTGGAAGAAGGGGTTGGTCTTTGCCGTACTGGTGTTGCTGGTGTACTCACTGTCGCGCTCGCTGGAGTGGGCATTGTTCGATCGGCCGGAGTCTCCCTCTACGGTCGAAATCAATTTGTTTGTGCACTTCATTATATCGGTGGCCACCACCGCGCTCATACTTGTGTTCCTGCTCAAGCTGAACCACGCGGTGGAGTCGGAACTGCGTGACAGCGAGCGCAATGCCCTGGAGATGAGCCACGAACTCGTGATCAGCAAGCAGCGCTTTGAGTTGGCCATCGGAGGCTCCAGCGTAGGCATTTACGACTGGGATATACAGCAAAACAGGATTCACCACTCCCCCACCTGGAAGAGCATGTTGGGCTACGAATGCCACGAGGTAGATGAGTTTTCAATAGGCGATTTTTACACAATGGTGCACCCAGACGACCGCCAGAGAATAGAGGCAAAGCTCAACGAACACCTGCAACTGGGCAGCAGATATGCTGAGGAAGTGCGGCTGCGCAAAAAAAATGGTGGCTTTGAATGGTTTATCGATGCCGGCCAGGCCCATTGGGATGTGAATGGCAACCCCGTGCGGATGGTGGGGACATTGGTGGATATCTCTGTGCAGAAAGAGGCGGAAGAGAAAATAAAGGAGCAGAACAGAATACTGGAGAAAACCAATGCTGAGCTGGACAACTTTGTGTACAGCACCTCTCACGATCTGCGCTCACCACTGCTTTCTCTGCTCGGGCTCATCAACATATCGGAGGGCACCAGCGACGAAAAAGAAATAAAATATTGCCTGGGACTCATGAAGTCGCGGGTGCACCGGCTCGACGACTTCATTACCGAAATCATAGATTACTCTAAAAATACCCGGCTGCAGTTGACCAGTGAGCGGCTGTACCTCAAACCCATGGTGGAGGCACTGATAGAAGAACTGGCGCTGCACGAGAAATTTGATCACATACAATTTACCTGGTTGGTGCAAGATGACTTTCACTTCTTTACAGACCTGCCGCGCTTCAAGATTGTGATCCGGAACCTTTTGATGAATGCCATAAAGTACCACAACTCCTACCGTCCTAATCCATTCATCAGCATCGATGCCTCAGCCGATGTCGACTCGGTGACTATAGAAATTGCCGATAACGGTGAAGGTATAAAAGCAGAATACCAGCAGAAGATTTTCAACATGTTTTTTCGTGGCACGGAAAAATCCAAAGGGTCGGGTCTGGGCTTATACATTGCCCGTGAAACCGTGGAAAAGCTGAAGGGAACCATTACCGTAGAATCGACCTACAGTGAAGGCTCTAAATTTATCGTGACACTGCCCCAGCCTGCCATTGGCTCATTAAAGCAGACAAATGCCAAAGAAGTCCTTACGGAGAATGCGCCAGACCGATCAATTGGATAATAAACGCGCTTTGTTCATAAACTCCGCCATCACTACGGTAGCATCAGAAGGCTTGTACAAATGCACGCTGCGCACATGTTCGCCACGCGAATCGAACGTAATCCCCCGATCAAAATAAAACAGGCTTTCCAACATAAACAGATCATACTGCGTGGTGAAGGCTGCGCGTCCGTATATCTTGTCGATGTCTGAGGCACTCGCCCAGAAAGACAGTCCTTCACTGGTTTTCACATTTTTGGCTATTGGCGCATAATACTCCGGCAGGCTCGTCAGTACAATTTGGGATACGCGGTTGTCCTTAAAAAACACGTATGACACGGGCACGGTCGGCAAATACTCACATTTGATGTAGTAGTCAAACCCGATCTGACATTCCAGGCGTCGCTCGGGGTTTACGTTGAACAGCTCCTCTGCCACATAGTCGCCATAGCTTTTGAGCTGAGCGCTGTGCTTCAGTACGGCTTTTACCTCATCGTAGGATTGGCCCAATTTAAGATCGCCCACGCCACTGCCTGGCGCTATGATCTGTGCAAAAAGAGTGAAGTGGGTGGCAATGAGCAGTGCAGATAGTAAAGTGATTTTCATGATCATGCTAAAAAGTGAAGAATGACCCATTCCGGGCCTTACTCCATTGCATACCGCGATACCAGGGGTGGTAACTATGGTATGCCCGATGCAGCCTGTAAGAAAAAAGACACAAATGAAGGTTAAATCAGTGTGTGGAACGATTTACGACAGCGCTACAATGTATTTCTAACAATAAGCCTGGTGACGATCTCTACCCTTGCCAGCTCTTTTGCAGTAATAAGTCGCGCCGCTGTGGCGCCCATAGCTTCAAAATCGGTAGAGATCGCAGTGATGCCACCTTCGAGCACTTCCTTCATCGGGGTGTCGTCGTATGAAATAAGGCCAACATCGTGACCCAACCGCAAACCACGCTCGCGGCTCCATCTTACGATGGTGATCAGGTCGCGGTCGTTGAACACAATGTGCACCTGGCCAGGTGATAGCTGCTCTTCGCGTAGCGTTTCATGTATTTGATACGCCATACTATGTTGTATACAGAATGCACGGAAGCCTTCGATCAAGCTGGCCGGCACAAACTGGAAACTATTTTTAGCCAGATGCAGATTGATCCGTTGGTATTTCTTCAATAATAAATGTCCGCTGCCAAGAGCCTGCATGATGCCTTGTCTGAAATTTTGATAAACTGCTCGGTGAGGTTGCCTCACACCCTCTCCGGCACCATCGATCAGCGTGAGCTTTGTCATAGGAATGGTATTGATGATGTGCGGTACCGGCGTATCGAAGTGCGGCATTACGATGTAGTGGCTGTACAGCCCAAGGTTGTCGCTGATGATCTGTTCAAAAAGCTTTGCATTGTGGTGGTGAAAAAAGGTAGTAAACCTGCTGCTCTCGCCCAGGTGCTTTTTCAGACTGTGGTACAGCACTTCCTTGTATGCGTTCAGCTCATCGAACACAATAAGCACATTGTGCTGTTGCCCCACATCCTCACTCTGCACATAAAGCCCTTTGCCGCGCATGGCGCGTACTATTCCGCGCACCTTCAAAGTTTCATAGGCCTTGGTAACGGTACCGGGTGCCAGGTGGTACGCCTTGCTCAAATACTGAATGGACGGCAGCTGATCTCCCTGGCACAATTCCCTGCGCTCTATAGCAAGTACAATGGCCGAAACCAGCTGTTGGTACTTTGGTATATGCGACTGTCGGTTGATCTCTAGCTCCATGTCTGCAATTTTCCTAAAAATAGCGCTTTCTACCCTTTATCATCCTAAAGGCAAAAAAATATATGACATAGTATGGTATAGTAGCTCAAATGATTTTACTTTAGCCTGCATTGAATGGCATCGTAAGGATATGTTTATATGAAATTTGGTTTGGGATCGTATGGATGTGCCTGGGCAGTAGGTGTAGCCGGGAAAATGCCCGGCGAGCCGCTCAGCCATCAGCGCTTCATTGATATGGCAGCCGGCTACGGTCTTGAATGTGTGGAAATAGACGACAACCTGCCTTTGCACAACATACCATCATCTGCACTACTGGCACTGAACGACTACGCCCAAAGCCGCGGAATTGAGATCATACCCGGCGCACGCGATATGCAGCCAGACAATCTGGAGCGCTATATTGAGATTGCCTCTTCAATCAAATCACCCATTTTGCGTTTCGTGATCGACGGGCCTCATTATACACCTACGATGCAGGAAGTGGCTCATGTGCTGAAGCCTTATTTATCCGAGTTCAGCCGCCATGATATTACCCTGGCGCTGGAAAATCACGACCGTTTTTTGTCTACACAATTTGCAGACTTAATACAGGTATTGGGCAGCTCTAATGTGGGCATCTGCCTGGACTCCGTCAACTCCATGGGGGCCGGAGAAGGCATACAGGAGGTAGTAAAAAACCTGGCTCCCTATACGGTTCACTTCCACATCAAAGAATTTACTATAAAAAGAATATGGCATAAGATGGGCTTTCAGATCGAAGGAGCGCCACTGGGCAAAGGCATGCTGCCACTCAGCGAAATACTGGATCACATAGCGCCACGATGCCAGCGCGGCATCTACGAATCGTGGGTGCCCGAGCAACCCACACTGGAAGAAACACTGAGCATAGAACAGCAATGGCTGGATGAAGGGATGGCGGTGCTCTCTCAACTTAACCGATGAGCCGCTTACTGCACATCGTAAAACTGAACTTAAATTGAAAAGCTGTTTATATCGTTTCGAACTTTTTTTGACTACATCAAATCACCCATTATGAAAAAGAAAGTAGCATTAGTCGGTGCCGGAGGAAAGATGGGCATGCGGCTCACGAGAAACCTGGTGCATGAGTCTGCTTACGATATGCGTTACCTGGAGCACAACACTGCTGGTGCAGAAAAATTAACATCCACATGGCAGGTAGAAATATCGGAAGAAGACGACGTGCTGCCCGATGCGGATATTGTGATATTGGCTGTGCCCGACTACGCCATACAGCAGGTGTCGAAGCAACTGGTGCCTAAAATTAAATCAGGTGCCCTGCTGGTGACCCTGGACCCGGCAGCCGCACTGGCCGGACAAATTCATCAACGCGATGACATTGCTTTGTACATTACCCATCCTGCACACCCGTCGGTGTTCAACTGGGAGCCCAGCGAAGCAGCCCAGCGCGACTACTTCGGAGGCGTGGCAGCCAGGCAGTCGGTGGTGAGCGCGCTGCTGCAGGGCAGCGATGAAGATTACGCACTTGGTGATGCGCTGACCCGCCGAATGCCAACCGACAGTTTGAGCAAGTCAATAACTTTATAGCGCGCGGGGTAGACGCAATCGTGATCGCCCCGAAAGATGCCAACACCATTATACCGATCATAAAAGCTGCCAACCGGGCGGATGTGCCCATCGCCATCTACAATCGACTTCCGGCTAAGAACAGCGGCGAATACGTCACCGTGGTGGCCGACAACTATGAAATAACACTGAAAACGGTGCAACATATGTGCTCGCTGGCCAGCGAGACAGGCAACACGTACAAGGCCATGATTCTGATTGGCGACCTGGGCGATATCAATGCGGTAAACAGACGAAGAGGCTTTAACGATGCCATAGCAGAATACCCGGAACTGATAGAGCTGGTAGCCGAAGTGCCTACTGAGTGGAACCAGGAGAAAGCCCTGGCCGGTGTCACCAATGCGTTGCAAGCACATCCCGATATCAATTTCATTTTTTCGTCTTCTGATTTTCTTTTTCCATCACTGATATCAGCATTGAAAAATGTGAATAAGTATCATCCCATCGGCCACGAAGACCACGTGATACTCGGCGGTTTCGATGGGGACGCCACGGCGTACCGCATGCTCAAAGATGGCTATCTTGATGCCGATGGCGTGCAGGATGTTTATTTTGAATGTGAGCAAGCCGTACAGGCCGTGCTGAATAAGCTCAACAGTAAGCCATATGAAAGCACGATCATTGATCCGGGGTTTGTCATACATCAGGGCAATCTGAATGAAATGGCGCCCAAGATGTGGGGGGCCAACATGGCTCATTAAAAAAGTCCTGATCCATTGAAAGATGTATAAAAAACTATCGACAGGCGCAATAAGTGCTGTTTTCGACAATGGCGTTTTGCGCGATATCCGCTTTGGCAACCACCTGTGCCTGGGCATGATCTACTTTGCTGTGCGCGATGCCAACTGGGGCACCATTCCTCATCAAATAGACGATCTGGATATAAAGGAAACCGCCGATGGATACACAATCAGATACACCGCTTCCTGTCGCGGGGCGGATGCGGATTTGCGTTGGGCAGTGGCCATAGAAGGGGTTGGCAGCAGGATTACATTCACTATAGAGGGCACAGCCTACGCGTCGTTTTACACCAACAGGGCCGGATTCTGCATATTGCATCCGGCCTCTTTTGCCGGGAAACAAGTCACCATCAAACATGCAGACAACCATGAAGAGGCGGGTCAATTTCCAGAAATTATCTGTCCGCACCAGCCTTATAAAGACATTACCGGCATGACGTGGACAGTGGCCGGGGCCACGGCCCTTCTGGAGTTCGAAGGTGACATTTTCGAAATGGAAGACCAGCGCAACTGGCTGGACGCATCATTTAAAACTTATTGCACACCCCTGGAGCGTCCATTTCCCAGGCTGATGAAAGATGGGGATACAGTGCGGCAAACCGTCATTTTCTCACTCAAAAATGCCGGCAACCCCATCAGTCATAACCAAGCCGATAGATATGAATTGCGTATGGGTTCCGGAAGCTTTACCCCGGCCGCAATTGGCATAGAAGCGAATGAAATGCCCCTAACCGCTACGGTGGCGGATAAGCTTGTAGCCCTGGGTATCCATCACTTGCGCGTGCAAGCCTGCCCGGGCGAAAAGGGTTGGCGCCACTCTTTAGAAAAGAAACTGGCGCAGGCACGCACCTTGCAAGTGCCCGTAGCGCTTGTGCTGATGCTGAAGCCGGCAGTGGACTGGACGGCTTTGCAGACTTTCAGTTTCGATGGTGTATTGGTACAAAGTGTGCTCGTTCTGGATGCAAATGCCAAGGTGACCGGCAGGCAGTTTTTAAAAGAAACGATACCGAATGTACGTGCGCTCTTTCCCGGTGTACCCATCGGTGGTGGCACAGCTTATCATTTTGCGGAATTCAACAGACAACATCCCCCTGCTGATCTATGCGATTTTCTGGCATTCTCCGGCAACCCACAAGTACATGCCTTCGACGATGCATCCATCATAGAAACAGCCCACACTTTTGCTGATCAGGGTAAGACTGCACACGAAATTGGCAGATCCCTGCCGCTGCATATGGGTACCATCACGCTGCGACCCCGGCTCAATCCCAATGCCACCGACCCGGCTCGTCGGGTGGTGCCGTTTCAGCACAGGGTAGATCTTCGCCAACGCCTGCCACTCACGGCATTGTGGACATTGGCCGCATACAAATACGCCACCTTGGGTGGTGTGGCACAACTCACTTTTTTTGAATCGGTTGGTGAGGAAGGGGTAATAATGCCCTCCGCGCAGCCACGGATGCAAGGATTCCAGATGGGGGAAACATTCCCTGTTTACGAAGCCATTGAAGTGCTCGCTTCGCTCAGGGGCAGCTCCATTCGCTCTTGCGAAAGCAGTCATCCACATGTCTTTGACGGATTTGTGGCCAGGCAGACCAACCAAACGGTGCTGGTGCTGATCAACTTCAGTGCAGACAAGATCGACGTGTTTGTTCAAGATAAAATATATGCTTTACCGCCGCTGTCCTTTCGCACGTTTAGCCAAGATTGTTAGCCACGTTTCCTTTGCAATATTGACCCGAGATACATCGGCGATCGTCGTGTACTGACATATGCTTTTGAACACCAGCGACGTACAGTATACTAAGTATATGACTTTAAACCTTTCGGCAGTAGAGGGGTTTTTTAGTAGATGCACAGCAAATCATCACTTTAAATAACCGCCATAAGTAAATGATTTACAATTTTTTATAGCCATTGATTTCAACAATTATTTTAAGCGATGTAACTTTTCGTTTGCTAAGCACATCAATATTTTTGAACTAAGTATTTTTACGAATAATGGAAGAATTAGACATCAAAGAACCTGTTTCTAAGGTAGTAGGCAAAGTGGAGGGTTGGATAGAAGGCCTCATTGCGCTCATCCCCAATATTCTTGTCGCTATCCTGTTCATCATCCTGGTATTCATTGTGGCCAAGCTCATTCAAAAGCTGTCGCGCAAGCTGCTGCAAAGGGCCACTGATGATGTAGATATTCAGCAGCTTTTCACACGTATTATATACTACGTGGTGCTGGCGCTGGGCTTCTTCATTACCCTGGAAATATTACAACTGAGCAAAGCCGTCACTTCTCTGTTGGCGGGTTTGGGCGTGTTGGGTTTGGCCCTGGGTTTTGCTTTTCAGGACATCGCCGCCAATTTTATCTCAGGCATCATACTGGCATTTCGCAAGCCATTTCACAGTGGGCACATCGTGGAGATCAGTGATGAGATGGGCACCATCGTGCGCACCAATATGCGCGAAACTGTTCTTCGCACGTTTCAAGGCCAGGAGGTATTTGTGCCCAACAAAGAAGTACTGCAGAACAAAATTATCAACTACTCCATCACGCGTGAGCGGCGCATCGACCTGCCGGTGGGCATAAGCTATGGCGACGATCTGGAAAAAGTGCGCGACTTAGTGCTGGAAACTATCGGGAACCTGGACAGCATCAAGAAAGACAAAGACATCATTTTTGATTTCTACGAATTCGGCAGCAGCTCCATCAATTTCAACATTCGCTTTTGGATAGACTATCCCGGACAGCCGGGCTTTTTACAAGCCAGAAATGACGCCATCATGGCGATAAAAAAGGCGTTCGACGAGAACGACATCACCATTCCTTTCCCAATTCGAACACTCGACTTTGGCATAAAGGGCGGTGAAAAATTGTCTGAGCTCAACCTTCAGAAAAGCCTTGGCCGTCGCGGAGACACTCCTGAAACCAACGGCGAAGGTAATGGCACGTGAGCTGTAGAATTGGTGATGGATGCGGGAGGTAAGATAGTAGCTGACAGCACCTCCCCTAATCAACGATTATCTAGCAACCTCCACCGACTCACTACTCACCGCCAACATCATTCGCTAAAAACTGCAAGGTAGACTGATAGAACTCGTCGATCATTTGTTGCGCATCGATGGAGTGGTACATCCATATCTGACGATTGCCTTTGTCGGCGGCAGTTTGTATCGGCACCTCGGCAGCCCATTGCGGAAAGATCATTGCCTGGATCAGGGCCAGATCCCAAATGGTGCGTTGATAGCGCCCGCCATCCATATGTTGATACCACCGCTGAAGCAAAAAGTCGGTCAGTTCGTGTTTTCCATCAAATCGCTGCTTCGTCTTATGCCAGTTCATAGCCAGTGCAGCAGCCACATTGGTAGGGATAATGTGCAGCTCCACGCTTGATTTCAGCACCACATCAAGGGCCTGAATGTCCATGACACAATTGAAATCGGTGGTGGTCATTATGCCTTCCTGAAAGTTGTACGATGTGCCCAGCCAGTAGAGCTTCATTTTATTCACGATCTCCGGATGATCGAGTATGGCACTGGCCACATTGGTAAGGGCGCCTAAAGCCACTACAATAAGTGTATCGTCTGCTGCCAGCATGGCCTGATCTGCGATATACTCTGAAGCAGCAGAAGTCTGTGAGCGGTCGCCCCAGTCGTACAAGCGGGCGTATGCCCCACGCTTCGACGCCACTTCGCCAGTTTTGCCCAGGTACGACAGCAATACCGTGTTGAGCCGGTAGCTTTCTTGCATACTTTGCCAATCGGTCCAGTGGCTTGCCTGGTATTGTGTGGCATTTACACCCAACACCTGCCATGAAGGCTCTATGAGTGCCCGTACCACCGCGAAAAGATCGTCGACCTCATTGCCTGTATCGGCATCGATGATGACACGCTGCTGCTGCCCAAAGCCGATGAAAGCACTACCAATGAGCAACAGAGAAAGCAAATATTTCTTCATGAGTGCGCGATTATTTGTGACTGCAATATAAGGCCGGAGCGGCGTAGCCCCATGGCTATTTCATTCATATGAACGCTGTGTGTACAATGCCAAAATGTAATTGGAAACATTTACTGCTTAGGCCATATCTTTTGTTGGTGCAGGTCTTGATGTGTGGGTGAAAATGGCCCTGCACCGGGCTGTCGGTTGGGTCGTTTCGCGCCGAAATAGTCTTCATCAAGCACATAGGCTGATCCATCGGGGCGATCGAAAATAGCTTCGGAAATAATAGTAGTGCCCAACATAGCCGTAGTGATTACTCTGGTTTCTACTTGGTGGTGATTGGATGATGGTATAAAGCTAAAGATGGCATTGCTGTCTTTCTCTTCTATTTTGTAATCCGCACGATGCTCTATTACTATATAATTCTGCTCTCCTCTACCAGGTTGTGCGCCGTTGTAGTAAACGTTGCCGGCTGAGTGATTGGGAAAAGCGGCATCGCCATAACCGGTGGTACCGTAAAAGCTCAGTTCACCTTCGTGTTGCCACTTTGTATCTTCCATATTGGTTTGTACAAAAATGTTGTTGTAAAACCGATTGTCGCCATTGTATATGTTTCTCAAACCGGCCACTTTGGTAGAATGCGGCAGAAGGTAAGGCGTGAAGCGGTCCCTCACTTTCTTCAACATGATTTTACCGGCAATGAAATTGTGCACGAACGCGCCTCCTTCCGACCAGTCGCGTATAGCCACAGGAGATAAGAATATATTATTATCGACTAGGTATGGGCCGTGGTTCACCTCTGAAAAAAGATCATCTGTCGTGTTGTCATACAACAGGTTTCCTGTTACCTGAGTACCCTGCGCCATCCAGTCGAGCCATATACCTCGGCCGGTGTTGTGTATGTGGTTGTCACGGATCTCCATATCTACCGATGCATGAATTTTTATTCCGGCCATTTCTGCTCCTGCAAAGGTTCGCCTTTCCCAAATGTGGTGTATATGATTGTGATAAATCTTACTGTATACAGCTCCCAGGCTTCCTACTATTCCTGCTTGTCCACAGTATGATATGTCGTTGTTTCGCACCACGTGCCCCCCGATTTGTTCTTTCGACCATCCTATTTCCAGTGCCCTGAATATGACTTCATTGTAGTGTGTAGCGCCGTCCTTTTCCGGCTTATGCATCCATACATTATGACCGGTTGCCCGCTCTTTTCCAAGGGATATACCCACACTTTTGGAGTTGCGTATTGTGTTATGTTCAATGATCCAGCCTTTGCTCCAGTGGGTGCCGATGATGCCGGGCTGCTCAGCTGTGGGAGCGGCCCACTGAGTAGCTGCCTGTTCCAGCTCAAATCCGTTGATGGTAATGTAATTCCTGCCTGGCCGGTCCGGATAGATACAAGCTTCCCTCACCGATATTTCCACCAGTTCGCGGTTTGGATGGTACTCCTGGAAATTGGCCCATATGGTGGTGTGGGTTTCATCTGCCTGGCTATACCAGGCAAAGAGCGCAGCTTGTGGCTGTGTGGCATCAGGATACGGCTGAGGGTTCATCACCTGCTCCAGCGTACTCTTTTCGAAAAGCGCCCGCCCATTAAGAAAAACTTCTCCGGTATGATGATCAACTCCTTTTTTATCGAGCCAGTCGCCCTCCAGCAGTGTAGCGAACGGATTATGTCCGGAAAAATACTCATTGGCCAACGTCACTTTCCATACCGTGCCATCTACCCTTTGCCAGTCATCGATCACCTCGGAACCTTTGATCACCACCTTCTCCCCTTTCGCAGCCATATATACAATGGGTTCTACAGCTGAATTGCCACCACGGATGGGGTTGACAAGCTCGCGATAGATACCCTCGTGCACAAGGATGGTATCACCCGGAAATGCCATAGAAGAAGCCTGTTGAATGGTTTGGAAAGGCGACTCCTGGCTTCCATTATTTTTATTGTTCCCACCGGTAGTGACGTGCCATACCTTGGCAAAAGTGTCATTCAACAGGAATGTTTGAATGATAATAAGTAATAGCCATTTCATTAGATTATCTGTTTAGGTTATCTCAATCTGTCGTCTTGCTCATGGCCGTTTATCTCTATTTTTCATCACCACAGAAGGGTTTAGAGGGTAGCGTCCAAATCTTTGACCATACACGGCTATACCGCCTTTTCCTTTTGTTTCGAGTCGTATGGTCAACAAGCCATCATTTTCTGCTGCCTTTTTCAATATCTTTTTATCAATAGGCATTTTTACAAAAAAGCCATACGAACCTGCTTCCTGTAAGGAGCCCATCAATGTTTTGTGCCAATTCGAAAGTTCATGTTGATCTTGGGCGGGCTCAGGAATTACCTGATGATGCCAGGACAGCACGCCCCGGTGATCTGCCGGGTCGTCGGGCAGATTCGTTTCATCGAGTACTACACCATTGGCCGATACAACAATATCTGAGGGGAAGAGCTTCTCATCGGTCATTGGGTATGCGTTGGGATTGCTATCCGGATATAGCCTTGCATTGAAGTCAATATTTCGCGCGGATTTTTCCTCATCACTCATGTCCTTTTTATAGAATTCCTTTGCAGATAATTCTGCCATAAACCACACCTCTTTATAAAAACCTGCAGTATAATCTTGAGGAATGCGAAAAGTGTACTCAAAGAAACCCTTGCCCATGCCGTTCATTTTAGCCCCATTGAGCACGGTTGTTTCTTTGAGGCTCCAAGCTTGAGCTGACACAGCATCCGGCGCTTGCTCAAGCACGGTATAGCCGGGCAGTGGTGCGTCTGACAGCACTTCGAAATGCACAAAATTGCGGTGAAGAATTTCTCCTTTATCATTCTTTACATACAATTTTAAGATGGCCAGTCCGGCATGTTGCGGCATGGTCACCATCAGTGGCGGTAGCGATTGTTGCATATAAGCATGATAGGGAACCTTGAAGGTTTTTTGTGCTTGTTTTTGCACCTGGGCTATGGCGTTGGTATGCTCCAGCACATAAGCTATTTCCACATCAGAACCATGGTCTGCATCTGTCATTGCGGACAGATAGAGCGGCACTTGTACTGTGGCGCCCGCCTGCACGGTGTGGGTTATTTCATTGCCGGTAGAGAGGTATACCGGTGAATGAAAATCATTGAGGGTCATGCCCTGAACCAGTTCTTCCAGGCCTGTATACTTTTGGGAGCGGTCGTAGCGCCAGTAACCATTCCACTCGTTCACCACATCATGATGCTCTGTATAGAGCCAGCCGGCCATTTCAGGATACTTTCTGAAGGTATTGGTCATGCGATGGTAGTCGTAACTCCAGTCTACGTCGCCTGTGGTTCCTTTATAGCCCCACACATTGCCACATTCGGTATTGATGCTGGGCACATGGGCTTGTGAGAAACCTTCGGCATACTGAAAGGTACTTCCTGCATAGCTCTGCTCTGTTCTCGCTTTTAGTCGTTGCTCCCACTCATGCCCCATGAGGTAATCATGTGAAGAATTGAGGTCGGTGACGGTATGTAGCGCACACCAATGGCTGTGAATGGAGTTGTCATCGACGAGTCGTGTGGAATCCAGTGATTTGGTGATATAGTACATACCCGCTGCGTAAAGTTGCTCTGGCCTTTGGTACTCCTTTCTTTGCTGTCCGTCCCTGACTACATCTTGCCTAAGCCCCCATGTTTCATTGAATACCACCCATGAAAAAATAGACGGATGGTTGAAATCGCGGCCGATCATAGCACGCAAGGTATAATCCAATTCTTGTCGAGAGCGGTCATTGAGAGGATCCGGGCTGTTGGGCAGGTCTGCCATTACGAGCATTCCCAGCTTGTCGGCCCAGTACAACTTTCTTGGAATAGGCACCTTTATATGTGGCCGAATACCATTGAGTCCGATTTCTTTGGCCCTTTGCACTTCCATACGTAGGAATGTATCACTGGGAAAGGTGTAGTAACCCTCCGGATGATAGGCCTGATCTAAGGCCATTTGCAGATAAACCGGCTGATCGTTGATCGCTACATAGGGAAACTCAGTATCTGGCAGGTTTACAATAGAGACCTTGCGCATGCCAAAGTAGGTATTCAGGGTGTCGTCGTTGAGTATGATCTGGGTTTCGTGCAGGTACGGATCGTCCAAACTCCAAAGGCGGGGTTGAGGCAGGCTGATGGATAATTGAAAAGAAAGTTTCCCGGATGGCACTATCGTATCTTTTTCGACATACCCATTGGGGGTTTTTATTCTTATCGTGAGGTCTTGCGGTGCTTGGGTATATTCCGGCAGCAATACCTCGGCATGTACCAGCGATTGGTCCACATCAGGTATCAACCGAATATTTTTGACATATTCTTTACCGCGAGCCTCCAGATATACGGTTTGCCAGATTCCCTTTACATCTCCATACGCCTGCTTGCCCTGTAGTGTATGTGGCCGGGGGGAGTCATCTACCCTTACGACCAAAGTATGCGCATCTCCGAAGTGTGTGCCACTCGGCAGCTCAAATTCGAAAGGCACATAACCTCCCTCATGCCGGCCGAGATGCTCACCATCCAACCATACATCCGTCTGCCAGTCGGCGGCACCCACTACGAGAAAAACCCTATTATGCTGCCAGTCGGATGGCACGCTTATCTCGCGCTTATACCAGCCAATCGGGCTTTGATCGGCTACTCCGGAAAGCTGCGAAGTCCAGGAGAAGGGCACGGATATTTTTTGGGCAAATGGCACCTTTCCATTAAACCATTGCTGATCAATTCCCTTGTTGAGCGAGTCGAGACGAAAATTCCAGTCACCGTTGAGGTTAATCCAATTATTTCTGTATAAATCTGGCCTGGGATGCTCAGGTAAGGGCATTTGAGCACTAGTGAGGGTGGTGCATATCAATACTACGCAGACTCCCAACGTGCTCTTGTGCATTCGTTTTTTCATTATTTCCGGACATTAAATCGTTGCGTAACTGGTGGTGCCAAAAGTAGACGAGCAAAAAATAAGCGCAAAGGAGCACGACGATCATCGCACTGCTCACCCCTAATTATAAATCCTTTTGCGGGGGTGTTGAAAGATGGATACATGCTCTATCATGGTGTTCAAATCACCTCAAAACTCTCCGGTGATTTGGGCGCGAGCAAGGCCGAAATTTATATTCATCTAATACTCCATTACCACACCCGCGTGCATAGTAAATTGTGGCAACACAATCTTCACAAGATTGCCGTTTCTCACATATTTCAAAGAATTGTTCCCTGGCACCTGATACACTCGCTTTATCTTTTCTGGCACTTCCACCTCCAGCGCTACACCTGGCACTGGCAGAAAATCTTCCATTACCATTACTTCTCCCCTTTTTATAGCAGGGCTATAGAGAAGGTGTGCAACGTAGCGGCTTTGTTCTTCCTGTTTGAGCAGGCTCACTCTGCCGCTGCTGGGCAGGTTATGTATTCTGAGCATGGGCGACTTGTACAATAGGTCTATAGCATTGGCAAACAGTTGCCGGTGCAGTCGCACTCCGTGCTGGTGATATAGCCGGTCGAGGGCATGAGCAAAGAAGATAACATTGCCATGCTTCACCACAGCAGGAAATTCAGAATCTTCGAGTTTAAATGGTGTTTCGCGATGGCTGGAGTATTGCTCGTACGTCCGGTTGAAATAAGGCTCACGAATGGTTGCCAACACTTCGCCCGATGTTGGCCTTACCAGCATGCCGGCTTCATAATTCAGAAACGGCGTACTGACAACTTCTTTGCCAATGCGGTCGGTGGCTACCGTAAAGTCGAAGTCATAGGCCGGTGCCTGTACATACTCTGCGCCCACATCCAACACGAATCGGCTGCTGTTTTTGTCGAGCGCACCGGCACCAAACACGATCAATTTGCCGCCTTTAGCCACCCAATCATTGATGGCCTCGGCTTGCTCTTCGCTCAATGAGGCGTGCCCCGGCATTATTAACAACTCCAGTTCATCGAGATTTTCCTCGTTGGCTATTATGTAATCGTGGTGCAGTTCCAGCAACATGCCAGAAGTACCATGGTCGGCTGCCTGATCGAGCGTGAGCCACATTCCCAGTTTGGCAACAGGCCTTCCACCTGGGCCATAATCCTCTATTTTTTCCACGTACTGATATGCTTCACCAATGCGCCTATACGTTTCCATGTCCATCTCTCCGGAAGGGTGGAGCTGATCGCCGAAGTTACAGGAGACACCGAAGGAGATCATAGCCGCTGCTTCATATTTGATGGCTTCGGGATGCTTAAAGCCACCAAATTCCCCCCATGCTTTGTGAAACTTTCCGCTCATAGCCGTAGACGCCACGCCCTGGCCAAGGTGATATTTCGATTCCAAAGGCAGGTTGTCGTATCCGCCCCAGGTAGATGGCAGGTCTTCCAAATCCTGATGGGTATTCATATCGTACAAACGCTGCTTAAATATTTGCCTGTCTTTGAGCCTGGTGGTAGCATTGAAGTACACAGTGGCCTCAGGATGGTATTTAGCGATCATTTCGCGCAGCGCCTTCATATGTGCTTTGAAGGCCAGATTCATGCTTTCAGACACAGCAGTTGTGTCGGTCAAGTCTACGCCTTCTGCCTTCATCCTTTGCAGGCAGTATTGGCAATAGCATTCATTCGCAATATGATAGATGTCGAACCAAAAACCGTCTACATCATAAGCCGAACAGATTTCCTCAACCTGCTCCATAATGGCCTGGTGGTAAGGACCGCTGATAGCAGGGCACAGGCACTGCCAGGAATAATTGGGGCGCGGGGCTGTAGGTGCAGCAAGCATGTCGAGATTCATGGTGAATATGCTGCCATCCTTTTTTCTGATACACCATTCCGGGTGATTTTCGGCATCGTTTGCCGACCAGCCCACGGTAAAATAAATAGGTGCCTTCACGCCAATTTCATGGCAGGCCTCTATTTGTTCACCCAGTAGGTCAAATGATAAATGAGGATGCACATGACCGAGCTTTGTCGGGTAGTAGCTCCAGCCATGATGCCCCTTGCCGAAAATATTTATCTGGTTTACACGACCTGCTTGTAAAGCCTTTTGAAATTGTTCTTTATCAAATCTTTCTCCGATACCGGGTATATGCTCCGACGTGTGAAAATCCAGATGTACCTGCCGGGTGGGGAGAGGCTCTTGTATCGATCGCTGTGACTGAGCCTGCACTTTTGCAACAAAAGCCAATAAAAGAAAGGCAAACAAAGCCGTGGATGTACTTTTCATTCTGATCTGATCAATCGTTCTTGAAGTCGACATTACTTGTTGGTTAACTGAACAACAAAACCTCCACCACGCACCATTTTCAACACCAGCGCTGTATCCTGCTTTATATCCATGGATTCCAGCAAATAATCGGTGCCTACACGGTGGGCATTGGGACCGTCTTTTAATATTTTGGCAGCATAAGTTCCTTCGCCTAAAAAAGAAAGATCCAGCGTTACCTCGCGGCCTTCATCGCCTGTCATTCCGGCCAAATACCAGGTATCACCTGTTTTCCGTGCTGCTACAATATACTCCCCAAATTTTGCTTTGAGTACCCTGGTGTCGTCCCATGTGGTGGGAATTTGGGAAATGAATCGCGTGATTTCCGGTTCTTGATCATAGACCGAGGGCGCATCGCAGAGCATTTTTAGCGGCTCATTGAACAATACGAACATGGCCATTTCGCCGCTGCGCGACCCATGAACCTCGGGCATGGTCATGCGCAGCTTGTGGCCCGACTGCACATTGCGCATACCGCCCGGCGTAAAATCCATAGGCCCCTGCAGCGCCCGGGTAAAGGGCACCATCATGCGGTGCGGTATTGTCGCGCGATCCTCGCTCAGCTTGTTCCATTCGTTGCCGGCCACTGCTTCGTAGTTGATCACGTTGGGATAGGTGCGTGACAACCCTGTTGGTTTGGCTGCTCCATGAAAATCGATCAGCATTTTCCACCTGGCCGTGGCCTTGGCTATGTCTTCGTACATACGCATACCGGTTTGGTCTTCACGGCCAAAAAAGTCGGCTTTCACACCTGCCACGTCATATTCGGCCAATAGGGCCAGGGCTTTGTCCAGCTGGCGGTGCAGGGTGTGCCCCGGTGCCCACACAATAACCTTCACCCCTTTCGAGGCGGCATAATTGCTTATTTTCTGCAAGTCCACATCGGGGTTTATCAGGGTGAGATCGTATTTGTCTGTCCATAGCCAGTCGATCAGTATATACTCCAGACCATATTTGGCCGCGAAATCGATGTGGTACAGGTAGGTTTCTGTATTGACTCCGCCTTCAAAATTTTCACCCTCCACCACATAGTCGTGCCACCACTCCCAGGCCACTTTACCAGGTTTTATCCAATCGGTATCCGCTAAGGCATTGGGTTTTGATAGTTGCCATACCAAATCGCAGTCGGCAAAGGTGCGGTCGTCGTCGCTGATCACCAGCAGGCGCCACGGATAGGCACGGGCACCGGCAGTGATGGCGATATAATCCGCTACTTGATCGGCTACTTTGGAGTAATTGCTGAATCCACCGGTACGGGTAGTCAGAGCGTATTTTTCGAACGTTCCATTCAGAAAATTTTCGTAATCATTGCCCCTGTCTATAAACAAGCTGGGATAATCGTACAAACCGGCTTCGGTAATGGCCACTTTTACTTGTGGCGTAGCCTGTACCACTATCGGCAAGTACACTTTGGATTGGTTGTTATTGAAGTTTTGCATTTCCTGCGGATCGAGCGACACCAACTTGTAATTGGTCTCGTAACCACTTCCGTCCAGCATCCAGGCAGATACATCCCAGTTGAAGCGGAAAGCCACCTCTTCATCGTATACCGTCACCTGTTTTTCTTTACTGTTGGTCACAAAACGATAGGCCACACCATGGTCGTACGCGCGAAACTCCACAGCAAAATTGCCTTCAAAGGTGAGGGTCAGTTCATTATAATTGTCCCGTACCTGATTTCTGCTTCCCCATACGGTTGGAATGGTTTCATCTACCGCTTGCTTTGAGGAATTGACGAGTTTTGGGTTTGCGCCCAGCACATTATTATTTATACTGATGGTTAAAGGTGAGGCTTGCAGCACCCGCTCCCCTTTAAAAGCCACTGTGTAATAGATTTTTTCTTTAAGATCCACATCTACCGAAATGTCTTTATTCGGTGAAAAAAGGGTGTTGACTTCCCGTGCTTTCAAGTTTACAGTAAAAAAAAGGCAGCACAATATACATGCTGCACCACATATCCATCTTTTCATAATCATAAAAGGCTGTTTAATTATTGCTAAAAGTAATATCTGTCCCTGTAATTTTTTCCAGCTCAGTCTTCATATCCTGCACGCGTTCAGGATATTTCTCCGCTAAATTGGCTTGCTGCCCAATTTCGCTATTGAGGTCATAAAGCTGGTAGACTTCCGACCGCCCCATTTCCGTGCCTGTGGTTTTTTGTACAGCTTCACCTTCGTAGGGCGGTATCATCACCCAGTCTCCCTGCCTTATTGCAAGGTTCATTACCCCTTCCAAAAGGATGGTACTTCTACCTGTCTCCACTTTTCCTAACAGTGCCTCACTCACATTTTGGCTGTCGTAGATTTCCTCTATCGGCAGGCCGAGCAGATGGGCGAACGACGCAAGAAAATCAATATGGCAAACAATGGCATCTGATCGACCCTGCTGGATATTTTCAGGCCAGCGTATCATAAAAGGAACACGAGTGCCCCCTTCGTACAGGCTACCTTTTCCACCTCTTAGTTTACCGGCTGGCGCATGTTTCCCGATCAGTTCCACCGCCTGATCCCAATAGCCATCGTTCAACACCGGACCGTTGTCACTGGAAAAAACAACGATGGTATTCTGAGCCAGATCCATCTGATCGAGTGCCGTTAAGAATTCCTGCACACACCAATCGGCTTCAAGAATGGCATCTCCTCGTGGCCCCATACCCGACTTTCCAACAAATCGCGCATTGGGCACACGCGGCACATGTGGCTGATGCAGGGCATAATACAAGAAGAACGGTTGCTGCTTATTTTCTTTTATGAAGTCGATGCTTTTATTGAGAAAGATGTCGGCCATGTCTTCGTCTACCCAGCGTGCATCGTTGCCGCCTTTCATGTATCCTATGCGCGATACACCGTTGATGATGCTGTTGTCATGCCCAAAGGCAGGGTGCATTTTCAGCAATTCAGTATTGTCTTTGCCGGTAGGCTCACCAGGGAAATTTTCTTTATAGCTCACTTCTATCGGATCATTGGGGTCTGAACCCACTACTTTGCCATTTTCCACATATACACAAGGCGTGCGGTCGTTGGTAGCGGCCATGATGTAGGAGTAGTCAAAGCCGACTTCATTGGGTCCGGGTTTTATGTTTTCATTCCAATCGACCTGGCCATCGCCCAAGCCAAGGTGCCATTTCCCTACAATGCCAGTAGCATATCCGGCCTTCTGGAGCAATGCCGGCAAGGTAGTACGTGCTGTATCGATGATCAACGGTGCATCGCCGGGAAGTATGGAAGCATTGCGGCGAAAGGGATACTCACCGGTGAGCAGGGCATATCGGCTGGGCGTGCACACGCCGGAAGTAGCATACCCGTTGGTGAACAAAATACCTTCGTTGGCAATCCGGTCAAATCCGGGAGTTTCTATTTCGGTGGCCCCATAGGCGCTCACATCACCATAACCCAGGTCGTCTGCATAAATAATTACAATATTGGGGCGCTGTGCTTCTTCATTCGGGGCGCTATCACAGGCCTGTAATAGCAGGCAGCCAATAAAACTAATGACTGCACCAAGTCTTATCGTTGATACTGAGTTCATTGAATGTCATTGATTGTGTTCATATAGGCCTAAGCGCTCATCGTATTTCAGGCGGGGTGCCTGTATAAAGCGGCTGATGGCTGCTGCCAGCTCCTGCTCAATGTCGGGCTCCGTTCCCAGCAGATTGTACAACTCCCGGTGATCTTGCGCAAGGTTGAAAAGTTCTTTGGGTTCATCGCCGTCGGCGGTCATTTTCCAAAAGCCTTTGGTGGCCACCGTCGTCACATACGGCTTTGGTTTTGGCCCCTGATTTTGAAAAGATTGGTATAAATCCATTTGCCAAAGCAGGATTTGGCGGTCTATCGTATCGGCTTCTGCCTTGAGCAGGGGCAGCATGCTGGTGCCGTCGATATCGGAAGGAATAGTGACTCCTACTGCCTCACACACCGTGGGTAGGAAGTCGGCCATATGACCCGCTTCGAAAGTATGGGTATCCGGTTGTATAAAACCCGGCCATATGACAAACGCAGGTACGCGGATTCCTCCCTCGTGCAAATCAGTCTTGCCCCCTTTGAATGGGCCGGGACTACCCTGAAATGCCGGGCCATTATCTGAAGCAAATAATATCAACGTATTCTCATACATGCCCCGCTCCTTGAGCGCATCGACTAACCAACCCACATTGGCATCCAGATGCGAAACCATCGATCGAAATAGCAATTGATCGCCGCTTACTCCCAATTTGGCATATTTCGATAAGTGAGGCTCTGGTGCCGGCTCGTAGGGTGTGTGTGGTGCATCAAAACACATGTTTAAGAAAAAAGGCTTCTTATCCAGCTTCCAACGATCCATCAGTTCAATGGCTTTTTCCACTTTTATTTCTTCCCAATGCTTTGGGTTTGGCGGAAGCTTTTTGTCGTTCTCAAGCATAAAGCTGCCTCCTCCACGATAGAGCTGTCTCTGCTCTATCAGCCTTGGGCGAATGGGCGCGCCTTCTATGTTGGCCAGGTAATAATCGAATCCGTGCTGCAAAGGTCCGGGCAGCGCGGTTTTGCCGGCCTGCCGTTGCTCAATGTCGATGGGCCGTAAGCCACCCAGGTGCCATTTGCCAATATGTGCGGTCGCATAACCAGCGGATTGAAGTATTTCTGGCAGTGTTACAGACTCAGGCACCAAGTAATCCGTACTGTCGCGCAGGTGCTGGCGTATGTCGTACCTCAAAGGAAATTTGCCAGTGAGTAAGCAAGCACGCGAGGGTGAACATACCGCCGAACCCGAATAAAAGCGTGTAAAGCGAATCCCCTCTCCTGCCAGTCGATCCAGATTGGGGGTTTCTATGGATTGGCTGCCGTAACAGCTCAGATCACCATAACCTAAATCATCGGCAAGAATCACCACGATATTAGGCCTTTGGCGGGTTTCTGTCAGTTCCGTATTGGCATCGGCCTGACAAGCCATAAAACCCAACACTGCTACCACTAGAAAAAATGAGTACTGGAAAAAATTTAATAAAGTTGTCATTGTCCTCAGTCTGTTGAAAAGTATTTCTATCCGACAAATATATCATTGATTTGGGTTGAACCAATTCCACCTTTTTAGACGCATGTGATAATCTGACACAAATTGTGCTTGCTTTTCTTTAGAAAAAATATCTTCAACAGGCAACCGACCATAGTTCACCATGATGCTGCGAACTGAAAAACCACCTTCGTATTCTACATAATCTTTATGCATAATTGTTTCCAGACGATCGAGTTGCTTTTCATTGAGTTTATGATTCATCGATAGCTGCTCCAGCGCCGAAGCCGCTGCAAAATTTTTGTTGTCGCACATCTCTATCAAAGCATTCATACCTGCTGATTCTTCCCCGGCATAAACCAGTGCTTCTGCTGCAGCGGCTGATACTTCCATGCAGCTATCATCGAGCAAAGTATTGAGTTGTGCTGGCCAACTGTCCGGTTTATTTTTTGAATAGAGATAGCCAAAACCACTTGCAGCCCAGAACCTGAACGAGGCGTCGGGGTGCAAAAGGTAGGGTTCTAATTTTTGTGCAGAAATATTCTTCTCATCTGAAGCGAAGGCTGCTAAATCTAAAAGTTGATTGAGCGGATACTCGGCCTTTCTGATGTTGTCATATAAGTTACCGCCGTTTTCCACCCACCTTCTGCGTTCTGTCATCGGCAACAATCCCAGGTCACGGGTGGCATGCTGATGCCTGTATACCTCTGCACGTAATTCTTTTACTTTACTTAAATGCTGTGGATCTGCGGCCAAATTGTCCAACTCCCAGGGGTCGCTACTCAAATCATACAGCGCTTCGTAAGGCATAGGGCTAAAAAACTGTTGATGCTCCGGCGGGCAGTTGTCGGTGAAATGAAACAGGCTATCCCACGCTACCTGTCCGGGCATGCCGAATTTATAGGCATGACGCAACGCAGGGATTTTGTGCGGGGTAAAATACCTGATGTAATGATACCGCCCTTGATAAACAGAACGCGACGGGTCAAAATGATTGCCCATATTGGCTTTAAAACAGTGTGCGTATTCACGTGCACTATCACGGTGTGTTCCCATGAACGGTTTTCCCTGCATATGCTCAGGAGTTTTTACCCCGGCAATGCTCAGCACAGTAGGACCAAAATCGGCAAAGGTCACCATGCGATCGGTGTAAGAGCCGGGTGTTTCATCCCACAGGTGTTGCCACTTTTGCGGCACGTAAACAATGAGTGCGGCTCTCTCGCCGGTATCGTTAGAAAAGCCCTTACCTCTTGGTAGACTGCCCCCATGGTCGCTGAACAGGAAGATGATCGTATTTTCCATTAAGGCCCTTTCCTGCAAATCCTTCAAGAAAATACCCACCCACCTGTCAACATCTTCAATCCCCTCCAGCTGCAAAGCGTAATCGGCTCGAAGCGCAGGCAAATCAGGCACATGGGCGGGCAGTTCACCGGGTCCCACTTTGATTCGACACGGCACGCGGTTGGCCAAATTGACCGTGGCCACTCTGCTGGTGTGTGTAGAATAATTGTTGTACATGGAAAAAAATGGCTTTTCTCCCCGCTCTGCATTTTGGTAGGATGCTCCGGCACCATTCCTATCCCACACCTTTTGCAATATTTCAGCTTCGTTTTCTTTTGGTGAGTTATAATCTGTTTTGCCTATGTTGGTACAGTAGTACCCGCTCTCACGCAACCACTTCGGGAAAAAATATATGCTTTCTGGCACCGGCCTGGCTTCACGATGCAAATCTGTGCCCCAGGTAGTGGCATTGCAGCCACTTATAAGTGTAGAGCGTGCAGGTGAACACTGTGGGCCAACAGAAAAAGCATTTTTATACACTACGCCCTTAGCAGCCAGTTGATCAATATTCGGGGTTTTCACAATGTCATTGCCGTAGACCGGCAGCAGATACGGCGATGCATCTTCGAAAACCAGCCAGAGAACGTTTGGATGTTCCTGGGCGCTTATTTTCAATGAAACGCTCAGTAAGCAGACAATTAATACAATTTTCATTGGTGATTATTTTTTAAGGTTAGATAAAGAGTTCAACGCTTGTAATTCTTTATCAGAAACCCGGTTGAAAACTTTACACTTTACTCTTTGTCAAGATCAATCGCTTTATACTTATGCCTTCATCTAACTTTTCCATCAGCTTCAGATTGATGAGCTGATCGCTGTCTTCGCTCAACTGAACTTCACCCATATTAAGTAACTCAAATCCATTCGTTGTATGCACATTATACTGAAGGTTTGTAGTATCTGTTTCGATATTGATGGTACCCGGTTGTTGAGCATTGATGAGCGCTGACACTTCATATGATCCTGCCTCGGATGTCTGAAACATCCATTCAATTTTTACTTTTTTATCCAACCAGTTTTCAATATATGCATCTGCACCATAGCCATTGAGAACGGCCTGGGTGCCGTAGCCCGGATTGTGAAGATCGGCATACTCCGCGCTTAGTACTATATTTCCATCTACCAGTGTCGGTATATTGTTAGTTACTTCTATGCTGCCTTCAGTCTGCAAGACAATTACTGTATTGATGGGATCGAAATTGACAGAAGCGGTGCTGATGATGAGATCATCGTTATCAAATTCGTAAGATAGACGCTTATCTCGATCCTCAAGCAGATACACAGAAGCGATATTGGCTTTTAGTCCGGGTACGATCAAGTGGTTATTTTCCGGCTTTCGGAACACGTGCAGATATAGTTTATCATCCTTTCGGGTACAACGCCCCCACGTGAGCTTGAAAAACGGGCTGGCTGTAGTTCCATAGATGGATTCACTATTGGTGCTCATCCATTGTCCTATTTGTTTCAATCGCACTACACTTGAATCGGGTATCTCTCCCTCTGCTGTTGGCCCCACATTCAATAAAAGATTACCTCCCTTGCTGGCAATGTCCACCAACATGTGAATCAGTGTCTTGACAGATTTCCAGTTGTGGTCATACCATTTATACCCCCAACTGGTGTTCATCGTCATGCACACTTCCCAGTCGTAATCCAGCCCAGTTGGTGGCACGTGCTGTTCGGGCGTTGTAAAGTCACCTTTCCAAGGTTCATAGAGTCGATCATTCGTGATCAACTCCGGGTACCGATCGGTTATTTTCTTCAGTGAATCGGCCGCCTCCTCGGTCATCATATCGGGTGTATCCCACCATAAAATGTCAAGTCCACCATAATTCTCCAGTATCTCCCGCACTTGCGGCGCAGCCTTACCATTGATGTAATTCATCAATGGTTCGCGCACAAGCGTTGAGTCCCAGTGTGGCTGATTAAATTTCATATTCCTGTGTGTGCCCCCGGGTTCTGTCCAATCCTGTGCCTGCGAGTAATAGAAACCCAATCGCATATTATGCTTTTTACATGCTTCGGCCAGCTCCAGCAGCGGATCGCGGTCGAATGGCGTAGCATTAACAATATTGAAATCACTGTGCCGCGAATGAAACAAAGCAAAACCATCGTGATGCTTTGAGGTAATGACGATGTATTTCATTCCCGCTCTTTTGGCCAGCAAAACCCACTCTTCGGCATTGAATTTTTCAGGATTAAATTCAGTTGCCAGGCTCTTGTATTCTTGCACCGGTATCTTAGCATTGCGCATGATCCATTCACTTATTCCAGGCACTTGTTCATCTTTCCATTCGCCGGCAGGTATGGCATACAAACCCCAATGAATAAACATTCCAAATCGGGCATCGCGCCACCATTCCATTTTATCTGAAACATCAACCTCTATTGCTTTCTCTTTCTGAGGCACATTACAAGAAAGTAACATACATGTGAGTAATAGTAAAAAGCAAAAGGCGCATCTTTTTTGATCATTATTCATAGTGTATAGGCATTTATTAATCCACAACTTTATTTGATTACGCTATTGATCGTCGTACTTTTTTCTTTCAAAACTATTTCTCTCAACTCTTTCAGTTGTTCACTATCCTCCTTAGATAAAGAGTTGATAAGATTAACCCATTCCAGCGGATCATTCTCCAGATTGTACAGTTCTTCTTCACCGAGCGAAGTCTGGATGTATCGGTACTGAGCGGTAGAAACGGCATAGTGAGGCAGAGGCTTACTCTTTAAGTTCGCTGCTGTGGTGTGATCCTCTCCGGGCAATATGGTTAATGCGTATTCCGGCCCTGCCCATCTTTCCTCTGTAGGGTCTTTAAGAAGTTTAATCAGACTATGGCCATCGAGCGGTATGTCATTACCGCCCTCGTTGGGATTACGGGGTAAACCGCAAGCCTCGATGAGTGTAGGATAAATATCGACCAGAGAGACAGGTTGTGCGCAGAGGGTGCCTTTGGCCTGGTGGTTTGGGAAGGATATGATCATTGGTATTTTACAGGCTTCCACCCACGCCGATTGCTTGTACAGAAAATCTTTTTCGCCCATGTGAAAACCATGGTCGCTGGTGATGATTACAATGGTATTATCAGCGTATTTGCTCTGGCTGACTGCCTCGAGCACCTTGCCTATTTGTTCATCAACAAAGGCAATCGAGGCTAAATATGCCTGAATCCAGCTTTTGTACAAGGCATCATCGCCCTTTTGTTGAAGAAATTGTAACCTTCTGAATCCGTAAAGAGATGTATCAGCCAATTGAGCTGCACAGTCTGAAATATCGTTGCCTACTACCTTGGGCAATTGGATCTGATTGATGGGGAACATTTGAAAATACTTTTCCGGTACATATAGCGGAGTATGCGGCCGGCAAAATCCCACGCCAAGAAAGAAAGGCGACTGGTGGTCTTCATTTAAAATTTTCCGGGCATATGCAGCATACAACTCATCAGGCATGAGGTCGCGGTCATCGTCTGTACGGTAATGAAATGCTTTACCGTACAATCTCCAGCCCTTATACCCCGGAATTCCTGCTTCCACATCGCGCTCCCAATGAGGGATATCTGACAATGGACCAAATGTTTGTTCCCATTTGTGTGGAATATCAAATTCTTTAAAAAGGCCATTCATTGCAGGATGCTCTACAAGCATAGGGCCCTTACCTTTCCACGGAAACGGGCCAAAGTTTGCCTGAGGGCCAAAGTCGTCGTACATGGTATAATCTTCCTCGCCATTGTGGTACAACTTGCCTGTGCCGAACACTTTATAGCCGTTATCCTGGAAATGCCGCAGCATGTGCTTACTACTATTCAGGATTTCATTGTCACGCCAGGGTTCAAACCAGGTGAGGTTTGACTTATGTGGCATGATGCCCGTCATCATGCTGGATCGCGATGGCGCACAGATGGGATCGTTTGAATAAGCATTTGTAAAAGTGACTGCCTCTGCGCGAAATGCGTCGATACTGGGACAAATAGCCTGTGGCTTATCGTCGGGATGGTAAACAATCGTATTGAGGTCATCACAAATAATGAACACTACATTGGGCTTCTCTATGGTCGAATGATTGCAGGCCGACATCATTACAACAAATAGTGAGACAGCTGTGCACAGCTTCAGCGTATAGGTCAGGTGTTTTATATAATTCCTTGTTTGATTACTCATGTTCCCACAAATCATCAATAAACTTCTCCATCAGTCGTGTATCAAAGTACTGGAGCTTTTCTGTTCCGATTAGGCCGGCATAGGAGTCTTGGCCAAAACTCACATTATTGATTGCCAGAGTACCCGTACCCTTTGACAGCACCCCCTGTTTTTCGAAAGCGTTGATATTGTTGGCAACAATGGAATTATTCACACAAGTTTCATCTTCGAGAATTCCATACTTCATTTTTGGGGCAACCGGCCAGTTGAATATTGCATTGCCTGTGACGGTCACGCCTTTCGTTTTATTCATAAGTATAATCCCGCTTTTCACGCTTTCTCTGTCCTCAGCTGTGCGGGGCATCTTTCTAAATTTGCGTTCATCCTGCTTAAAGATCAGAGAATCAGTCTGCGCATCGAAAATATTGATGCTCCCATTGTCGATGATGTTATTTCCGGTTACAGTGCCCCATTTGGCGTTATTTAGTACGATGCCGTGCCCTTCTGACCAACAGAAAATGCTACTACTAATATTTACTTCAGGAGAATCCTCAACCAATACAGCGTCGCTTTGAATTTGAAACGTCCGGCAACCTGATATGAGCACACTGCAACTTTGCTTTCGGAGATAGAATGCCTGCCTCTTGGATTGATAGACGGTGACATTGGTGATATTTGCCACGAGGGCATTATGACAAACTACACCAAAGCTGCCTCCATAAATGACGCAGTTGGTAACGTTGTTTGGTACAAAATCGCCTCCTCGTCCACCACCGGCCAGATTATTTAGCTTTATACCAGCTTCACCACAAGCCACCACCCGGCAATTGCGCACATCGGACAAAAAGGTAGCATCGTCCAGCAAAATGCCATTTTTATTCATGCCAACAATGGTGACACCGTCTACCACACAATCTCCACTGTTGCTAATGACAATGCCATGGGTTGACACGTTGTTCTTACGACTAGGGTACAGCAGGAAATTTTTTAGTGTCACCTTGTCCTGCCCTTCTACCAAGAAGCCAACGCCTGTTTTATGGGCTGAATCAATCACAAAGACAGATCCCATATCACTTCCCCTAAGGGTAATGTTGGAAGTAAGGCGGACAACCTCGGTGAGATAGAACTTACCCGTGTGAATAAATATCTCTCCCCCAGTGCTGCTCAACCGATCAGCAGCCCATTGAATGGCTTCATCAGCGCTAGGTGAATAAAAATGATGCTTAAAATCCAAAGCGCCCCGAACCATATACGCATCTTCTTTCAAGAAAACCTCAAAATTTTGTATGTCAAAATCATCTTTACCATTGCATCCAGCTGCCAAAATCGAAATAGAAAGCCCTGCCAATAGCACTAAGTATCGGGAATGCCAAGAAGTGCAACATTTACAGATTCGCATCATGTTAGTAGCTGTTTAGAATATTATAAAAGAGCTTTTTAGCTACCGGGTCGTCGTCAATATTTTCGAGGATCCTTAACATTGACAGCACTACCTGTCCTTCTCCGAAAGGGATTTCAGAAAAAGTGGAGCCCCAATATGTTTCTCCAGGCCCCAGGTAATTCTGATCAAAGCGATAATCCTTATACCAATCCCATGTGACTGCCCCGGCGATGAGCAACTGGGTAGCTGGTACGTCTAATATCATGCGATGGGGAATTACATTTTGATAGACCTGATCCATCATGGTATTTTGCGGCAGACCATAGAATACCGGGTGGTCTTTTACCACATGGTTCACCGGCACCCAGTTGCCTCCGGCCGCATCGGTTTTTAGTGGCTTGTCGAAAAGGCCACTTAATGGTGGTTTCAGGAAGACGACGGTACCACCACTTTGAGCATGTCGTTTCAAATGATTGATCACGCCCTGATCTTTCACCTCTCCCACAATCACAGTATTCACACTGGTTTGGCCTGAGAACCTGATATTATTCAGCTTTCTCGTGCCTAGTACCTTGTCCAGATGTCCTGATTCGTCGTAATAAGCCACAACATTTTTATCAGTAATCGTCACTTGAGGGTATACAGTGAAATGCCAATTGTTCTGAGTGATCATCGAGCCACTATCATGCATTTGTGCTATGAGGGTATAGTGGCCGGGTTTTGATGCTTTCCACTGTTCGGTGAGAATTTCGATAATATTGCCTTCGATGTTGGTACTGCCTTTCTTTTGAAATGCAGATATGCCATTTTCATCCATAATGTCGACAGTAAATTGCAATCGTCGCGCTGAGCCCCTATTGAGCGCATGTACTGACAACGCAACGTTTTCACCTATAAAATATGCCGGCTTATTGGTTCGGACTGGCAGATAGAGCTCCTTATTTACTTCCTTTATTGTATCGAAGGTTTTCTTCTTATTCCTAAAAATATCCAGTATGCCTGCCCCTACTATCCAGTCGCCACCGGTGAAAGCATGCAGGCAATATCCATCGAGCTTATCATTAAGTAATGCGGACTCCAGTTGCAACTTGTTGCCATTGGCCTGTATGGTTTGTGAAGCCTGACAAAAAGCTGAAACAGTCGGGAAAACAGACCGTATCTCCATTTCATCGATGCACCTGTTCAGGTCATCTTTCATGCGATGGTGATAGCGATAAATGGGTGATTTTGGATTGCCATCTTGTTGCAAGGCACTCGTGGTGCTGTCGAGATCAGGAAAACCACCGTATCCTATTTCTGAGATGAAAATGAGTTTATCAGGAATAATTTTGCTGTTCGTATGTCCGATTTTTTCAATCCCCAGCTTTTCAAATTCTTCATCGGTTTTTCCAAGGTGTACAAAATTATTGTAGGTGACGTTGTCAACCGGTGCGCGCTTATAGCTGTGAATTTCGTTGATGTCGATGGGCTCCATTTCGCCCGGATTATAGGCATGAGCACCACCTACCCAACCACCCGACTCATCCACTATTAGCCGTGTCGGATCCAAATCGCGTACAAACACGGCTGTTTTGTGCTTCAACCGACCGATGGAATGCCGATGAATTTCATTATAGAGTTCCCAACATATGACGGATGGGTGATTGCGGTCGCGGAGCACCATTTCTTCAAATTCATTCATAATGCGCTCTTCCATCCGGGGCGATTCGGCGGGCCACTGTCCCATGCATTCAATGGCTGGTGAGGCGATGATCATCATTCCCATTTCGTCTGCCATATCCAGAATGGGTTTCGGACACTGCCGACGCCATGGCCTAAGCAGATTAAAGCCCAGTTCTTTGGCCAATTCTATTTCTTTGCGCACGTAATCTTTTGAGGGGGGGGCAGCTAAGGTATGCGGGTACAAACCTTCCCAAAACCCTGATCGAATGATGATCTTTTCGCCATTCAGGTAGAAGTCGTCATTTTTAATCTCGAAATGTCGCATACCAAAAGACACTTCGTTCTGGTTGATCACTCGCTCTCCATCCTTCAGCACTACCCTTGCCAAATACAAGTTGGGATCATCAACCGACCACAATTTTGGGTTATCCCACTGAAGCACTACAGAACCTTTTTCTGTGCCGGGCAGCAACGTCAGTTCTTGTTCCCAACTGTCCACCGGGTTTTCGACATTAAGCTTTTCGAAAATGGCTACATAGGCTTGAAAACTTCTGGCTCTTTTTGATATGTTTTTAAATTGGTAATTAACCTTGGCAGCATTTTCATCAATCCGGGGCTCCACAAAAATATCGTTCACAAAGCACTCTTCTGAAATTCTCAGATAAACCGACTGCCAGATCCCTCCGGTTAAGGCCCCTCTCCAATGTGGCATATCAAGTCTTCCGAGTCCATCGATTATGAGGTTTTCACGCACAATGGGACCAATAACTCGCACCGCCACGAAATTATCTTTGTCAAAGTGCAGTAAGTCGCCAACTTCAAACTCGAACCCTGTGTAACCCCCTTCGTGCTGACCTGCCGGAACACCGTTCACCCAGACCTCTGTTCTGTAATTTGACGCGTCGAAGCCGAGCCGAACACTTTTATTTTCCCATTTTTGTTGAGCGGAAAAGGTTTTTCCATACCAGGCCACACCTTCATAATCCTGCTCAAGCAGTTCCCAGGAAGAGGGTACCTCAATCTTTCTCTTGGGAATATATTCAGCAAACACCTCAGAATTGTGCAACCCTAAAAGATTGCCTTGATTCCCAAAATCAAAAATGATGTCCCATTCTCCGTTCAGGCTTTCTTCCTGCTGCACAATCTGCGCCCAACCCAATGAGAATGAACTCATTAAAATCCAAAATGTCGATATTTTAATCACGTTGCTCATTTTTCCGATTTTAGCTTCCGCACGTTATCGCATTACCCTTCCGGATGTCGAGCCCCCCATCAGAGCTTCTACTTCGGTGCGTGAAACGTAATTGAAATCGCCATTGATTGAATGGCACAAGCAAGATGATGCCACTGCAAAGCGAATGGCATTTTCGCTTTCATCCAATCCGGGTGTGTTGAGCGCAAAGACTAATGCCGCCCCAAATGAATCGCCACCGCCGACGCGGTCGATTATATGCTTAATTTGATAAGGCTCGTAGCGCTCATTATTCAGCGGGGCAAAGTGAGCATTTTCATTTGCCGCATCGTACAGCATAGCCCCCCAGTTGTTGTGTGTAGCTGATATGCTCTCGCGCAGGGTAATGGCCACCTTTGTCACGTTCGGAAACTGCTTCACTATTTCTCTAGCTACATCGGTGTATTTGGCCACTTCTAGTTTACCGCCTTCCACGTCAGTGTTCTCTGCCGATATACCCAGTACATCGTGTGCATCTTCTTCATTGGCGATCACTACATCAACATAAGGCAGGATTTCGCGTATGGTTTTTTGCGCCAGCTCAGTGGCTGAAGTGCCTGTTTGCCAACGCCAAAGTTTTTTGCGAAAGTTTAGATCACAAGACACCGTCAATCCATTTTCCTTGGCTTCACATACTGCAGTCTTCGTAGCATTGGCAGATATTTCGGAAAGCGCAGGCGTAATCCCCGTTGTATGTAGCCATCCGGCGTCGGCCAATAATGTGTTCCAGTCGTAGGCATCACCGGGGGTTAGCGAAACAGCCGAATAATCGCGGTCATACAAAACCTTACTCGGCCGCTGGTTGGCACCGCGCTCAACGAAGTACAGCCCAAAGCGCCCGTAGTTGGTTATTTTTATTCCTGACGTATCGATGTCAATTCCCTTTAATACCGTGAGGCAGGCTTCAGTCATTTCATTGTCGGGCAAGGCCGTGACAAACCGTACCTTACCCCCCAACATGGCGATTGATGCGGCCACGTTGGCTTCTGCCCCGGCAAAAGTGATGTCCAGCTTTCCGGGCATGCTTTGCCTGAATCGCTGAAAATTTTCAGGACACAAACGCCCCATTATTTCTCCAAAAGTCACGATGGTTTTCATAGTACAAGGAATGAGTTGGAAGACCGGAAGCAAAAGCGAACAAGATTTTGGGTCGGTCTCAAAAAAATGTTATTGTCTTCTAATTTGTCTGATTAAGTCTCGAATCTCTTTTGCATTTGCTGTGATGGCCTCCCAATTTTCGGCCTGTATAACTGGCCCTTTTGCCAGCCACGACCCGCCAATGGCGGTTATTAAGGGTGATTCGAGGTATGAGCGGGCGTTGTCCATATTGCACCCGCCCAGCGGTATAAATTTCAATTCGAGATATTGGTAGGGAGCTACCATATTGATCAAATGCTCGAGCCCGCCGGAGGTTTCAGCAGGGAAATATTTCAACACACGGCAGCCCTGTTCTATCGCTATTTCAATGTCGGTTGGCGTCATCACGCCAGGTGCGAAAGGCAAGCCCTCCTTTTGCGCCTGTGCTATTACCCTGGGGTTACAACCGGGGGCGACTGCAAAATCGGCTCCAGCACCTGCCACTGCTTTTACCTGTTCGGTTGTCAACACCGTGCCGAAACCGAGCAATATTTCGGGAACTTCTTTTTTTATGGCTTTCCCCGCTTCCACGGCAACCGGGGTACGGAGCGTAAGCTCTATGGCATCCACACCACCTTTCAAAAGTGCTTTTGCCAAAGGCACGGCATGGTTTAGCTGGTCTATAACCAATACAGCAATTACTCCGGCATCGTCTATCCGTTGTATCATTTTCGGCGTCATCGCCTTTTGTTCAACAGGTTGCATTTTATTGATTTTATTCTCTATCGGCTAAAAATGGACTTGATGCACATTTGCGGTTTTTAACTATTGTAATCACACCCGAATTGTGATTCGTTTTTTCTCTAAGTAATCATCCAGAGCAAAGTGTGAGCAATCATGGCCAATACCACTTTCCTTTACACCTCCATGCGGCAGGTAAATGGCATATTTAAAACCATTTACATGCACTTCGCCTACTTCCAGCTCGGTGCTGAATTTATGTATGCGATTTACATCGTTGGTGTACAAGTAGCTCGAAAGGCCTACATCGCTGCTGTTGGCCATGGCCAGAACTTCATCTTCCGTTTCAAATGAAATAATAGAAGCAAGCGGACCGAAAATCTCTTCTCTGAAAATGGTCATTTCCTGGGTTACACCAGAAAATACAGTTGGTTCGTAGAAAAATCCTTGCGGCTTGTCTTCGGGAATTTTCCCTCCGCATTCCATTTTGGCGCCTTCGGCCACAGTTTTTTCTACCAATGCAATAATGCGCTCGCGCGAGCGATCATCGACCATTGGCCCCATATCGGGTTGCCCATCGCGGCCAAAACCAACATTGATCTTTTTGGCCTTTTCTACAAATCGCGCTACGAACTCATCGTATACCGCCTGATGCACAAATATGCGGTTGGGAGACACGCAAATTTGCCCGCAATTACCAAACTTCAGTGCAGACAGGTCGCTAACGGCCTGGCTCAGGTTGGCATCGGGAAAAACGATGGCCGGCGCATTACCGCCCAACTCCATGCTGAAATGTTTGATGGAAGTTGATGCCTGTTGCATGGCTTTACGCCCGGAAGCCGAGGAGCCGATCATGGTGATGACTCGCGGGATTTTGCTGGATGACAAGGTTAGGGCAAGCTCTTCGTTGCTCCCTGCCAGGATGTTGACCACCCCTTTGGGGAAATTGATGCTTGCCATAATTTCGCCAATAACATAAGCCGATAAAGGAGCGTTGGCAGATGGTTTTAAAATCAGTGAGCAACCTGCGGCCAGTGCGGGGCCTAATTTAAAGCCCAGATTCAGTAAGGGGAAGTTCCACGCGAGATAACCAACAGCAACCCCGGCCGGTTGGCTGATGATGCGGTGTACGTGGGTATTGTCCGGGTCGGGAATGATCTCATCGCGGCGGTGAAGCATTTCCTGCGGGTACCACTCCAAAGCCTTTACCACGGTTTCATAATCTTCAAAAGCCTGGTTGTAGGTTTTCCCCATTTCGTACATGACCGATTCGCGGATCAGTTGCTCCTTATCCTTTACGGCAACTACGAGTTTATCCATCCACATTTTGCGGGTGGTGAGGCTCATTTGCGACCATTTTTTGAAACCTTCTTTGGCCGCACGAAGCGCTTTCTCGGCGTCTTCCTTGCCTGCCCAGGCGATGGTGGCCACTGCTTTTCCGGTGCCGGGGCATATCACTTCTCTTGAAGCTCCCTTTGTGGCCTCCACCAACTCGCCACCTATGTATAGTTTTTTGTGTCCGAAGTCCATATGTTAAATTTTATATTTCTGAATAATCGCTTCGTTTACATCCAGTCCCAAACCCGGTTTTTCTGAAGCCAAGAGATACCCCTCGGTTAAAGTTATGTTTGGAAAGATTAATTCTTCACGGAGTTTGTTTTCGGTAAAATCGAGTTCTACCAAGGCTTCGGGCTCTTTCATTCGGCCGGGAACCATATCCATATTGGTCAAAACCTGCAGGGCGGCATTCAGTGCAATTCCGGTCCCCCAGGAGTGGGGGACTACATCCACGCCAAAAGTATAGGCCATGTCGATTATTTTTTTTACTTCTGATATTCCGCCCGCTGCGCAAATGTCGGGTTGGGCTATGTCGACGCAGCCGTTTTCAAAAAGGGTTTTAAACCCAAAGCGAAGGTATTCACATTCGCCGCCGGCGATGGGTATGCTTGTATTGGTTCGCAGGCGGGCGTAGCCATTATAGTCTTCGGGCGACAGGGGCTCTTCAAACCAGCCAATTTTATACGCTTCCATTTCACGGGCTAATTCATAAGCCTCGTTATAGCCATAAGCATGGTTCGAGTCCACCATTAGGTTTATGTCGAAACCAATGGCATTTCGAACCGCCTCAATGTTTGCCAGATCGTCCTTTATACCAAGACCTACTTTCATTTTCATATATTGAAAGTTGTTCTCTTTGTAATGAAGGGCTTCATCTGCTAATACCTGTGGCAAATTCTCTACCTGACTGAAATACATTCCCGTAGCGTAGGGCCTTATTTTATCCCGCTTCTTTCCTCCCAATAAAACATGTACTGGCTGACCAAGTATTTTCCCTTTTAAATCCCATAACGCAATATCGAGTGCCGACACCGACGCCATGAGGATACCCCTGCGGGCATAATCCAGTGTACGGCGGTACATATTCTGCCATAAAGTTTCGGTTTCGAGCGGGTTCTTTCCCAACAGCAGTGGCTTCAGAAACTCAATACCCTCACGCAACACATTGGCAGGGCCGTACCCTTCGCCCCAGCCCACAAGGCCTTCGTCGGTGGTGATTTTTACTATGCAGATCAAGCGTTCGCAATATTCCCACTGCGAAAAGTAAAAGCTTTGGTCCAGCTTGTCGGATAATACGATAGGCTCTACTTTGGTAATTTTCATTTCCTTCTATTCCAATTTTAAAAGGCACTGTTTGAATACCCCAACACAATGCAGGCAACAATGAGCACGGCCAGACCGGCCAACATCATTCGGAAAGGCTTTTGCGCATTGTCCCACTCCTTGGCACGATAAGCCCAGAAATTGCCTATGATAAGTGATAAACCCAACATAATTGGCCATCCTATCACCGGCCCAATTTCACCCAGCAACGCTGCCCCCTGGCCATACACACCCAAAGCAGCAAACCAGCATAAACCCGCTATGATTGACCATTTGTACGCTTTAGAAGCACCGGCTACGGAGAAACTGCCCCAGGATTTATTTTTGAATAACAGGAAAATGGCGTAACCGGCATTCATCAGGTACGCTCCCCAAAGTACTACTACCCACGATGCCAGACTAGCGTTGCGGCTGATTGCGCCAAATTCCCGGGCAGATTCTGCTACTGGTGTAGCATTGGCAAAACCAACATTCAGTAAAGCCGACAAAGCCCCACAAATAATGGCTATGACCAGGCCTACCTGAAATGCTTTTCCTTTTTTCAGGCCCGCATTTTCGCTGTCTCTTCCACTTTGCAGTTTATCGCGTTTTATGCCGGCAGCAGCGGTAATGGCCACTCCAACCAGCATGATGCCCACACCAGCAAGAATGATGGGGAAAGCCTTACTGCCCGTAGCTCCCTCTATTTGAAATAGCGGTATCAACGATCCTACCGCGGAAGCTAATCCCATCACAATTCCGTAGGTTAATGAGACGCCAATATAGCCTACACTTATACCGAACATTATCCCACCAATACCCCATAAAAATCCAAACAGCATGGCTTTAACAATGGCAGTAGAAGGAGCTGAAACAATGGCTTGCAGCAAGTCAGGAACGGCAATGAATGCCCAGATCATTGGGAATAGTATCATAGCAACGGTGGCATGGACCAGCCACCAGGATTCCCACGCCAGCGGCTTGATGTACTTCATACCCAAACCAAAAGAGCCTTGAAAAATACTGGCAAAAATCACCAGGAGAAAAGCAATCGTAATGGTATCCATATATCAGTTGGGTTTGTAAATGGTATTCATAATTGTTCTGTAACAGATGGCATATAGCTTCAAAAATACAGGAAAATGGTTCTTCACCAGGTCAGTTTACAAAAACATTCTACATAAGCGTACTTACTTTCTGATTTTCAATTCGCATCGCCGCTTTACTTCCTCATTGATCTTTACCCATGGAATGGGTGCCAATCCATTCTTTCCAACCATTCAATTGTATGATTGAATTGTCCTTTATACCAAAGAAAACTTTCTGAAAAGGTAGCTGAACATCTGGGTAATAAAAATGATTATTAATCCCATTGTATTCACTTAATAAAGTTTGGGTGTAGGCATCGAGGTTGCCTTTATAGCCAAATATACCCGAACCTTGCAGGCTTGTGCCAATGGTGGTGTTGCTGATGGTAAGGCCCTGATTGTAATGGACAAAGAACATATTCCTCTCAAAAGTAGCGCGCGGGGCTACGCGGCCAGGCATGGAATGCAATTCTATTTGTACCTCCTCATTGTCTGTGATTTCACAATGATCGAACGCAACATTGCGTGTGCTTAGCAGTCGCACTCCTACGCCAGCATTGTTCTTTATACTGGTATTTTTCACTATGATGGGCCCCCACTCTATTTCGTGAAACATACCTCCGTGGGAACTATTTCCATCGAACGCACAGCCGTCAAATAATAAATCAATACCCCAAATATCTCCACGGAAGCCAAACCCAAAGTTGTCATTGGCGCGTACATTGATAAAATGGCACCTTTCGCCATAAAAGTTAATACCACCGCATTGGTGCACTACATAATTGCCCAGCTTCCCAAGTTGATTGTTGTAGCTCACCTCCACATCTTCGGCCAATAAATTATACATATTACAGATGCGCAACCCATAGTTACCATTGTCATTGATCACGCATCTTCGCAGCGTTACGTTCTTTGCCCAGTGAATCAAAAGACCCATGCCGTTCGATGCGTTAAAAAAACAATTTTCTATGACTACATCACTGATCATTCGTTCCCTATCATCTTCTATCGACACCATGGCCTTGTCTGTGTCATTATTGTAATGCGCATTGGAGTGCATGAACTTTAAATTTCTCAGCACCAGATTATTTTTTCCTTTTACTTCCAATAATGCCGGAGTGAGGGAGACTTCTATTTTAGCATCTTTCATGTTTTCTACCGCATCCGGAAGTCGAACTAAAATGGAGTTTGCCAAAGAATTGCCTCTATAATGCTCCTCACCAGCACCTATTTCGTACACTCCGAAAGAGCCTTTGGGCAGTTGGTCTATGTCTTCCAGACCATTGTACTTGTATCCAGTTGGCAGTATGTTTCTTTGCCCGCGACCTTCATCGACTACACCTTCTTCTATCACCAGGCCAACAGCGTTGTATTTACGACCGCGGGTGTCACTGTATATATATTTCTCTAAGATAAAAGGATTGAGCCTTTTACCATTGAGAAAAACCTGCTCACGCCGATGGCATATGATATTGCCAGGGGAATAGTATCCGCTGGATACCAGGCCCCAGTTATAAGGCCAGTTTCTTTTATAGATCCTTTTTTGCGCATCAACCAGCTTCCATTCCGATGGCTCCCATCCCTCGGTAAATGAGCCTTTGATCTGCACATCGCCCATACCTTCAATTACCAGAATGGCATCTCTTCCTTTATCCGATAAATTGGTGATTTGCAGCGGCTTATTGAGCCTGTAGGTACCCGATTCAATCAACAACTTTACATGCTCGCCATTATTGATCAATTGAATAGCACTATCGAAAGCGACATACAATGACTCCGCATTGCCTTTGTTCTGCACGTTGATCACGTGCGTGATTTTGTCTTCCGATACAGCAGCACCTACCGGCCTGGCCCTTTCCTCCATATGGGGCAATGCCAGTGGGTACCTGGGCAATGGGTGGCAATATTGCGCACCGGCCGGCACAAATGCTGCTTTTTGCTTCCACTCGGGCACATCATTATTCAGGGCTTTTACCTCTATGAGGCGAATATGTGCCGGGCCATTTCCCCGGTATTCAATAGTCACCGATAGGTCTGTAGCCTGCTCATGTACCGGCATTACATCGTATTGCTCAGCCCATCCGATAAAGGCGCTAAATGGTATGATCGCCGGAATACCGATGGCATTGTCCCGAACGTCAAGTTGCTGGAAAACTACACGCGGCCGGTCATTTTCATTATAAAATTCTCCCCGGTGACCACGCCCTCTCATGGAAACAGTGAGATGCAGGTTATCGACTGAAGGGATTGCCAACCTTGTGCTGAGCGAACAATCCGAATCGCTTTGTACGGTCAAGTAATGGGTGCTGCCTTCCTTCAATACCCGGAATACATCAATGTCACTATCGGGCGTAGCCTGCCAATCTTCTTTGATTGAGCTCGAACCAAATTCTCCTTGTAGCAACAAATTCTGAGCATGCAAGGCACCCGCCATCCATAGCGAAACGACAAGTATTGAAATTATTTTTTGAGCCATTGTTTCAATTCTTAATGCTCCTATTCCAGCCATTGCCGATGGATTGGGAGTAATAGATGTCTGATCAAACACTGTGGATTCGATTGATGCGTAAGCTCAATTACTTTATGGGATTGCAACAGCAATGCGAGGTGGACATAAGAAAGTCTGGCTGAAAGAATCAAAAAGCAATTGATTGAGATATATGCGAAAAGTACTCGAAACGACGGCATGGTTGTGAATCTGCCGCCGTTTCGAGTTAAAAAAAGCTATGCTAACTATTCTATTATTGTAATTTCCGCAGTAGCTACATCCTGCTCTATGTCCGATCCCAGATCCATATTTGATATGGCAATCACTTTGATTTGATAAGTACCGGGGGTAGTATATGCATATTTAAATTTTGCATCTTCTCTTGTATGGTTCAAATTAAAACCTGTATTGATTTTCTCAACACCCTTATCGTCAACATAGGTTTTAGTGCTTCCATCGTGGCCTTTATCACCTGTGAAAACGGTGAATCTCTCGCCTGTCCCGGCGTTTTCTATGTATACATCTTCGCCCACAGAGAATGTCGATGCCATTTCAAATTCCTCATTCTCAGTGAGCCTTAGAATGTTGAAGGCGGCTACAGGATCTTCCACATCAAAATCTTCGCAAGCGAACAAAGTGCACATTGCGCTTATAAATAAAATCTGATATACAAATGTCTTTTTCATGGTCTTTACTTTTAAAGGATTAATAACCAATGTTCTGTTGCAACTTGGGATTGAGGTTCAACTCTCTAAATGGGATTGGAAAGACAGAATGTATGTTGTCGTCCACATTGGTGCCGAAATCAGCGAGTACATTAGAGAGTAAGTATTTGTTGTCAATTTTACCTCCCGCTGCCAAATGATGACGTCGAACATTTTCAAGGCGCGCCTGGTATTCTCCCAGGAATTCCCAGTCGCGTTCGTTGTACACTATATCGCGAAATTCTTCCTGCGTAGGCGCATTCATCGGATCGATGTCTTCCAAGCCTGGCACCTCCCTGTTGGCTTCCTCAAGTGCACCGCCGCCCAGGTAGTTCAGCTCAAAGAAATTTCGCGCCCTTCTCCTGATTGTGTTGATGGCTTCAATGGCTTTTTCATTTGGCCCGCCAAGTACTTCGTTGGCTGCTTCAGCATATATGAGATATACCTCGGCGAAGCGCAGTATATTTTTATTTGCACCACCCCAGCCGCTTGTCGTTAAAGGATCCCACTGTTTGGCTACGTAGCCATTGCCTGTTGGGAAACTTACCCATTTGCCATTGTCGTAAAAACCCGTTGGAGCGCTGCTGATCTTTCTAAAATCATTGGGCCAGTTGGCATAGAAGTTAGGCTCCACATAGTTGGTGTTGCCCCAACCCCTTGCACTTATTATTTTATTGTTGTTGGGTGACAACCTGCGATTCAAAAGGTCTGTATTGAAGGCGGCATCATAATTCAGGAAAAACAGATGTTCTTTACCCCCCTGAAAATCTTCACCCCATGTATTCATGAAGTTGTCGAACAGGCCAAATCCGGCTGCCAGTCCGTCGGTCCATGCCTTTTCTGCGGCAGTCATGGCCTCTTGAAAATCTTCGTGATACAGGTACGCCTTGGCAAGCATTGTCTGTGCAGCTACGCTGGTGACACGATATTTTTCGGTTGTATTGGCCCTCCAGTTGGGCAAATGTTCTGCAGCGTCTTGCAAATCCGGAATAATCACCGTTTCGAATATTTCATTCTTATCGGTGGCTTCTATTTGCACAGCGCTTACCTCTCCACTTCGCACAAACTCTGTCCTGAGCGGTACATCGCCAAATAAATTAGTAAGAAGGAAGTAACTGAACCCACGCAGGAAGCGCGCCTCTGCTATTAAAGCTTGTTTATTGCTCAGATTGGTCTCTGCCGTTTTTTCTATCACAAGGTTGGCTTTGGATATTGCATCGTAAAGACCCTCCCAAAGATCACTGATCTTACCATCGGCAGATCCATAGGCATGGCGGTCATAAATGGAATTGCCATCGACCCACAGCATTTGATTGGAGGTCACTTCAAACAGGTACCAACCGCCGAGTCCGTGATATACCTCCTGGCTCTGTCCCTGCTCGGTGGTCAGGCGCTTATATATGCCTGCTATCGCAGCAGACACATCCGATTCAGACTGAAAGGCGTTGGTTTCTACCAATAAGTCTTTTGGATCTTCTTCCAGCAAGTCGTTGCAGGCTGCGAAGATGAATAGTGCAACAGCAAGCATGGCTGCTCTGATTACTATATTTTGCTTTTTCATGATCTTAGATTTAGAATGTTAAGTTGACACCTACACTGATATTACGGGCTCTGGGATAAGCACCATTATCCGTTGGCGGTGCCACATTGTTTTGCCCATTAGAATTCACTTCCGGATCAAAGCCGCTATACCCTGTAATGGTGAATAAGTTTTGACCCGATACATATACCCGGGCATTGGAAAGCCAATTCTGATTGACGGGTATGTTGTAACCGAGGGTAAGCACTTTCAGTCTTAAAAAGGATGCATCTTCAAGATAAAGGTCGCTATTTGGTGCGTGAAGGGGGTCGATGCGAGGATATGTATCGCTGGGGTTATCTTCTGTCCATCGATTATCAAAGTATTCCTGAATAATATTCTGACCGCGTCCTGTGGTCAAATCTCGCTTCGTTGCATTCAATACCGTGAGCCCCTCTACACCGCTGAAGTACACGAACAGATCGAAGTTGCCATAGGTGAAGGTGCTGGTGAGCCCATAGAAGAAATCTGGAAATCCGCGGCCCAATACGAGGTTGTCGTTGCCGTCAATTCTACCGTCTTCGTTTACATCCCGATATCGGGGTACACCAGGCTCATCATTGGGCCGTGCCGGATTGGTCAGTATTTCTTCCTCTGTTTGAAAAATACCCGTTTGGATTACACCCAAATGATTTCGTAGTGGCTGCCCGACGATCAGCGTCTGACCTCCAACACCAATCTGATTTTCGCCACCCAAATCGGTCACTTTATTGACGGACCGCGAAAAGGTACCCATAATGTTCCAGTTAAATTTTTCATTGCTGACGGCGACAGCATTTAGCGTCAGTTCTATTCCGTCATTTTTCACTGATCCCGCATTCTTGAGCACCGATGAGAAACCTGAATTTTCAGGTATGTTTACCGCCAGCAGCAGATCATTGGTCACAGAGTTGAAATAGTCGGCGTTCAGTGTTAGTCTGTTGTTCCACATGCCCAGGTCGAAGCCAATATTGAGTTGCTTGGTTGTTTCCCACCTCAAGTCTTCATTGGCTATGCGCTGTGGCGTGTATGCGGTAATTTCGGTACCCACAGAAGAATATTGCCTGGTTCCGATGGTGACGATGGAGTTGTAAAAGCCAATGTCGGTATTGCCTGTAAGGCCATAGCTACCTCGCAACTTGAGATCGGAGATGATTTCCGACTGTTGCATAAACGATTCCTCTGACAATCGCCATGCTACGGCGCCGGAAGGAAAGAACCCCCACTTGTTGTCTGTACCAAATCGTGAAGATCCATCCTGCCGGGCAGTGAAGGTGAAGAGGTATCGGGAATCGTAGGTGTAATTGAGCCTGGTGGCAAAAGACAACATGGCCCATTCGCGCAGCTGATTGCCTATATTGGCGGCGATGGTGCCCGTCTGGATGCCATAAAAGCTCAGCGCGTCGGTTGGAAAGTTATCCCAGTTGTTGCGTGTATTTTGCGTAGATGCCTTCGTAACCTCATGAATCAATGTGCCATTGAATGAATGTTTGCCGGCTGTCTTTTGGTAAATCAACTGGTTGCTATTGGTCAGACTGAAGGTGCGGCGCTGTTCCACCTGTGCACGGCCGTTGGTATTCTGGCCCGGAGCATGCAATTTGGTCGTATAAAATTGATCCATGGAATAGATCAGGTCTACACCAAAGGTCGACTTGAAGGAGAGCGATGGTGTGATGTCAATGGCGGCATTGGCGCTAAGCAGCAACCTGTCGTTGAAGTTTTCATAATCATTGCCATATATATATCCGAGTGGGTTGAATGCGAATATTTGGCCGTTGCCTATATACTCAAAGCTTGGATAGTAGACCGGTCCTGAGGGGTCTGTTTGTGGTATATTCGGTGCAAGAGCGAGGGCATCCTGTACTGTTCTTATCTGATTGCCTTCATCCATGCCCGTCTCATTGTGCGAGTAATTGAAATTCACTCCTATCCTCACGCGATCTGTTGGGCTGTGCTCCGCATTAATCCTACCCGTATATCTTCTCAAATAAGATTCTTTTACTACACCCTCTTCGTCGTAGTACGACCCTGAAATATAGTAGTTGGTCTTTTTGCTACCACCCGTGAGGCTGAGCTGGTAATTTTGCACAACGCCGTTTTGCGAGGCAATGTCGAACCAATCATTGTCTTCCATCGGAAGGGCAGGATCTATCGGTGTGAGACCCTCTAAAGCCGCGAATTCATTGAAGTAAACAAAAAAGTCGTCGGCACTCAGTAAGTCGTAGCCTCCGGGAATGGTAGATACTCCATAGTTTGCGTTGAAGTTGATCGTAGATTTCTCCGACGCCCCACTTTTGGTAGTAATGATGATGACACCATTGGCTCCCCGCGAACCATAAATAGCCGTAGAAGAAGCATCTTTCAGTATTTCTATTGATTGAATATCTCCGGGGTTTATCGTAGATAATATGTTGTTGCCTGTATTGCCCGAGGTGCCACTCGCCGAAATATCACCGGAAGTGTTTGCAGCAATGGGCACGCCGTCGATTACATACAGTGGTTCGGAACTTGAATTGATGGAATTGACGCCGCGAATTTTGATAGAACTGGAGGCACCGGGTGAGCCGGAAGAAGACGTCACCTGTACACCGGCAGCCCTGCCCTGCATCATCTGATCTACCGAGCCTACGGGCACAGAAGAAAACTCTTCCATCGAGAGGGAGCTGACAGAACCTGTCAAATCACTTTTCTTTTGGGTACCGTAGCCAATCACCACCAGTTCATCCAACTGGGTAAGGTCAGGCATTAAGCTTAAATCAATTACAGCCTGGTTGCCTACCAACACTTCCTCTTGTACAAAACCGACTGAGCTAAATACCAGTATAGCCTCCTGGCCTGGCACCTCCAGGTTGTATCGACCATCCAGATCGGTAACCGTGCCCTGAGATGTGCCTTTTACAATGACATTGACCCCTGGCAAACCGTCGCCATCTTCTGCTGAAGTAACCAGGCCGGTGACAGTCTGCGCCTGCATGTATACTTCAATCTTGCTATCGCTGTCTTTCTGTAGCTTCTTAATGAAGATATTATTGTTGATCTGTCGAAAGCTAATCTTCTGACTTTGCGATAACATCATGAGCAATTCGGAAACACTATGCCTTCTGTGCTCCAACATTATTTGCTGTTTTTGGTGTATGTCTGCTTTATCATATGCAAACACATATTCAGTGCGCATCTCGATAATGCTGAGCAGCTCCTCAATGGTTGCCGATTCTTTGTCTATATGAATATTTACATCATAGACACTTTTCACGTTTTGCGCGGCACTCTCTTCTGCCAGCAGTAAGCTGTAGGCAAAGAACTGAGCGACTATTCCGATAATGGCATATTTTGATAACATGCTTAGTAGTAGTAACGTCTTTTTTTTCATAGTTTTAGGTGTTTATATTAAAATTGTGTAAGGGGCATCAGGCTACTCGCCAAAGGATCCTGATGCCTAAGCCTGCATTCTCCCATGAATGCAGGCTTTATTACGGGGGGTATTTGTAGATCATAGCAGCATACTTTAGTTGAATATTAAATAAACTATATCGTCTTCTATTTTATATTCTACATCCTTAGAGAAGCTCATTCCCCGTAGAACGTTTTCAAGACTTTGATTTTCAAATTTCCCAATGAATTTCCATTGATAATCTGGAGGTTCAACGACTTCAATCTGCACTCCATACCATTGCTCTAATTTCTTCACCACATCACCTATGTTGTCTTCATTGAACTGTAACACGCCGTCTTTCCAAGCTAATTGATCCTTCTCAAATAGTCGCTTTTCTAAAGCCTGCACTGACTTGCTGTACAACACTTCCTCACCAGGCTTTAGCATCACACTTAGCGCTTGATCTAAATCTTCTGTCACCGATACTTGCACCATACCATCTACCAATGAAACAGTAGCAATATCTGAATCAGTATGATACCGCACATTGAAACTCGTACCTAAAGCAGTGGTAGATAAGGAGCCACTCAGCACAGAAAATGGTTTTTCATTATCCTCTGTAACATCAAAGAAAGCTTCGCCTGCCAATGATACCGTACGCTCATGGGCCGCAAAATTTTCTGGAAAAGATATTTTACTATTTGAATTTAAGAAAACCATAGATCCATCGGGCAAGCGCAGCGTAAGTCGCTGACCAGATTTGGTGGATTTAGTTATAAGTGTGGGGGTAGTTGCCGGAGATGGCGCTTGTACATTAGCCACATAAAAAAATACTGCTGCAGACACCAATGCCAGAATAATCATTGCAGCATATCGAAGGCGATTTCTGGTGTTTGTATATGTCAATGTTGTGTGACTATCATTTATAGCAATAGGTTTATGATCAAGCCTATCATTCTGTTGCATTCGTTCATGTATCTTCGACAGCAGTCGGTCTCTAGCTCCCAGAAAGCCATTGTCGCTGCGCTTGCAGTTTTCCCATTTTTGTCGCATCTGGTCTGTAACCTCCATAGAATCTGCCTTGGCAAGCCATAGCCAAAAATCACGCTTTTCCTGTTCACTGCAAACGCCCGTCAGGTATCGATGTAAAAAATCTTTATCGTATTTTTTCATTATTTATTTTGGGATATCTATAGTACGCACAGGCACTGTCCATACCCCCACTTGCACAACATATTTTTTTCCATATTGCATTCTTTTCAAATAAATCTCAGTAGAATCACACAAAGAATATACGTTTATCAAATAGTTGCTTTTTTGGTGCAGACACACCGCTAATTACATTTACAGTGCAATACTCAATTTATACTCAATAGTCAAGCGTTCTTTAAGAACCTGAAGTGCCGCAGACATTTGTTTTTCTACAGTTCCCTGCGAAATATTCAGTAAATCAGCTATTTCTTTGTAAGTCATGCCTTTTTCCCGGTTGAGCTTAAATACCATACGACGCTTCGTGGGAAGTTCATCAATCAGCCGATCCAATATCTCTTTGAGCTCGTAAAAGTTCATCTGCTGCTCTGTTGATGAATTTAAGGAAATAATTGAATTTGTTTTCATCTCAAGTTGATGCTTTTCCATGGCAGCATATCGCCGCATGCGATCTATTACCAAATTTCTGGCAATAACGAATAAGAAACCACTCAGACCCTTCTCACTGTCCAATTGCTCATGTTTTTCCCATAGCTTAATGAATACATCCTGCACCACCTCCTCTGCATCCTCTATCGAGGGCAAATAACCATATACAAAATGAAGACATCGCGAAAAATAATAATGATAAACCTGCTCAAATGCCTTTAGATCGCCAGCTATCAACCTTGACAATACAGTGATTTCATTATATGACACTTTTTCCTTTTGCATATGTCTCATGTTTTAATACCCTATTCTTCCCTGGCTATCTGCATAGCCAACACATCAAACTGCACATCAACACCAGCTGTAGATCTTCCTTCATCCATTAATGCCGTTTTGGCAAGACAGAAAGCATTTGAATTCAATGATTTAAGATGCTCCAGCAACGTGTTCAGTTCTATTTCTGACGCTATTACCTTGGTAAGCAATCCGTACTGTAGAGATGCCTGAGCATCATTCTTTGCACAAAGCATTACTATTTCTTTGGCTTTTGCCTCGCCAATCAGTCGCCTAAGCCGCGTCATACCACCCCATCCTGGCAGCCAACCATGCTGCAGCTCCGGACTGTACAAGACGGCTGTATTGCTTGCTATTCGAAAGTCACAAGCCAATGCAAGCTCCAGCCCCCCTCCTATGGCATAGCCATGTATGTATGCCACGGTTGGTTTAGCCAGCTTTTCTAGTTTGTTAAACACTTCATTGCCATATTCTATCCAGTGGTTTGCCTTTTCACGAGTCAGCGATCGAAATTCATTCAGATCGGCACCAGAAGAAAATGCACGATCGCCAGCTCCTTGCAGCATCACTACCTTTATGTTCTCATCTGAAACTGCCTGAGCTATGGCTGCATCTAATCCATAAAGCATGTCGAAACCGATACAATTGAGTTTCGAGGGATTATTTAAAGTAATTGTAAATACTCCATTCTTTAAACGGGTTAATATTTTTTGCTCCGTGCTATTCATTAGTATTGTTATTTCAATAAAGTATTTAAATCAGTTCAAGCATGCCTCCGACAGCAAGCACACCCATGTAAGTGGTAAAAACCAGTGTGATGATCAGCATCACATTCATAAACCAACCTATTGTATATTTGCCCATTATTTTACTGCTGTTCAGCAGTAGTAAAATAAAGACAATCATCAGAGGCATGATGATTGGATTGATGGCCTGAGAGGCTATCATAAGCACGACAGGCTTGCCACCAAAAATGGGAATTGTTAATCCCGAAAATGCAATCAAAAGAACCATTACTCTGAAAGCAGGTATGCGCAAATCTCTTTTAATACCGGTAAATTCATTGATCAACCAGGGCAGCAATATCATATTAGGAAACACAGAGGACAAACCTGCTGCAAGTATGCCAACTACAAAAAAGGATACCGCATATCTTCCGGCCAACGGTTCCAGCGTGTACAGCATGTCGATGGCACTATCAATTTGAATGCCCCTTGGTAAGAGTGTTCCCGCTGCACTTGCGATGATACAGGCACTGATGAAAAAGGTGAGACCCATCGCAATGAATGCATCCCTTCTTTCTGTTTTGAGGTCTTTAATTTTCCAATTATTTTCACGCACTAAGTTGCTTCTTGAAATGAGGCAAACTCCTGCCATTGTAGTTCCTACCATGCCTGCTATGACCAAAAATGGCGATCCCGTCTTGGGTATTTCTGGTACTAAACCTGATAAAACTGTTGCGGGCTGTGGTATGACCATTAGCATGGTCAGTATGAAACTAATGCCCATCACCGCCACGGCTATTGATACCACCTTAATGAATAATTTATGCTTACCATTCCAGTACAGTGCATACAATAAGATGATCATGCAAGCTGCAGTTACAATCGGACTAAGTCCTTTCCCATCTGCGGTAAATGGCCTTGACCATTCCTGCACCACCTCCGACACTATGGCAACTACACCAATAATAGAGGTGACTATGGCCAGGGTAAGGGCTGCGATCACCACTAAGGTCAATGGTTTGTTGATTTGTTTTCTGAACAGAAACAGCAAGGGTTGGCCAGAAACAATGGTAAGCCGCCCAATGGCGGTCATGAGAAATGCAGTAAAAAGACATGAAAGCAGCAGGGCCCAGGTGAGTGTCATTCCATACCTGGCACCAGCTACTGCCATAGTCGTGACACTGCCTGTGCCAATTACATAGCCGATCATGAACATGCCCGGCGCAATCGAATTAAAAAAATGTGCTAGTTGTCCTTTCAATATTCACTTATTAGATGCCTTTCCGCTTCAAACCTCTCCTTGAGTCCGAGCAGCCCTGGCCTATACACTTCCGTTGAAATCCTCTTAACTGTTTTTGGCACTATCGGCTCAAATTCCATCATGTCCAATACATCCTTTTGCAGATCTACTCCCGGTGCTATTTCTGTAAGCATTATGCCCTCTTTGGTGAGCTGAAACACTGCACGCTCGGTGATATAATAAATTTGCTGACCACGCTCCAGGGCATATTTTCCTGAAAATGATACCTGCTCCACCTGATGAATAAATTTTTTGAATTTGCCCGGGTAGGTCACGTTGATGCCATGGTCAGTGATTTCCTGGGTAGATTTCACTGCAAATGAACCGCAATAGACCACTGTCTTGGCGTTTTGAGATATGTCTATGCTACCCCCGCAGCCGGTGATGATGTCGTTGAACCGGCTGGAATTGATGTTGCCGTGCCGGTCTATCTGGGCAAAACCCAGGAAGGCAATGTCGAGCCCACCGCCCTGAAAGAAGTCAAACTGATAGCCGTCGTCTACTATGGAAGATGGGTTGTACATAGCGCCGAAGTTCAGCCCTGTAGTAGGGATACCTGCCGAGGCACCCTGCTCTATCATGAACACGATGTGCTTGGTGATATCTTCTTGCATGGCCACAATGGGTATACCGTCGCTCATGCCGTAGCCAAGGTTGGCGAAGTCGCCTTTGGTCAGTTGCATGGCGGCCCTGCGGCACACCAGGCGCTTTATACCTTCGAGCTTTAGCTCTTCGGAGTCGGCCTGGTAGGGCACATCACGCCGCACCAGTGCCTGGTCAAAACCTGAGATGAAGGTCATTTGCTGGGAGGCGTCCTGTACCACATAGTCGATGAACACACCGGGCACCTTTACATTGGAAGGGTCACAATGCCCTTCTTTTATGTATTTGACCTGCGCTATGACAATGCCTCCGTTCACTTTGGCTGCCTGTGCGATGGATAGCATGGAAAGTGTTCCCACTTCTTCTTCCATCGTAAGGTTGCCTTCGCTGTCCACAGAGGTGCCTCTGATAATGGCTACATCAATAGGAAAGGCTTTATAAAACAAATATTCATTGCCTGCCAGGTTCACCACCTCCACGATGTCTTCTGTGGTGATGTCGTTTATCTTTCCCCCTTCCAGGCGGGGGTCTACAAATGTGTGAAGCCCAACGCGCGTAACAACACCGGGCTGACCAGAGGCCGAAGCGCGCATGGTGTGGCCAAGCACACCTTGTGGCAGGTTATAGCCTTTTATTTTATTGGCTTTTGCCAGTTCTACCAGCTTTGGCGCGTTGCCCCAAAAGCCTCCTATATCGGTATGGATAAGCCCTTCGATGGCCAGGTGATTGAGCCCGCGGGCAGCATTGTCGCCTATACCACAGGGGTGGATCGTTTTCAATTGTTTAGGGTGCCCTGTTCTTTTGTAATGCTCGCCCAGGGCCTTCAGCACCTTGTCGGGCACTACGTGTCCCGCGCCCGCCCCGCCTATGGCTACTGTAGCACCATCGCCTATCAAGGCTACCACATCTTTAGCTTCTACTATTTTCATTCTTTATCTATTCTACTTTCCAGCTTCAGTACATATACATATTTAATATTTGACGGATTGATCGATTGGTATGGAAAAGTGACGCTCACTTTATCTCCTTGCTGATCAAAAGCCAATGCTTCATCCACACCGAGCAGGTGTATTTCTTCTATTTTTTCCTTTACACTTAATTCTATGTGGCGTTGTGGCCATTCCAATAAATGAACATATTGGGCTGAGTCTGTTTTGGTGGCTTTGCTCGTTATGTTGCAGGGTATGGTCTCCGGCTCAGTTTTATAAATGGCCTCACCATTTACCTTAAGCCAGCTTCCCACATCAGCCAATCGCTGCTGCATGATCACCGGTATTCGTCCGTCTGCTGTTGGGCCAATGTTTAGCAATAGATTACCGCCCTCGGCCACTACTCTCACCAGCATTTCTACCAACTCCTCCGAACTCATGTAATCATCCAAAACCTCTACTCTGCTGTAGCCAAATGACTTGCCTATACCCCGCATTTCTTCCCACTTGTGGTTGTGGTTTTTTGGCGCATTGATATCACTATATTGAGTGTTGAAATAGCTGCCAATTTTTTTGTTGGTATCCTTGCCCCACCGGTCGTTCACCACAACTTCATCTTTCACTGGCGACTGGGTGTACAACCAATCGAGAAACTGGTCATTTTGAAACTCTCGCATGGTATAGTTGCTATGGCCACCTGCCACGATAATGTCTGGCCTGTAAGCCATCACCACTTCCTTCAATTGTGGCTGCAACTTATTCTGCATATAATCCATCGGGGCATGGATATACAGTGGGTCGAACCAAGAGTCCAGGCTGTAGGATATACCCATTCTTAAGCCTGTGGCTTTTACCGACATGGTTAAGTCGCCCAGCAGGTCGCGGTGCGGACCCACATCCATGCTGTTCCAGTTCCAGCTATAGGCAGATGGCCATAAAGCAAAACCATCGTGGTGCTTGGCTACCATCACCACGTATTTGGCGCCGGCATTTTGGAAGATAGCGGCCCACTGATCGGGATTAAACAATTCAGCCTTGAACTGCGCCACGAAATCCTGATACCTTTTAGCTTCGCCGTATACTGTATTGTGAAATTCCATCGCAGGAGCGTGTCCTCTATCCAAGGAGTGCCAGTACCATTCGCCATAGGCCTGCAGCTTTTCGCTCCAGTGGGTGGCATCATTGATCTCACCTGAATAGTTCCAGGCGGGTACGGAATAAATACCCCAGTGTATCATTATCCCAAACTTGGCCTCACCATACCAATCGGGCAATGCCATGGCTTCCTGTGCCCTGGTCGTGCAAGCATACAGCATAAGGAATGCCGTCATTAAATGTGATAAGGTGATTCTTCTCAATGTCTATTCTTAAATAGTTTATCAAATCCGGCCGTCACGCTCCTCATGCCTGGTCTCCAACCTGCCGGATTGCCTTTGGGAGAGTTGCTTGTTTTCTTCATACTATACCCACCAGCCTGTTTTAGGGCCGATATGTATCTGAATTGTTTTCATTTCAGTAAACTCATCGATGGCGGCCGTGCCCATTTCACGACCAAGGCCGCTTTCTTTGTAGCCGCCAAAGGGCAGTTCGGCATAGCCGTTCATGAACGTGTTGATCCAGATGGTACCGGCTTTCACCCGTCGCGATATCATCATGGCGCGGTCTATGTCCTTTGTCCACACGCTGGCAGACAATCCGTAGAGGGTATCATTGGCAATGGATATGGCTTCTTCTACTGTTCTGAACCGAATGACGGACAGTACTGGTCCAAAGATTTCTTCGCGAGCAATGCTCATTTCGGGCTTCACCTCATCGTAGATGGTGGGAAGTATATAATTACCTTCCTTCACCGCTTCGCCGCCCAGCACCAGTTTGGCACCTTGCTGCTTTGCCGCATCCATGTACCTAAGTATTTTCTCCTTCTGACCATCATTGATGATGGCACCTACTTTCACTTCAGGATCAAGCGGATCACCTGTCTTCACTTTTTTTGATTTCTCAATCACCATTTTCAGCAGGTCGTCGGCAATATCGTGATGCACCAATATGCGGCTTCCACTGTTGCAGCACTCACCCATATTGAAATACACCCCAAACACCACGGAATCAACTACTTCTTCGAGGTTGACATCAGGGAAGATGATTTGTGGGTTTTTACCGCCCAGTTCCAATTCCACTTTTTTGAGCATGCTGCCACCGGTAGCCGCTATTTGCTTACCCACACTGGTAGAGCCGGTAAATGATACCATGTCTACCATGGGGTGGCTGGTCATAGTGGTGCCCACGGGGCTGCCGTAACCAGACAATATATTGACTACCCCGGCAGGCACGCCTGCTTCGGTAAGGAGCCCCCCCAGCCGCAGCGTAGTGCCGGGAGTGAATTCACTTGGCTTCACTACCGCCGTGCAACCCACGGCCAGTGCCATTGGCAATTTTTGGCTTATAATGAGAAGAGGAAAATTCCACGGCGTGATCATACTCACCACACCTATCGGTTCTTTAATGACCATGGCCAGCATATCGGCCCCCAGGCTGTTGTAGCTTTCGCCTTTGGTATGGCGTGCCAGCGTAGCAGCATAATCCCAATTATTGGCAGCCCATTCCATTTCGTCCAGTGCCTGGCTTATAGGTTTGCCACTTTCCAGGGTTTCAATGAGGGCTAAATCGTGGGCATTGGCCCGGATCAATTCTGCAATTTTGAGAATAATCTTCGAGCGATCGGCCCCTGCCATCGCTGGCCACGGACCTTCTGCAAAGGCCTTCGCGGCTGCTTCTATGGCCTTTTCTGTATCCTTTTCGTCGGCAAGGGCATACTCGCCCACTACTGCATGGTGGGCCGGGCTGTAGCGCTTGAAGGTTTTTCCGGAAGCCGCGTTGACGTAGCGCCCATTGATGAATAGCTGGTACTGATATGGTTTTTCGGGTATTTTATACATTAAAAATCATCGTTTAGGTTTTGAGTTAATTCACGTTGCCGAGTATGATGCCGCCAATGGTCGCTATGACTACCCCCAGCAGGGTGAGCCTGGCGGCCCTGGTTTTTGGGTGAGGTTCTTTAAGGATGTATACACCCACAAGCGCATTGACGACTACGCACAGTTGGGCAATGGTGAACCCCCTGCCGGTGCCCATAATCTCCATCATGGCCAATGCGCCATAGTTTCCGATACCCCAAATAATTCCGGTGCTCATCACCCGGAAATAATGCGCGGGCTTGTCGAGTCTGGCCGAAGAACGGGTAATGAGCATGAGCATGGAGCTGCCGAAAAACATCCCTACCGACATGGGTAGGGTACCAATCCACATATTAAATTCCGTATTGTTTTCAGTACCCAATTGTATGGGAATAAAGTAAGTGGCAAACCCCACTCCTGCCCCCATAGCGCCCAGCAGACCACCCAGGTCCAACCCTTTTTTATCGCCTTGGCCACTGCCGGCAAAAATGATGGTGAGAATGCCGGCGATGATGATGACAAAGCCTAAAGAGGCCATTATAATCATGTTCATGTCGGCGTCGAGAAATTCACCAAAGAAGAGCACACCCCAAATGACCGAGACCACAATATTCATGGGTGCCCAAATGCCGAAGGCCTTAGCCATGCCCAAGCGATTGGCGCCGACGAATGCGCTCCACCCACTGACAGACCAGATAAGCCCTCCCAGAAAAGGGAAAAGAAAGGTGGTGGTATTGAGCCCTCCAAAACCGACCAATGCGCTTGCCACAAAGGCCATAAGCATGACGGCCAGGGTCACATAGAAGGTGCGTGTTTGTTGACCTTTGAGCGGTACATTTTGTGATGGCGCCAGCCAGGTACCCCAGGCGAGCACCGTCACTATAGCAAAAAAAACGCCTGCTGAATTCATATTACACGTGTTCAGGTTAAATGAAAAAAATTATATCGACGATCGTTCTACGATCTTGGATGTAAATATTTTCTGCTCAGTATGCGCTTCATTTTTCTCAATCATATCAACCAGCATATTGATGGCAGCATGGGCCATGTCGTCCACCGGCATTTGCACGCTTGTGAGCGGGGGATTCAATAATCTGGAAATATCGATATCGCCAAAACCCGCCACAGCCACATCATCAGGTATAGAAAGCCCAAGCTCGTTGAGCGCATCGTACACACCTAAGGCGGTAGAGTCATTTACAGTAAATATCGCGTCGGGCAATTCATCATTTTTAGCCATGTGCATCAGGGCATTATACCCACTTTGCGGCATCATATCCGTACTCAAAATGTATTTCAATAATCCAGCCTCACCCATGGCATCTTCATATCCCCTTTGCCTTTCAGCCGATATGCCCAACCCCTGCCTCCCGGCAAAGTGGTATATCTTTTTGTAACCCTTTTCTATCAGCCGCCTGGTCATCATATATGCGCCCTGGCGATCGTTGTTGAGGATGGCTCCATGCTGGCCGCGAACAGGCATTCGATCAAAAAACAACAATTTAGTGCCTGTTCTTTTTATCTGCTCATACGAAACGTCTTCCGGTGTATTCCCTGCTATGTCGATGATGATACCATCTACCCGCATGGAAAGCAGGGTCTGAATGTTGGCAAGCTCTTTATCACGATCTTCAAAAGATATCATCGGGATGATGTTGTAACCACGGACATTGGCGTATTCATAAAAGCGCTCAATGGCCATGGAGAAAAACGAGTGCGCAATCTTGGGCAATATCACACCTATGGTGTAGGTCTGCCCGGCAGAGAGGCTTCTCCCAATAAAATCGGGGATATATCCCAGCTCCTCGGCCTTTTTTTCCACCAACCTTTTGGTCACTTCTGCCACATCAGGATGCCCCTTCAGTGCTTTCGTCACAGTCACCCTGGACACACGCAGCGCCGCTGCAATATCTTTTTGACTTACCTTTACCATAGCTGAACACGTGTAAAGGTAATAATGCCAATGAATATTTCATCATACTGTGCAAAAAACAATTTTCAAAAACCCATGCTCCTGGCTCTATAGCCATATTTTCTACAATGACCCCCGCCTGATTTCATAGAAGAAAAATTTATGTGATCCCTTTGGTTGCATTTTAACATTACACGTGTTAAATATGCGCTTTCACAGCGGGCATTCACCGACTTCTTTAAGCTGCTCTGTCGCAGGTGCCGTGTCTTTCAGAAATAGCCTGCGACGCATTTCCAGCGGTGGTGATTTTTTCGAAGAATGCGTAGACCATCAACCAACACCGTATACATGTGATGAAAAATTGCAACCGATCAGCCCAACCTCCAGAAGATAATCATGACCCGTGCCTTATGGTCTGATTGATTTTTTACGTGAAATCATTGACAAGAACAAACGGGATGTCTTCTCATGTGACAGCGGGCTTTACAAAGCATTGTGCATGACAAGCTGAGATGACAGGTGAAAAATAATAATGCAATGAATTACTCAATGATCAGTCATGTGGAGGCTAAATAAAACTGCTGCAAAACTCTGATGATCGAGTGAGATCGACAGCAATAAGTGATTACCAGTGAATCTTCAATGTGATAAATGCTTCTAATTGAACAATAAATAAGATCAAATTATCTCACCTATATAAACCCGAAATAATGAACGGAATACAAAAATCTCTACTCCTTATACTCTCTGCAGCCCTAGTACAATGCAGTATTAAGAGCCAGCCCATTCCCGACCGACAGCACATAGCAGAGGGTTTGATTATTTATAAAAATATTGACAAAACAGAAGTAAGTGGGCGTGTTTCAGGGCACATATATTTTTCGGGCAACAATGCGGCAGAAGTATTTCAATCTTCTATAGATAAGCTTGCGAACGAGGGCGGTGGAAAACTGGAAATTGAACGCGGTACTTATGTCATTGACAAACCTATACTACTCAAGAGCAACATCTCGGTAGAAGGTAGTGGCAGAGCTACAATATTAAAACTAGGGCCACAAAATGCTAAAGCAGAAGGTATAATTCTCTTGTCAGAAGCACAGGAAAACATCCTCATAGCAGACCTTACCCTGACGGGAGAGAAAAGTGACACCACGTCGAGCGGTGTTGTGTTCGACGCTACCGGCTTATCTACCGTGCGCGGTGTTTATGCCCGTGATTTTTCCGGGTATGGCATATGGCTCCGCAACCATTCTTTTGCCTGTAAGCTGGAAAATAACTTAACCTCTGGTAATGATATAGCCGGCTCATTCATATCACATACCGATAAAGGCAGAGGTGGCAGGTTTGTGCCCAATAAAATAATAGGATGCTACAGCTTTGCAGAAGACGGCGACGGCTTTCTCTTTCTGCGTGCCATTTGTCAGGATGTTGTTGGCAATGTGGCCTACCTGGCAAAAGGCAATGGTATAGCCATGTACAAATCGACCAGCAACCTGGTATCGGGCAACAGAATCTTTATGTGTCAGAAAAATGGCATATTGATCAAAAGCACCTTTGAGATGAATATATCAAGCAATATATGTGGCTGGAATTGGGGCGACAACCTGGTATTGGATCATTGCGTTTGGGGCACAGTCACTGCCAATGAGTTCATTGATGCGGGAGGCAGGGAAAGAGAAGGTTATGGTATATACATGAAAAGAGGCACTAAGTCGATGCAAATCTCCGGCAATGCCATATTCAACTGGTGGGACAACAAAGCCCTTACCGGAGGGATCTATGAAGGTGAAGATTGTTTAGAAAATCAGATCACAGATAATATAGTCAATTATTACAAGGAGTTTGACGTAAAGTCGTTGGGTAAGAACTCAATAGCAGCATATAACCTGGGATTACCCCATCCATACGGCAGCCCGGGTGAAGGGCCAGACGTGCCTAATGTACTTCCGGAAGATATTAAACTCAATCTTCACATCAATGAATCACGAACATTGGCAGAAGAATATCTGAAATCGATTAATAAGCAGTAGAATATGAATTTAATTAAGCGGCGGAACGGACAACTGATTCTTTTCATTCTTATATCATTAGGCTTAGGTATGGAGGGTTGTGCGCCCAAACAGGATTTTCCTGATACCGCCAATATGAATATACTGTTCATTAATGTAGAGGATTTGGCCAGCACTGCTGTAGGCTCTTATGGCAACTCAATGGTGCAAACTCCCCACATAGACAGACTGGCGCACGAAGGTGTTCGATTTACCAGGGCTTATGCACAAGGTTCCATGTGTAATCCGTCACGTTCATCTTTTTGCACAGGAATGAGGCCTGCATCCACCGGGGTGCTTACCAATCAGGAAGCTCTGAATGAAGTGCTGCCATCCGATGCCACTAGTATAGCAGAGATTTTACAACAAAAGAATGCGTGGCTGGGGCATCTTGGCAAACTCTACCATTTCGTTCCACCCGCACAAAAACAGATGAGTGCCTTCGACGAACTGGGCTTTTGCGTAGAGCCGGAAGGTTACCAGGGCACATTCAGGTTTGAAGAAGATACCAGTTGCGCCAATCGTCGGTTCCACTATTCCAAAGATGAGCGCATAGATAAAGCTTTGATTGAGCGGCACAAGCAAATGAAGGAGGTGGAAAAAGACATTCCCCATGGTGCTAAAGGGTGGTGGGAGAAAGGCGGCAAGTCATTTTACTTGCTTTATTTCGAACTGATAGGTGACTCCGGCGAGCCCGAAGAGTGTATGGAGGATGGACAGAAAGCAAGGGCGGCGGCGGAAATAATCAAAGAAAAAGCTGCTCAAAATCAACAGTTTTTTCTTTCCGTTGGCTTTGACAAACCACATACCCCTACCATAGCGCCAAAGAAATACGTCGATCTATATCCTCCGGAAGAAATGCAATTGACAGATGTGACATCAGAAAAGGATGTGAACATACCATCGGTGGCTAAACGCTTTGGAGAAAAACCCGATATTTTTATGCCGGTCAATCAGCGTGAGTTTCCTCAACTGGCTCAAACAGAAAAACGTGAAAAAGAGATGCTGTCGGCCTACTACGCAAGTGCGACGTACATAGATGCACAAATAGGCATTCTTCTCAACACACTGGAAGAAGCAGGCATTGCAGAAAATACCATAGTTATCTTTTTTTCAGATCACGGATTTCATTTGGGTGAGCATGGCTTGTGGAGCAAATATTCGTTGTTTGAGGAGGTTATCCGCGTCCCTTTGATCGTAAAAATACCGGGAATGCCTACACGGGGATTGGAAAGCGACGGATTGGTAGAATTGGTTGATCTCCTGCCAACACTATGCGATTTGTGGGGAATCCCTTTACACAAAACTTTTGAGGGCATCAGTATGAAAGCCTTGTTGCAGAACCCAAGGCGGGAGTGGAAAAAAGCAGCTTTTAGCCATTCCGGTTTGTTTAAATACGATGCGAAATCAGTGGTTGGCGAAAGATATAAGTACAATTCCTGGCAAAAAGACACCGTGTTAGTCGAGGAGCTGTACGACCTGCAAAACGACCCCTACGAACAGCACAATTTGGCGCCAGAGGCCGGAGCAAAACCGATACTGGAAGATATGAGGCAGACAAAAGAAGAAGGATGGCAGGCTTCTCTGCCGGTGTTGTAAGTTCCGAGTCTTTCGTTTATCAGGTCGGGATACGCACTAAACTCTTTCGCTGTCTGTAATTTCGATCTACTGGCTTCAAAACGGTGTTTCTACTTCTGCGCCATCTGCTTCGAAAAGTGGCACCACAGCAAATTCTGTTCGCGCTTCCTCAAATAGTTTTTCCATTTCCGCCACTATCTCCGGATGCATGTCTGCCACGTTGTGTACCTCGGCAGTATCCGTAGCGAGATTGTAAAGCGCGAACTCTACAGGTTTGTCCTGATCACGCACATTCAGCCGTATGGCCTTCCAGTTGCCTTTCAATATGGCTTGCCTTCCCCCCAGCTCATAAAACTCCCAGTACAGGTAGTCATGCTTTTCTTGTTCCTCCGGATGCCCGGCAAGGGTTGGCATAATGGAAATACCGTCGGTGTCGTCGGGCTGCTCTATCCCTGTTATATCCGTAAATGTGGGCAACACGTCCCAAAAAGCTCCCAAATGAGTTGAGGTGCCAGGCTGTACCACCGCTGGCCAGTGCACGATAAACGGCGTGCGCACGCCCCCGTCGTACAGGTCGCGCTTCATGCCTCGGTATGGACCGTTGGAATTGAAGTACTCCATCACGTGGCCGCCTTCTTCATGCGGACCGTTGTCTGAACAAAAAATCACCATGGTGTTGTCGCCCATGCCAGTGTCTTCCAGCTTGGACAGAATCATGCCCACTGAGTTATCGATGTTGCGCATCATACTGGCAAAGCCTTTTTCCGTATCGGGCCAGTCCTTGTCCGCAAACTCCCCAAAAGATGGTACCTCCATACCATTCTCACCACCCTCATTATTGGCGTGGGGCACGTTATACGCCAGATAGAGGAAGAATTTATTGTCTTGGTTTTGATCAATAAAATCCAGGGCCTTTTGGTCGAAAAGGTCGTGTACGTATTCGTTTTTTTCTTTGGCTACGCCGGTGCCTTCCGGCCTGTCGGCCCATGGGTTCGAGCCATCTTCATTGCGGCGCAGCTTGTTGTTGAGCGGTATTTTCTCACCGTTTTCATACAAGAACTCCGGATAGAAATTATGCGCATGCCACATATTGATGTAGCCATAAAAATAATCGAAGCCTTTGCGCTGCGGATCGTCAGGGGGTGGCGGATGGCCTATGCCCCACTTGCCGATGGCTGCAGTGCGGTAGCCGGCCTGCTTCATCACCTTGGCGATGGTGAGCTCATCGTCGCCTATCAACTGCGCCGGACTGTTGCCGCGCACCGATGTGTGGCCTGTATGCTTGCCTGTGAGCAGTGAAGCGCGTGAGGGTGCACACACGGTAGCACCCGTATAAAAATTGGTAAAAACCATGCCCTCTGAGGCCATATTGTCGATGTGTGGCGTCTTGAAAGCCTGCTGCCCGAATAAGCTCAGATCACCATAGCCCATATCATCCACCATGATGAATATGACATTGGGAGATCTGTCGTCTGCGCTTTGCTGTTGTGGCTTGTCCGCACATGACAGGGTGCTCAAAAGAACAATTGCTGTTACAACTTTGATCAAGTCTTTCATTCTATGGGGTTTAAAAAATGCTAACTGATTTCCACCATTTGATGGCCATTTACTTCCGGAATGGTAAACTCTACTCGCCCTTTATTCACTGTAAATGATAGGGCTTTCATTTGCGGTACCAATGTCACTTTTTTCGCCTTTCGGGGATAAGCCACCGAGGCCTTTATGTTGAAAAGAGGAATGACGTCTTCTATGATGTCAAACTGCTCACCGCGACGCTCAGGGATGTAGTGCAGTACATGAATGATGTACTTCCCGTCTTGCTCATTTACGGCAACACTCGCCGTACTTGGCGCTTGCAAAGAAATGACCTGATCGGTCAGCAGGGCATCAATGGCATTCATGACCAGGGTCTTGCACCATTTCGGGGCATTGTACTGGTATTGTGTAAATACCGGGTGTGACAAATACATGGTGTTCTTTCCCGCAACTACGGCAGGTCCGCTTACCTTGCCCGAAGAGGGCGTCTGCCGGTGCGAGAAGAAGTGCTCGTATGTGCGGTCGAAATAGGAAGCTACGGTATTGGCCATCACCTCGCCACCAGCCGTGGCCGATACAGGCAAGCCTTTTATGTACATGACCAGTTCCGATTTTGGCAAATCTCTACCCATGGCATTGTTTTGCGGCAAGAGATATTCAGCATAGTGAAAGCCGCCATAAATGTGGCCTACCGCCTTCTGGCCACTGCTATCGATCGGGCCTTCGCCGGTTTTCTCCACCGCCAGTGGCAGCACAAACTGCTGCTTGTCTTCGTCAAGACCCGACTCAAAGGTGGCCAACAGCTTACCTCCCGCTGCGAGATATTTTTTCAGTTTCTCAGCCCGCTCACTGCTCAATATCATATCGTCGGGCAATATGATGAGCTTATAGGCGCTGAAATCCTGCTCGAAGTCAATGATGTTGAATTGTTTTCCGCCTTCTTGCAACATACGCACGGCACCTTTTATAGAGCCAGGCGTTTTGGTGCTGGAGGCGGCGGATGGGTCCAGCGCTTCCGGTGTGATGACGGCAATGTCGGTGACAGGCCGCACATTTTTGCACCACTTTTCTTTGGTGGCCACCTGCCCATATACTTTGCCAATCAGGTCGTAAGTAGCCTCATCGAGCTTGCCGTCAGGTGGCAGCTGATCGCCTATGGAGCATTTTGCTCCCAGGGCCAGCATCATAAAGCATTCGTATTCCAGCGCAGGCTGATTCTTGTACGAGTAAAAGTCGCCCCAGGCCGTATGAAACTTGCCCGTCATACCCAGATAGTCTTTGTTCAGCGTGCGCACATACCTGGCCGTGAGGGGAAAGTGGATATAGCCCCAGTGGCCGCTGGGCAGCGACTCCATCTCGAGATGGCTGTAGGTATCTATGCTGTCTTTTATAAAAGGCCCTATGTGTCCTGAATTATAAAAAATACCTGCATCTGGTGAAAGGTCGCGTATGAAAGCGCTCAGTTCTTCCTTGAAGCCGTTGATCGACTCTATGGCAAACTGCATCCTGTCTTTTTTTCTGGAAGGCTCCAGTCCCTTTTCCTCCATTTGCTCCTGACAGTAGCGGCAAGAGCATTCCAGCGTACCCACGATATCGAGAAATAGTCCGTCTACCTCTGGCACAGATTCGAAAAGATCGGCTATGCTTTCCTTTAAAAACTCACGATAAGGAGAATTGACACAGAGCCTGCGATAAAAGCCCGGCTCAAAGTAGGAAGGCCCGAGCGGGGTGCCGTTGGGGTCGCGCATGAGCCACTCGGGGTGCCGCATGGCCGTGTAGTGATCCCACTGAATGGTCAAATACACCGGCACGCGTATGCCTTTGGCATGACAGGCTTCTATTTGCTTCTCCAGCAGTTGCTTTTCCTGCAGGTGTGGATGAACGCGTTCCGGAAATTTTTTAGTGTTGTAATACAAGTAGCCGTGGTGGCAACGGCCAAAGCACGTCACCGAGTTCACATGAGCATCTTTGAGTACTTCGGCGAAGCGGCCAGCATCAAAATTCTTCCCTATGCCTTCCACATGCTCGCTCGTGTGAAAATCCAGGTGTACCTGACGGTAGGGCAGTTCAGTATTTCCATTATTCGCACTGCCTGTTGGTTTGTTGATCGCCTGTACGTAAGGGGTAAACATAATGGCGCCCGTGGTAAGACCGGCAGTCTTTATAAAATCTCTTCGATTGGGATTTTTCATTGGTTTGTTTTTTTTCCGATTCCAACTATCATTAATGAGCTCAATGTATGAACTTTTACTATTACCGAAACATACACAGTGATCAATTCAATCTCTTCAGGTGTTCATATATTGTTTTTATTATTATCTAAATAAATTTAATCTTCTTCACCAGGGTTAAACTATAACGATCGACCTATACCTAAAAAATTACAGAAATAGCCATTATCACGGCAACATGGCGATGGATAAAATTAAAGATGTTCAAAATTTATGTCGTGTCTGAATCAAAATCACTTAGGCCATAATTTAATCGTATTCACCCCTGCTTTCATTTCCCTAAATGGGCCGATCATATTACTTTCCTCATCTCTCTTCATGCCAAAGTAATCATGATTTATTTCTAATCTTGAACCATCAGGGTTTAGAAAAGGAACCTCTGGCTGAAAGGCATCACGAAGCATTTCGGTGGTCACATAAATTCCATCTAAGTTTTTAAACGATTCATTCATCTCGTATTGCAGATAAAGCCCATCTTCTCTTTCAATTATTTTTACCTTTGGGTTCAGTGTAGAATCAACGGCGGAGGAAGTAGATTTAGCATATGGTTTTGCACCATTTAAATAAAGATTGTAATCTATTTCTACCGGATAGAGATGTTTCTCATAGTCTGAAGGTGAAAACCCGGTCGCCCAATCGTCAGAAGGTAGGGGATGCTGATTATACATGTGGGTGCCGGTGATGGCTCGCTCAGTTTCAGGCTGATGTATAAATATATTGTTATAAAAACGGTCGTCGCCTCCCTGAATGGTCATCAGGCCGGCCACCATGGTAGAATGGGCAAAATGATAAGGAGTAAAGCGGTTCAAAACCGGTCGCAAAACGACTTCACCTACCACCAGATTGTGTACAAAAGCAGTGCCCTGTGCGGCATTTAGAAAAGCCTGCTCGGACAGCAGGATATTGTTGTCCACTACATGAGGCCCATGCGATACTTCGATAAACAAATCCTGCAGATGATTGCGGAACATTATGTTTTTACTTACCCTGACTCCCTGAGCCTGCCAGTCGAGCCATAAGCCTCTCCAGCAATCATGGATCACGTTGCTGTGAATATCGGTGTCAATGGCCGCATGCAGTTTAATTCCGGCCATTTCAAAACCATCGTATTGCCGTTGGGTGGTAATGTTATAAATGTGGTTGTTATATATCTCGCTGAAGATGGCACCTAAATGACCTACAATACCCGCCTGGCCGCAGTCGTATATTTGGTTGTTGCGCACGACATGAGAACCGATGGTTTCTTTAGACCAGCCAATTTTCAAAGCATTAAATACCACATCTCTTTGGTGTTGTGTGCCATGTTTTACCTTTTCCCTTGTCCAGCGGTTTTCACCTGTACTGTGCTCCTTTCCCAGACTGATGCCCACACATTTGGAGTGGGTGATGGTGTTGTTCTCGATGATCCAACCCTTGCTCCAGTTAGGGCCAATCAGTCCATCTTGTGCGGCTGTTGGGGGCGCCCAGGTAGGTGCTGCCTGACTAAGGGTAAAACCTTGTACAGTGATATAATTGATATAATTTTTTTCTGGCCAGAATACATATCGCCGCACATTGATCTCTACGGTTTCCGAATTGGGATCGGCTCCCTGAAAGTTAGCCCAGATGGTAGTGGTTTCCGGGTTGCTTTCGCAATACCATTGCAAAGTCGATTTTTCAGGATATAAGGCATTTTTTAATGGCTGAGGTTTCATTACCTGGTCAAGCGATGTTACTTCAAACAATGCTTCATTGTTGAGGTACACTTCTCCCGTGTGATGCTTGCGCCCCAAATCAAAAAACCAATCGCCTTCGATGAGCTGTTGATAAGGGTTGTATCTACCAAAAAGATCATTGTCGATCGTTACATTCCACACACCATTCGCTACTCTGTTCCATTTATTGATGATCTCAGATCCTTTAATGATCACTTCTTCACCAGGCGCTGCACGGTAAACGATGCGTTTCACATCACTTGTACCGCCATTAATGGGATTTACCCATTCACGATAAACACCTTCATGCACCGTCACAGAATCACCGGCTATTGCAATGTCTGCAGCTTTCTGAATGGTCTTAAAGGGTTGTGAAAATGTTCCGGGACTGAGATCGCTTCCGGAGGGAGAAACATGATATTCTGTAGCAAAAGTCTGCAGAGAATAGACCATTATACAGAATAAGCACACTGCTATTGTCTTGCTTGTTGTTGTCATATAAAAAATAGATTTATACATTTTCAAAAAAAAATTTGCTTTTCTCGCCTAAGCTTCTACCCTATCTGCTCAAGTTACTGCCACAGCTGCTGGTTGCATTTGTTTGCCTGTGGCAGTTTGTTCAATACTCTCATTCGTAATATTAGGCAAAATCGCAAAAAGAGCATAGATATGAGCGCAACATTCGCCTGCTTTACATCATATCTACTCCCTCTTATTTTGCTGGTCCTTCAGCATGTAGTGGCAATAAAGCATCCAGCTGTGCGGATGGGCACTAAAACCCGGAAACTTGTAAATGATCCAGCCATCAGGGGGCAACCCTTCCGTAGCCCTCATCAGGCTGGACTCGGTGTTGGGGAATTGTGTCCACTGGCCCAGCCAGTAATCTGGAAAATGCCGGGTAAAATTGACCATAGACATTTTGTACAGTAGATTTTGCGCGTAGGAAGGGTCAAGTTCAATTGCACCCAATACCAGCGGGGCATTCAGCGCGTACCAAAACCCTCCGAATGCACTTGAACCCGCAGGCCTTTGGTTCGATTGGGAAATATCCGATATCTCAAGGTTTCGGGCGCCCATTACCTCACCCTGCGCCAGGCGTTCATCTACTTCAGCCAACAAGGCTTTTCGCACCGAAAGCTCCAGATCAGGGATCATCAGAGCAAAGCCCTGCGGGGCAAGGTACATGTTGCTGTCGCCCATCACAGTTTCGTGCAGTTGCAGCCGCGGCAGAAAGGGTCTTTTTTGTAAAATCTGCACCACGATGTCTTTTTGTTTTTCGCTAAAGCCAGTGAGGCTTTCGATGATATCAGCCAAACTGCGCTGCTTATCTTCAGGTACCCCGGCGGCAGCGACCCTGAGCTGCTCCACGAGCCCGGGCATTACTGCGGCGGCCATGGCGGTATTCAGGTACGATTCGGCTTCGGCATTTATTTCCTCATGGCTGTAGTATTGAATTAAGCCACGCTCACCGGAGTCGTTCCAGTCATGCCGGCGAAATTTGATGACACCATGCTCACCAGTGCCCACCGAATCCTGAAGATAAGCCAGGGCATTGCCAACCCGTTCGGTCACCGTGCCTTTCTGCCCGCTGTCGAAAGGATAGTAAGGTAGTTCTTCATCCAGAAAATCGTAGTCGCCGGTGACGCGCAGGTACTCTGCCAGCAGCCAGAAGAAGTACAATTGCTGGTCGCTGGTCTTGAGCCATTCGTTGGTTTGTATGCCGTAGCCTTTTTCAATGACCACGATTTCTCCCGTAGGCAAATGCCGTTTCATCATGTACCGCATGGCCGATTTTGCCAAAGGTTTATTGTAGTAAAGCAAGGGCAGAATGTGTTGCATGTGGTCGCGGGCGTTGGAGTGCCTGCCCCAATAGGTAGTGTAAGCGGTATTTTGCGGTATTTTGGTTTCCCCAAAGTACCTGTTGTACATAGCCATGGCCTCGAGATTGTATGCATGCCAAATGAGTTCCTGACTGTAGGCGACAGAAGTGTCGGCCTCGGGAAAAGATGGCAACACTGATTTCCATTCCTGGCCGAAAGTAGTAGCCATGCCGGAAGATTCCTGAAAATATTCTTCCATGGCTTCATCTGGCGTGTCGTACGACATGCCAATGATTAATTTCAGATGCTTTTCTTCTCCGGGCTGCAAAGTTATAGCCTGGCGGGCCATAAGGTTTTGAGCATTTCGGCTGGAAAAAGATGAGAACTGAACCTGTTGACCGGCTTCTGCAGATGATACGAAAAGGGCCGGTGGATGCAGTTCAAATTCCGAAGGTTCATGCACCAATTTGTTGGTTATATCATTATCCGCAAAAACGGGTTTAAAATCAGCCTTAACTGCTTTGCCTTCCTTGATGCGCACTTCCGGAGCGTATGATATTCGGATTTTTGACTTATCCTTTTTTTCCCAATCTGCCTCGAACATGGCAAGAATATCCGTATAGGCAGCCCGGATGTATTCATGATGGGTGAAATTCAGTGGCTGTTTACCGTTGTTTTTAAAGTTGACCGTAAGCAGGAAACCGGGCACTCCTTCGTTGGGCTGTGGCGACGGCTTCACCGCCAGGGTTCGCTCAACTCCAAGCCCGTCAGGCAAATTATAGGCATAGCGTGCGTAACCCACACCAAAGCTGCGTGTAGACTCATTGAGCAATGGACTGTTCATGCCGGTCAGTGCGGTGGTGTCATTGCCAGGCATCACTACAAAAGCACCATTTTCACCGGCCACTGCCTCATCCCCCTGGTTCATTCTGCCCAAGGCGCGCTGGGTGGCCAGCAACTGGTACTTGCCGCTGGCGGTGGGGTACATGGTAAACATGTAATTTCCTAAAATAAATGCCGGATCCTCTGCCAGGGCCACAGGGTTTTGTGCCCGATCTTGCTGGCGGTACGGCAAATCGGCTGTGTAGGTAAAAAAAGGCAATCCGTCGCCGTCTTTGTCCCAATAGCCCAGATTGCTTTGCAGATACCCCTCATTGCCTGACGGTGGTTGCCCGGTGCATGCCTGAGTAATGAGGGAGGTTAGGGTAAGTATTATCAATAGTTTGTTCATATGACTTTGTATTCAAAAAAGGATTAGTATAAAAAACCGAACAGCCACAAAGGGATGGACTTTGCTACGGGAAATTCTATGTCATCTTTAACAATTCGAGCATTGGGCAATCCTTCAATTTGTCTGGTTGATTTGCCTTTACCTCCAATCTCAAAAAGATATTGGTTGTCCACCTCAAAATCAGTCACAGTGGAACTGTGCAGTTTATGCATAACGCTGACCTGATTCGCAAAGAACATTTCCCTGACCGATCCTGTAGAAGGCAAGTTTTCAGTTAAAGCATACAGCAAATTGGTATTGTTCAAATACACCTTTTCAGGTTTTTGCAGGGTGGCAGCGCTGGTGTTGGAAGGATATAGCAGATAGGTAAGCCGGGCTTCGTGTAGAAAGATCAAATAGTTGGTAATGGTATTTCGATGCATCTGTGTTTTATTCGACAGGCTGTTAATGTTTGGTTTAAAGGGCACTTCCTGGGATACGACGTACAACAACTGCAACATTTTTTTTGCATGACGTATGTCAAAACCCTTTAGTTCAGCCATATCAGATTCAATGATGGTCCTTACCAATTGTTGCAAACGCTGATAATAGCTTTCCCTGGATTCATTATAAAATGGATAGTATCCATATTTGAGATAGGCTTTGAAATGTTCCAAAGGTTTAAAACCAGGTGGTAAACTTTCCTGTATGGGTTTGGAAGTTTTTACAATGGATTCCATTTGCAAGACAGGGAGTGAGAAGCCATAGTTCAAGGTTAGGAATTCCCTGTAAGACATCCCGGCAAGTTCATACATTAAGGCTCTTCTGCTTAAATCTGCTTCCTGCCTGCTCATATCAATAATGGAAGAGCCTGTGAATACAATCTGTAAATCAGCATAGCGGTCATACAGGTTCTTGATTTCAATGGACCAGGTCGGATATTTATGCACTTCATCCAAAACCAAAACTTTACCCCCATTTTGATAAAAAGTTTTTGCCGTTTCCACCAGGCTATGTGAGGTGAAACACAGCTCATCCATGGAAAAATAAGCCCTTTGGTGTGGGGCCATGTTAAGCCCTCGCAGCCATTGCAAGAGCAATGTAGTTTTACCTACACCCCTGGCCCCTTTAATGCCTATTAAGCGGTCAGTCCAGTTTATTTTATCGTGTAGGTATCTCTTAAAGACCAGCGGCGCCCTTGCAATCAGACCGCCTGATATCTCCAGTAACTCTTCCATATTCCATAGTGTATATATGCATATACAAATGTAGGTTTATATTGTATATGTACATGTACATTTTAAATCTCAATAATCTGCCCCTTGCAGGCTTTGCTCCACCGACTTAAGCCATTGCCGCAGTGCCGCTTTCAATGCATCGGCCTTTTCGGGATGGGTTTCCAGCAAATTATTTTCTTCACCTATATCGCTGCTGAGGTCGTACAGCGCGTACTGCCCGTCGCGTGAGCGGTATAATTTTATGTCGCCCTCTACCACAGCCATTTCGCCTTTGTAAGGTGCATAGCCAGGTATGTCATATACATAGTTTTTAAATTGAATCTGATCCTGATAATCTGTAGGCACGGTGCCCATCTGAGCTGCAGAATCCAAATAGTTCCTTTTGATGTTCGTGTAGCAACAGTTATAGTTGACAGAGGCGTCGAACACGTTGCAATTCCAAAAAAACAGTGGGCGTTTCTCAAAATCTGTGGTGGGGTCATAAAGGATGGGTTTAATGCTCTTCCCATCAAGGGGCCAGTTGGGCAGGGCTGTGCCGGTGATGTCGCAAAGTGTTGGCAGTATGTCACTGGTAAAGGCAGGCACATCAGTCACCGAGCCAACTTTGACCACTTCAGGCCACTGAATGATGGCCGGTACACGTATGCCTCCCTCCAACAAATCACCTTTTTTGCCGCGAAGGGGTGAGTACACCTCACCATCAATTACACCATTGTCGCTGTTGAACCAAACCAGGGTATTTTCCTTCTGGCCGGAGGTGGCAAGGTATTCATTTAGCCAACCCACTGCCCTGTCCATCGCCGTGATCTCGGCAAAGCGCTGGCGCAAGGCCAGGTCGGGTTCATTTCGGTACAAGCCTACATCTTCATCGATGCCGGCATAGGGCCGGTGGGGCGAGCCAAACCAGATGACCAGGAAATAAGGTTCATCATCAGGCAAAGCCTCTACAAAATTGATCGATTCCTGCACCAGAACTTCCGAGCTCTCACCGGCATACACTTTTGGTTCGGCTCCATTCAGCACCAGCTTTGGGTTGAATCCAAAGTAGTTGTCATGACTTAACCAATGATCAAATCCCATCGCGCCAGGGTTGGTGGGCGATCCTGCTTTGGAAGGGCCCAGGTGCCACTTGCCAAAATGGGCGGTGTGGTAGCCATTGCCTTGTAGCAATTGGGCAATGGTAATCTCCTCCGGTCGTATGGAGTAGTTCCAGGTAAAAGCGCCCATACGGTTGGCGTGTCGGCCGGTCATCACGCTGGCACGTGTGGGAGTACAAACCGGAGAGGCGACGTAGAATTGCTCAAACCGGAGGCCATTGGCGGCCATATGATCAAGGTTCGGAGTTTTCAGCAGCGGATGGTCATAGCTGCCTAATTCATTCCACCCCTGATCGTCGGTCATGAGCAGGATGATGTTGGGTCTGTTGCCATAAGGTTGTGCAAAGGCAAATATGACAATGCAAAACTTAGAAAAGAGAATGGTTGCAAAAGATATTAAATTACTTTTATTCATATGAACATTAATTTTGACTTTTCAAGTTATTAAAAATAACATGCTTATAATTTGATTGTACCTAAAGGGCGTTGCCGTTACAACGAACTCTTCAAGTAAAATAGCACCTCCAATATCCACTCAACCGTCATATCCCAAAAAAGTATGTGCCCGGCTCGCTTAATCCCAATTGTTACCTGCATCTGTGGTGGTATATACATTTAAGACCAAGGCCGCAGTTCCTACAGTTACCACCAAACGCGCAGGTACAAGGACCGCTCTAAGAATTATTTACTTTTTTATCCAAAATTTTTATTTAAAAAACAATTGTAATACAGACGATAAAACCAACAGATGTATACACCTGCGCACTTTTCAGTGACTTGTCAAAATCTCCTATCAATAGAAGCAGGCTCAGCTCATTCTTTATCTCTTTAAATCAACAAGGTCATATAATAAACGATTACCACACCCGAAAGCATCACTTTTGGCCTGAAAAAAGGAAAACAGAAAGTGAAACCATGCGAATTGTTCATATTCATCATTGAATTTTAAAAACCACTGGTACAACAAATTGCAGAGGACTGGGCTGTCCACGATACATACAGGGTTTCCACGCAGGTGTATTCCTTACTGCACGTAACGTTTCTGTTTCCAACTCGGAATTGCCACCTTTTAAAATTTTTAAATCTGTTATCACGCCTTTCTCATCAACAGAAAACTTGCAAAATATTTTGCCCTCAATTAGAAAATCCTTTGCATATTCAGGATACTTTATTTGCTTCCTAAGATTTGCATAAAATGATTCTAAAGAACCATACGGTTGGGCATTCACAATCAACTCTCTATATGTGTAAGCTTCGCCGGTTCTATCGTAGCTCGTGCCTTTTATCAGATTTCCATTCACATATTTTTCCTCATAATACTTAGAGCCGTCAGATGCATATCCAATCCAGTTTCCTGTTTTTTGATATTGCTTGTATGTTCCCATATGGCGAGGTTGCATTTGATTATCATATTCTGTATATAATCCGGTACCTTCATGCACTTGCTTCACCCCGCTTGAGTCAAAAAAACTCAATACGTTGCGTTGATCTGATCCATCCGGGTAAAAATCGGTTTTCACTACTTCAAATTCCTCCATCAGTGTTCCATTGGAATAGTATTTTTTCCAAAGCCCGGTTCTTTTTCCCCGTTTGTAATTGCCTTCCATAAACACTTTGCCATTTGAATAAAATTCCTGATAGAACCCGTGAAGAGTATGTTTATTATCGTAATGCTGAAGCAGATAAGGTTTTCCGTTCATCAAAAAGGTGATACTTATATAAGGAAATTCAAGGTTATTAATGGTGTTGGTCACCTTGTAGTAGACTGCCTGATCAACAGCTACGTTTTCAAATTTTTTATTCAGATAAACCGTGTCGTAAGCAGTGTTAGACTGACTATAAGTATTTTGAGAAAAGCAAGAATACCAAATAATGCCGGTCAAGAAAAAGAATTTTAAGTAGTTAATTTTCATGATAATACGCTTTATTTTGATTATAATTTTAAAGAAAATCCTATTTTACCACCAATCCAATGACAATAATACCAAGGGATATCAATACAACATACTTTAAAATATTATTAGTCAAAATTTTACTGAATTCCGGATTTGTGGATAATATTAATTTACTCTTTACAAGAATTAATATTACTCCGCAAAGGATTAAATTACTAATACCAATGATAATGAGGGGATTATTTAAAAGTGTCTTCATTTTTTAATTAATTTGTATTATTTGAAATTATCTTTTAAAGTTTGCACAGCGATTGGTTTTTCTATTCCGTATTTATTTTTAATCATTCAATCGTTTCTTTCTAATTTTCCATTTATTGAGACATGACATTTTCTGTAAATTCACTTTTTTTAAGTTGCGCTTCCCCGGCACTCATATTTTTTTACCATTGAACTGCAAATTATTAAAAATGATGTTGCTAATTTTGTGATCGGCATCATGCCCAATAAATGTTGATGGTCTGATGTTGCCTAAAACCTTAATATCTTTAAATGTGACATCATGGATATTGCTGTATGACCCGCCAAAATGAAAAAACTCATCACCTATGTACCGCCTGAACAAAGCAGGCTCATTTAAAGGCTTAATAGCGCCCATACGGTTGGCGTGTCGGCCGGTCATCACGCTGGCACGTGTGGGAGTACAAACCGGTGAGGCGGAGTAGAATTGCTCAAACCGGAGCCCATTGGCGGCCATCTTATCAAGGTTCGGAGTTTTCAACAACGGATGGTCATAGCTGCCCAATTCATTCCAGCCCTGGTCGTCGGTCATGAGCAGGATGATGTTGGGTCTGTGTTGTTGCTGTCCGTAAGCAAATGTGCCGATGCACATGATCCACAGGATCAGTACCTGGTAAGGCAGGGTGGATTTGATGAGATGTATCATTGTGTGACTTGACTGTTTCATAAACTATTTATGCCAAAATTCCTGGATCTCTTCCAGCGTCTTGCCTTTCGTTTCGGGCACATACATGATGGTGAACACAAGCATCAAAAAAGAGCAAAAACTCAACAATCCAAACGTAATGGCACTACCGGCATTTACCAGCATCCATGGAAAAAACAGTACCACCAGAGCATTAAAAATCCACTGGGTAAATACAGGTACTGACATAGCCATACCACGTATATGCGTCGGGAATATTTCGGAAACGAGTGTCCAGAAGACGGGCCCAATGCAAGAAGCAAATAGGGCTATAAACAGTAAGATGAGCACCAGGGCCAATACCCCCGTGAAGGCCTGAAATATAGAAAGTACCGCTATGGCGAGTAAAACCAAGGCCATTCCTGCTGATCCTATCATGTAAAGAAGTTTTCTACCGAAGCGGTCTATGGCCCATATAGAAACGAAGGTAAAAGTAAGATTTACCGCGCCTATAATAAAAGTGGAAAACAAAGCAGTATCTATCTTCCAACCGGCGGTTTGCAAAATAATGGGGGCATAGTCGATAATGGTGTTGATGCCGCATAGCTGCACGAAGACGGCTAGTCCAAACCCCACAAAGATCATTTTACTATATCTGGGCTTCAACAGCGCTTTGAAATCGGCCTCTTTGGTGACATGAGTTTCAGCAATCGTCTTCATCTCCTCATCTGCATTTTGTTGGCCGCTTATCTTTTTCAACACTTGATAGGCCAAATCACCGTAACCAGTTTTATGTAAAAAACGCGGCGTTTCCGGAATGAAAAAGAGCAAAATAAAAAACACCACAGCAGGCAAGGCACCTGATATAAACATAAGACGCCAACCGACATTATCGATGTCGTGCAACAGGTAGTTGATCAGATAAGACAGCAATATTCCTGTGACAATGGACAGTTGATAAATGGATACCAGCCTGCCCCTGATCTTATAAGGAGAAACTTCCGCAATGTACATGGGAGATACAACCGATGCAGCACCCACCGCCAGGCCACCGACTATCCGCCACAGAATAAACACCCAAAACTCTGTGGCCAAACCTGTAGCCAGGGAGGATAAGGCAAAAATCACCGCCACCCATTTCAGTATTTTCTTGCGACCGTAGGCATCGGCCAACTTACCGGCAACGGCTGCTCCGGCTATAGCCCCGAAAAGTAAGGCGCTCACCCCCCAGCCCAGCATGATCTCATTCAGCTGAAAATAATCCTGAATAAAAGGTACGGCACCGGTGATGATGGCTACGTCGAAGCCAAAAAGCAGTCCGCCAAGGCCGGCGGCCAGTGTAAGCCGGATGATATATTTGAAATTGAGTTGCGGATCCATTATAAAAAAATCATATTTTGAATGCGTACAGTCGTGCCGGGTTGATGAAAAATATATTTTGATAAAGATGTGCCAATCCCATCCCGGACAATACTTCCGGCATACGATCGATTAAGAAGTTCAAACCGGGTGAACCGTTGTAGCTGCGCCAGTATATATTTTTGGCCATATCCATACCCATTACTATCTGCGTAGGGTATAGTGGCAACAGCTCTTCCAGCAACTTATAGGTCCAGTTTTCTTCTTCTTTCCAACGAAAAGCGCTGTCGTATTCGAGGTACACCCCGGCAGAAAGGAGGTCTTTATGGTACTGAATGTCCTTGAAGCGATCTACATGCGACAGTACCACATGGGAGAGGTCTACATTGTATTTCAGAAAAAGTTCTACCTGTCTGTCGGCATGCCTGCCAAAGTTGGTGTGGGTGAGTATGGGCGCACCTGTGGCCAGGTGGGCTTGCGATACGGCATCAAATATTTTCTCCTGATGTGCCGTGATCGGATCGTCACCTGTTGCCAGTTTTATCATGCCTGCCTTGTGCGGGGTACGCGTTACAATCGGGCCGCCGTAGTCGTACATGTCTATCCCCTCCTGCACATCGGCTATGAAAAGCTGCGCAAGCTGGTCGGACGTGTAGTGGTAGCGCCAGTGGTTGGGGAGGTAATACTGCTCCAGGTGTATACCCGTGGGAGCAATGATATTGACATTGGACATCCCGCTAATCTTCGCCAGCTTCACCACGTTTCTTCCACAATTGGCCGGCATGGTATCCACCACCGTACGGCCGCCCGCCTGATGAAACCCTATCAGCTCTTCACTAATTTTGGCGGTGTCGTTGAGTAAAAATTGTGGGTTCGAACAGGTCGGAAAGCTCTCTTCGATCACGATATGTTCATGGCTATAGCAAAGCCCCATTTTATCTGTCGGCAAGTCGCCAAGCACTGTTCTGAAAAATTCACCTTCCATACGTCCTATTTCTGTAAATTATTTGACCATCCGCTTCTGGAAGTATCGGCAGTTTTTTGTGGCACCTCCAATACGGCCCCCGCTTGCAGCAGCATGTCCTGAAGAAGGGCCACCGGCACCTCATCGGCGGGTAAGTCGTGCTGTAGTGCAATGATCGCCGAAAAACCTGCCGCCTTACCCATTGACATGGTTTGGGCCATAGACCTGCACGAAGCATGCGCATCGTGCGTGGCAGAGAAACATCGGCCGGCCACCCAGGCCCTTGCTGCACCGTTAGGCACTATGGTGCCATAGGGCACGCCATATATGCCATTTCCCTGCACGTAGTTCCAATAGGTTTCTGACTCTCCCGCAGCACCTTTTCTGTGATCTTCGATGGGGGCCCCGCACAGGAAGATGCGGTCATCTGGCATTTTTGCTTCAATACAATCTTCTTTGGTAAGGCGATATTTTCCATATACCCGCCGCGTTTCTCTCACACCAATTTGGTGTGAGAGCCCAATAATTTTAGCATTCTCATAACCGGGCACCTCAGACCTAAAGAAATCTTCATATACAAAAGCCTGCCTTCGTCCCTCCCGTTCTGCCGCAGTAATCCCCTCTACATCCAAAGGATCGGCTCCGGCCACCTTTACTGCCACCGTAGAAATACAGCCCGGAATACACATTTCGTGTGCAGAACCTTCTTTGCGAGGCAGTGCATGCTTACCGTTTTCAACAGCTTCCTTCATCTTGTTCTTCAGCATCCCTTTACCACCGGCCTCTTCGAACTTTTTCAAATCCACATTGGCCATCCTGAAGGTCGTGGTCATGCTTTGGACAGGCTCCAATTCCCCGGCCTTTTCAAAGGGCAATTCTGCCAGGGCACAAAAATCTGCGTCGCCTGAGGCATCAATCACAACTCTGGCGTCTATGGCAAAAAAACCCATTCCCTTATTAAAAAATATGCACGCATAACTTTCGCTTTCCGGCAGTACCTCTACGAGCATACTGTGGTAAAACATCTGAATATTGGCATATTGCATGAGTTGTTCCCACACCAGCTTCAACCGCTCCGGATTGTAGTTCACACCGGTGCCTGCACCATAAGTATTGGGCCGTAGAAATATATCGCCTGCCTTGTTTAGTGCGTTCACTATGCTATCGGGTAGGCCTCCTACCACCTTTTTAGGTGCATCACCGGGCGTGAAAAAGCCATAAAAAGTATCGAGCATCTGTGTGGAAGTGCCGCCGGCAAAGCCATACCTCTCGGCAATGGCCACTGTATATTGGCCATGGGAGGCAGCGGCCAAAGCGGCCAAGCAGCCTGCAGAACCGGCTCCTACTACCAGGATATCTTTTGAGTATCTGGCCTTGATTACCTCATCATAAATTTTCTTCATTGAGCGCCCACATTTGCATATAATTTTGCCATCAGGTGGGCGTGTTCATCATAGGCCGCTTCAAAAAGTGCCGTGGCGCGTTGCTCTCCAATAAGTACCGATCCTGTCAGTACCTTCGGTGTTTTGCCATTTTTTATCAGGTTTGCCGCTATTTCTGCTTTCAGGCAGTTGATCAGCAGCGCACCGCCAATAGTGGAACCTGGCGCAACAGGTGTTTCCAGGCCTTTAATTTTCACCATGGCATCGCCTGCAGGTGCTCCTGTATCCAACACCAGGTCGGCAAAGTCGGTAAGTTTGGTGCCGTCACTTCTTTTAGAAGTACTCTTGCTGAGATGTTCACTGCTCACAATGGCGATCACTTTGATATTGCGTTTCTGAAACTCAGAGGCCATCTCAACAGGTACCACATTGCAACCGCTGGATGAAACTATCAGTGCGGTATCATCAGAGGAAAGGTCAAAATTGCGGAGTATGCGCTCGGCCAGGCCAGGTACATTTTCAAGAAACATCGCCTGCCGTTGACCATTGGCCCCAATCACCAGGTTGTGAAAAGACAGGGAAAGTTCTACGATCGGATTGAAGCCGGGAAAAGAGCCGTATCTGGGCCACATCTCCTCTATCATCATACGACTATGCCCCGAACCAAAAAGGTGGGTCAAGCGGCCTTTTAAGATACTCTGGGCACACCATTGAGCTGCCTCTTTAATTTTATCCTTCTGAGCCGCGACCTTATCGAAGATCATACGGCTCTTTTCTAAATATTCAATTGATGGTTCCATTTACTTTATTTTATTGCTTCTTTTAATTTCATGTTTGCAAATAATGCGGCACCTATGGCACCGGCGTATTCACCGAGTTGTGCCTTTACAATGCGAGTAGATTCTTTGGTTGGTCGCCATTCATAGAGTGCCATAAAATCATTCAAGGGGCCAAACAGGCTGTCACCGGCACCAGTGACTCCACCGCCAATGACTACTACTTCGGGAGAAAAGGCGTTGATGATGGAAGAGATACCCACTGCGAGCTTATTGATCGACTCCAACCACCAATAAGTGGCTTTCGCTTCACCCCTTTTATAAGCTTCAACAAGTTCTGCGGTGGAGTTGTAAAGCCCTCTGGTTCGTTTGCCTACTGTGTAATCGCCTATGGCGGTTTCAAGGCTGCCTACCATTTCTGTTGCTGATGACTCGCCGGTGTAGTCTAAGGTAATGTGCCCGAAGTGCCCTGCCCTGCCGAGGAGTCCTGTATATAACTTACCATCGATCAGTACCGCGCCACCGACGCCAGTGCCCAAGGTGAGCATGACTACATGATGACTGCCTTTGGCTACGCCGATTAACGATTCAGCCATACAAGCAGCCTGAGCATCGTTGACAACAAAAGCAGGTATTTGCAGGTACTCACTCCACATCAGGCCTTCAAGTCCTTTCATCCGCCCTGGCATATGTGTTATCGCGGCATTGCCGGTGTCGGTAAGACCTGGCGCTGAAATGCCGCATATCAAATTTTCCTGTCCGTATTGCGCTTGAAAGCGTTTGGTGAGATTATGGATTGTCTCCTTCCACAATCCCGGATCCTGTACCGAATCCACTGTTTCAAATGCCTCTTCATGTATTATAGCCAGAGCATCGTTGAGCAGTACGGTTTTGATATAGGTTCCGCCCAGGTCAATTCCGATTACATATCGCTCAGTGCTTCTAGAATTATTGTACATACTGTCCCTCGCTTAGATGCCAACCCCCATCCACGCTCAGCACCTGGCCGGTGGTGAAAGAGGAACTGTCGGACATGAAAAAACTGGCAGCACCTGCAATATCTTCCGGATGACCAGCCCTGCCGCCGTCAAGGGGTTGTTTCGTTTTAATGAATTGCATTATTTTTTCATCGGTGGCGGCGCGCTCAGACATGGGTGTCACAAACAAGGAAGGTGCAAGAACATTGACCCTAATGTTGGATGAAGCATAATAGGCCGCTATGGATTGGCTAAAGCCAATAATGGCTGCTTTGGATGCAGCATAGGCGTGTGTAGAAAAGTATTTTGGCGATGGTGAATAACCAAGAACTGAACTCATATTGAGAATAGAGCCAGCCATATTCATTTTTAAAAAATATTGAATGATAGCTTGATTCGATAATATAACGGAGGTGAGATTGAGCCGCAAAGTTTCATTCCAGCCATCCAGAGTAAGTTCGTGCAACGGCCCATCTCCAAACTTCCTTCCGCTTCCTCCTGCCACGTGAAAGAGTCCGTGTATTCTTTCATTGCGACTGGTAAAGGCAGCAATGGCCTGTTGTACTGTTTCAGGTACAGATGCATCGCCCGATATCACTTCGGCTTTCGGACCCAACTCCGATGCCGCCACCCGGCATGTATGCTCACTCCTTCCCACAACCACCACACTGGCACCATGCGAAATAAAAGCTTTAGCGGAGGCCAATCCCAAGCCAGAGGTGCCACCCATTACTATTATGTTTTTTTTCTTGAGCGAAAAAAGACTCATGAATTATGTTGATTAAGAATAAAACTATTTAGACTGCCTGTTTAGCAATCTTTAAAATCCGCTTATTGGTTGTTTAAAAAACTTCAGGTTCACCACCCTTCCTGCATCGCTAACCCGCATTAATATAAAACCGGTATTCGCAAAAGCAGATACATCAATTGGGTTTCCTGTTTTATAATTATGTATGGTGTTGAGCAAGGCGCCTGTTACGCTATAAAAATCCAAATGCATCGTGTTTGAGGCATTGCTCTCATCCATTCTGGCCAATGTTAAAAAAGAAGCACATGGATTTGGGTACAGTATAAATCCTGCATTATCTGCTTCATCTAGCAGACCGGTAGGAATGGAGATGTTGTCATCGTCTTCCAGTGCCTCCTGAATACCATAGTAAGCGGGCTTGGCATTGTAATCGGCAT
>CAZQVB010000006.1:0-4316 GCA_964596645.1 uncultured Roseivirgaceae bacterium
TTTAAGCCCGCTTTCGACACCATCTTCTGGACGGGCCATGCCTATCGCTCGCCTGATTATGACGGCGCCACCGACGACCGTGTGCAGGGGCTGGCTGTGGTGGCCGGGCTGGTACCACCACAGCGATACGACGCCATTGCAGAAGTGCTAAAAACACAGCAGCATGCCAGCCCATACATGGAGAAATATGTTCTTGAGGCCCTTTTTCAAATGGGCTACGACGATCTGGCCCTTGCGCGCATGCGATCGCGTTTTCAAAAAATGGTTGAGCACCCAACGATCACCACCATGTGGGAGGGCTGGGGCATTGGCAGTGAAGGCTATGGCGGCGGTACCATCAATCACGCCTGGAGTGGGGGCGGGCTCACTTTACTGTCGCAGTATGTGGCCGGCGTATTTCCGCTGGAGGCCGGATATGGGAAGGTGCGCATCCGACCTCAGCCGGGACAGTTAAAACACGTAAAAGCCACCGTGCCCAGCGTGCGGGGTCAAATTTCAGTCGAACTGAACATACATCATGCCTGGGAACTGATCGTCGATGTGCCGGAGGGAGTATCTGCCGTGGTAGAACTGCCCGCTCATTTGCGCGACATCCGCCATAACTCATTGCCAGTGAAAATACAGGATGATGAAGCATATTCGACCCTGGAATTGCCTCCTGGTCAGCATCAAATAATGGCGCAGCCATGAGTAGTTGTCAACTGGGAATGGTAGCCTGAAGAATCACGGAGACTTTATCAAAAAAAAGGATACAACCGTGATGCATAGTATTGAAAGTCCAAATGTCTTATCGAACATTCATTTAAAGTTCAATCCATGAATAATAAAAACTTCATAAAATTCCTCTGTTCGGCCATAGCGATGATTATCATTGGTTTCACCTTATTCGCCTGCAAAACAAAATATGCGCCTAATACCCGGGAGCAGACGAAGCTTCCCAACATTATACTGATCGTGGCAGATGACCTTGGCTGGCACGATTTGGCCTGCTATGGCAATGATTTCATTGAAACACCACACCTCGACCGCCTTGCTGCTGATGGCATACGCTTTACCAATGGCTACGCCGCTGCACCGCTGTGCAGCCCCTCGCGCGCCGCACTGGTGACGGGGCTGCACCCCATTGCGGTAAATATTACAGAGCACATACATGGCAACCACCCCGCCGGGCCGCGACAAAAGCTGATTACCCCGCCCATCAGCCAACAGCTCGATTTGGAATTTACCACCATCGCTGAGGCGCTAAAGACCAAGGGCTACCATACAGCACACATAGGCAAGTGGCACTTGGGCGGCGGTCAATACAGGCCGGAGCAGCAAGGTTATGACTTAAACATCGCCGGAGCAGGCAATGGCCTGCCGCTCAGCTTTTATTACCCGTTCTTCAGGCGCGGCGAAATGCCCTTGCTACAGCAGAATGCACAGGAAGACGATTACCTCACCGATGTGCTCACCGATCATGCATTGCAATATGTTGAACAACAGAAGGATTCTATATTCTTCTTAAGCTTCAACTTCTACTCACCACACGTGCCCATAGAAGGCAAGCATGAACTGGTGGAAAAATACAGCCGTAAGCCCAGGAAAAACCCCGCCGACACCTTGCCCAATCCGCACTATGCCGCCATGGTGCACAGCATTGATGAAAACGTAGGCCGCCTGCTGGCCAAGCTGGATGAATTAAATATTGCCGCAAACACTTTAGTGGTGTTTACCTCGGACAACGGCGGTCTGTCGGTGCGGGAAGTGCCTGCATTCGCCAAGCACACGCCCCCCACCGACAATGGGCCGCTACGGGCAGGTAAGGGCTATTTGTACGAAGGCGGCATACGTGAGCCGTTCATCATTCGATGGCCAGGTAAGGTAGGGAAGGGTCAGGTAATCGATGAGCCTGTGATAGCCCAGGATCTCTATAATACATTCGTAGTTATTACTGAGACAGGCACTGGCACGGATGATGGCGTCAGCCTGATGCCTTTGTTTGAAGGTAAATCACTTGTTCCGCGTGGTTTGCTGTGGCACATGCCGCATTACAGCCCTCAGCATGGCAAGCCAGCCTCGGCATACCGGGAGGGTGCCTGGAAAGTAATTCATTTTTATGAAGACGACAGTTGGCAGCTTTATCATCTGGGCAATGATGTAGTGGAGGCTAATGATCTGGCTGACCGTGCGCCAGAAAAACTGCAAGAAATGAAGGAAAAGCTAGAGGCCGCATTGCAAAGTAAAGGTGCTAATTTTCCCACGCCAAATCCGGCTTATGAAGGCGAATGAAAAGATGGTGTTTATTGGTGAGCTATGATGTGTAAGGGATTCTGCTTACTTGTCCTATTTATAATTTTGTAATTATTTACATATGACCATATTAGCGCATTTGCTCAAGCCAATTGTTGCCGTTCTTTGATTTTGTCATCCTTGATATCAACGGTATTATCGTCAATGAAATTAATCCTGCAGAAATTGTTGTTACAATTACATTTCCATATTGTTTCAATTCAAGTCCGGTTAAAAATCTTGCTACAATGATACTCATAGTCATTCCGATAACAATTATCCAATATTTCAAATTTATACTTTCTTTTTCAGTCTTGTTTATCGGCAGCTTGTAAATGGCAAAGGCAATTAAAAGCCCACCTATTAAAGTTGAAGAGTGTTGTAAAATTTTTAGAAATGGAATCTTGCTACCGAACAAGTCCACTGAGTTTTGCAACGTTGGGATTGTCTTTACAAAATAACCGTGGTCGTGAGTAAAACTATCCCAAAATATATGTGATGCTGCTCCAATCAGAACCGAAATCGTCACTACCAACCAATTTTTCCGGAAGTGTCCATTCCAATCAAATTGTCTATACGCCGTTAATCTTGATTTCAAAGATGTTGGTAAATTGTGAAATAAGCTAGTTCGAACGATGTTATGAAAAATGAATGCGAGTAACAGACCCAGTGGCAAATCGAACCAAAATAATCCGTCAATGGTATGGCTGTAATTGCTCTTAATTCTCATTCTTAAAAAATACTCAAAGTCAGGTGTCAAACTGCCGATTACAAGTCCTGTCAACGAAAACCATTTTCTTGGTAAATAAGATAATGGTAATACTATTGCTGGATGTGAAAATGTAAAAGGCATTTTTTTATTTATCTCAATTTTTATCGGAGACGTACTTACAAAACCGTCAAAGGACCAATTTTAATAACAGTAGAAACAGCATACAGCCTTGTCTGGCGCTGGCTTTATTGCTTCCGTCCGGCCTGTACTTCCAGCGTCCATTTGTCTACAAATTCCATCGGCATGATGGTGCCATCGGGACGGAATCGGAGCGGTGGACTCCAGTACTGGTAGTCGTGGCCTTTGATGTTGTCTGAGGCAGAGCCCCACAGGTCGCCCATCCATATATATTCTGTACCGGTCGGGGTCTGCAGTGGCATCACAAACGTTTGCTGAGCCGGTACAATCGGTTGCTGTGCGATGCCCGGCCCACTGATATAAAAGCTCGTGTTGGTGCCTCCGTGCCCGAGTACAATTTCATTAATATACACCTGATCGAATCTATAGCTGCTGTCGGGGGTCAACCGTATATGGCTCGCAGCAAATGAGTCAAATTCCAGCGTGATCGTTTGCCGAAGTGCCGAATGCGAGACAGACGCATCTTTTACGGCTACTGCCTGCCAGGCACCACCGGTCCAGTTTTCTATCTGCCATTCCGGCATTTCTATTTCCGGATGAACGCGGGGATTGGACACATCTCCGCAGTTTTCGGGGCGGTTGCCAGTGAACAGATCAATCTGAACCTGATGAATATTCCTGAGGGTATCAAACCTGGCTTCCACAGATTGAAAACCTTTTGCCGCTCGTTCCACTACCTCGTATTGCGTACCGCGCCTTTGTCCGTCGCTCAGCAGCAGCGTATGTCGTCCGGGATACCGGTTGATGTTTCCTGTATAGCGGTAGCCCTGCAAGGGTTGTTCCGACATATATACCCTGGCACCTGAACCTTGGTTGCAAAAGCAGCAGGTATAGTCGGTGAGCAGGTAGTATTTGCCTTCACGTCGGAACATGGAGCCGGCCTCCATGTGTTCGGCTATGATGCCGCCATTTTGCATCGTGGAGGCAGTGTAGGTGTCATCGAGCTTTTCTACAGACACCTGGTGGTTTTGTATGGTGTTGTAGCTCAGGTAGCAGGTTTGGTCGGTATCTACAAATAGGCCGAAATCGCCTACGCCTACATCGGAGCGGTATACCTGTACGTCGTCATTCACAATGGTAAAAGGTCCTGTGGGAGCATCGCTGGTGGCCACACCAAAGCGACCGTTCCACAGCT
>CAZQVB010000006.1:4326-6057 GCA_964596645.1 uncultured Roseivirgaceae bacterium
ACCAGTTGTACCACAGCACATATTTTTCTGTCTTTTCATTGTACACCACATGGGGCCGGTAGTATACGCCTTCCGGCTGGCCAGGCAGCAGCCGGCCTTCAAATGACCACTCGGCCAGATCGGGCGAGCTATAGCATACATAATGGTTGGCGGTGGTGAAGCCGTTGGTATTGCCATAGGCGGTGCCATACCAATAGTACAATTCGCCAAAGCGAACCACACGGCCGTCGTGCGCGTCGACGATATCGCCCGATACCGTGCGCCGTGGCTCCACATTGTTGATGGTGATCGTTTTGGTTTCTTCTGAAGCCCGGTTATCAGGCTGTTGCGGCGAACATCCCCAGGCCAGTGCTATGATGCAGGCCAGTAGTGCGTTTTGCCCAAAAAGCCTGCGGGAACGCCAGCCACGGATTGTTTCCCTGCTATAACTTTTGAAGGATGTACATTGAAAATCAGGCATTGCAATACGCGATTATGTTGCTCAGCGCCGTGCAGGTTTTTTGGTAGTGGCTTCTTTGGCTTTCATGGCATCTTCCAGCCTTTGCTGAAATTTCGACTTCTTCTTGCCTTTGTTCTTCTCCTTATTCTCCTCCAATATAGCCCTGATCTTGCTGTCGTCTACAAACCTGCGTATGATGGCGATCTGCGCAAAGGATACCAGGTTGGAAACGAAGTAGTAAAAGGTGAGGCCTGCAGGGAAGCTGTTGAGCATAAACAGAAAAATGAGCGGCATGATGTACTGCATGGTTTTCATAGGCCCCTGCATAGTGGCTGTAGCCTGGCTATTGGCCCACGTATACAACAGTGTGGACAGCGTCATGAGCAGGGTAAACAAACTCACATGATCGCCGTAGCCCGGTATGGTGAAGGGCAGCGTCATGATGGAGTCGTAGTGGGAGAGATCTTCCGCCCAGAGGAAAGGCTCGTGCCGCAGCTCTATGGCGTGCGGTATGAACTGGAACATGGCAAACAGGAAGGGCATCTGAAGCAGCATAGGCAGGCAGCCGCTCAGTGGGTTTACCCCAACTTGCTGATACAGCTTCATCTGCTCAGACTGCATTTTTTGCATATCGTCGCCATACTTTTCTTTCAGCTCGTCCAGCTCAGGCTTCAGAGCCTTTGTTTTGGCCATCGACATGTGCGACTTGTACGTGAGCGGCGACAGCACCAGCTTGATGATAAACACCAGTATAATGATGATGATGCCGTAGTTGCTGGTGAAGCGTTCCAGAAAATGAAACAGGTTGATGATGAGGTATTTGTTGATCCAGCTGATCACCGGCCAGCCCAGGTATAAATTCTCCTTAAAGCTATCGGAAACCACACCCAGCTCCTGCAGTCTGTTGGGGCCAAAATACAGCTTGAACGGTGCGGCGGCGGGCTGTAGTTGCTCCAGCGGAATTTGAAATATGGCCTCACAGTTTTTTATGACGGTGGTGTCAGATTCGTTCACCATAGACGACACATAGCCGTTTTGTACCGGCCGGTTGAACACCATGCCCGTAGTGAAGAATTTCTGAGAAAAGGCAAACCAATCCACCGGCTCGGTGAAAGCTTCTTCCTCTTTGTCTGATGACCTTGGGCTCAGCTCATCGAAGCTGCCGTTGGCAAAGAAATAATTCACCGTGGTATAGTCGCGGCTGTATTCCATATCGGTCTCCAGCCGTTTCAGGTCGTTGTGCCAGGCCAGGGTCACCTTGCTGTCGGGCACAAGATCATTCATGTCTTCAA
>CAZQVB010000006.1:6067-14466 GCA_964596645.1 uncultured Roseivirgaceae bacterium
CAAAAGACATGTTCAACAGCACTACGTAGTTTTCATTCGGTATGCGGTATTCGTACACCACCGAGCGCCTGCCGTCGAGCTGCAGGCGAAAGCTGACGGTGGTGGTATCATTTGCCGTGACCGGACCCTCTCCGGCATCGAAGTACAGATCGGATATGTTGATCTCGCCGGTGGGTGTATTGATCAGGTAGCGCATTTGGCTGCTTTCCCTGTCGAGCAGCACCAGGGGTTCGTACTGGTAGTTTTCGTAATTCTTCAGAGTCACCTGCCTGATGAGCCCCCCCTGTGTAGAAAATTCAATGATCATGGCTTCATTTTCCACCGTGATGGTTTCCGATTCACCTTGTACCGCATTGGAAAAAAGGCCAAATTTTTCCTGAAGTACAGTGAGTTGGAGTGAGTCGCCATTGGTCTCCTGAGCCTCGCGCACCATGGGTGTATCGGCCCTTCGGGCAGGGGCTTGCTGTGCAGTGGTGGTTTGCTCCGGGGTGTCTTGTACTGGCTGCGGAGTTGGTGCAAAAAAATAAAAATAAACCACGAGCAACGTGGCCATTAATAAAAATCCAAATGCCTGATTTTTGTCCATTACACTCTAATCCGTCTGTTTTTAAAAAGGCTACAAAGGTACGAGTAATATTTAATTTTCATCTTTTTCGCGCCGGTAGTCAATGGCAGCAGCGACAAAGCCGACAAAGAGCGGATGGGGATTTACAACGCGGCTTTTCAGCTCCGGGTGAAACTGCGTACCGATATACCAGGGATGGTTTTTCAACTCTATGATTTCTACCAGACCGGAGTCAGGGTTGATGCCGCTGGCCACCATACCTTTTTCTTCGAATTGCTCGAGATATTTATTGTTGAATTCATAGCGATGCCGGTGCCGCTCAGAAATCATTTCCTGTCCGTAGGCTTTATGCACTTTCGACTGCTTGCGCAGCTTGCAGGGATAGGCCCCCAGGCGCATGGTACCACCTTTCTTTTTTATCTTTTTTTGATCTTCCATCAGGTCTATGATGGGGTGCTTGGTCTTCTTATCTATCTCGGTAGAGGCGGCATCTTTGTGGTTGAGCACATTGCGGCCAAACTCCACCACAGCACACTGCATGCCGAGACAAATACCAAAAAACGGCATTTTTTGCTCACGAGCGTAGCGCGCCGCTTCTATTTTGCCCTCTATGCCGCGCTCGCCAAAGCCAGGTGCTACCAATATGCCGTCCAGGTTGGCAAACAATTCCGCCACGTTCTCTTCCATTATCTTTTCAGAAGATATCCACGTGAGTTGCACCTTGCATTCGTTGCTGGCTCCGGCGTGTATAAACGATTCACAGATTGACTTATAAGCATCGGGCAGCTCTACATACTTTCCAATAAGGCCAATGTTTACTTCTTTTGTCGGGTTCTTCAACCGTCCCAGAAACTCTTTCCAATGCTCCAGGCTGGGCTCTTCTTTTATGGGCAGGTCCAGTCTTTCCAACACGCGTTCATCCAGCTTCTCTTTGCGCATGATCAGCGGTACGTCGTAGATGGTCTCCGCGTCCAGGGCAGAAATCACACAGTTCACAGGTACGTTGCAGAACAGCGCCAGCTTTTTTCTGATGTCCGTATTGATGGGATATTCCGACCGGCAAACCAATATGTCGGGCTGTATGCCCGACTCGAGCAGTTTCTTCACAGAGTGCTGTGTGGGTTTTGTTTTTAGTTCTCCGGCGGCTTTCAGGTAGGGGATGAGGGTGAGATGTACGACCACAAAATTCTCCCTTCCCAGATCCCAACGCGCCTGGCGCATGGCCTCTATGAACGGCAGCGACTCAATGTCGCCCACAGAGCCGCCGATCTCGGTGATCACCATGTCGTAGTCTTCACTTTCGCCCAGCAGGTAAAAGCTTTGTTTTATCTCGTCGGTGATGTGCGGCACTACCTGCACCGTCTTCCCCAGATATTCGCCATCGCGCTCTTTGGTGATCACGTTGTTGTATATTCTGCCGGTGGTCACGTTGTTGGTCTGGGCGGTGTTGATGTTGAGAAAGCGCTCATAATGCCCCAGATCTAGGTCAGTTTCGGCGCCGTCTTCGGTCACGTAGCACTCGCCGTGCTCGTAAGGATTGAGCGTGCCCGGGTCTATGTTGATGTACGGGTCAAACTTTTGAATGGTGACACGGTAGCCGCGTGCTGAAAGTAGTTTGCCAAGCGACGCTGAAATAATGCCTTTGCCGAGAGAGGAAGTGACGCCGCCTGTAACGAAGATGAATTTTGTTTGCCCCATAAGTTTGAGAAGAGTAGAAGTAAAAAGTGAAACTTACGGGACACAAAAGTAGGAGATACCGGCCAATAGTTATAGGCCACCGCCATAATTGTTGCCAATTCTTTTGTGGCGTGCCGGAGCCGGCAGCCTTTATTTTCAATCTGCCGCGCGCTCGTGCCATTTTTGACCGGTAAAGCAAATGATCGTATCTTTGCCAACAACACAACACTGAGTCTCAAAGTACATAAACGCTTTGAGGCTTTTTCTTTTATAGATGAACTACACAGATAAGATCCAGCATATACCCATTTTTCAAATTGTGCGAGAAGCTGCCGGGCCGGTAGAAGCTTATGTGGTGGGCGGCTTTGTACGCGACCTGGTGCTGAAGCGGCCTTCCAAAGACATTGATATAGTGTGCCTGGGCAGTGGCATAGAGCTGGCCAAAAAGACGCAGGCGTTGTTGGACGGTAAAACCTCCATAAGTGTCTTCAAAAACTTTGGCACGGCGCAGTTGAAGCACCGCGATTTCGAGGTGGAGTTTGTGGGAGCCCGTCGTGAGTCGTATCGGGCCAACAGCCGCAATCCGGTGGTGGAAGACGGCACGTTGGAAGATGATCAGAACCGGCGAGACTTCACGATCAACGCCATGGCCATTGCCCTGAATGAAAACACTTTTGGCCAGCTGATCGACCCTTTCGACGGACAGGCCGATCTGAGAAGGAAAATGATACGCACTCCGCTGGAGCCCGGTGTTACCTTTTCTGACGACCCGTTGCGCATCATGCGCGGTATACGCTTTGCCGCACAGTTGGCCTTCGACATACACCCCGATACCTTCGCCGCTATGCAGCACAACCGCGACCGGCTGAAGATTGTGTCGCAGGAGCGTATTACAGAAGAGTTGAATAAAATCATATTGGCTCCTACGCCGTCTTATGGCTTCAAGCTGATGTTTCACGCAGGGTTGCTCGATCTGGTTTTACCGGAATTGAAAGAGTTGCAAGGTGTGGATACCATCGATGGCAAGAAGCACAAGGACAACTTTTACCACACTTTGCAGGTGCTCGACAATGTAGCCGGGCAATCGGACAACCTGTGGCTGCGTTGGGCTGCCCTGTTGCACGATATCGCCAAGCCAAAAACAAAGCGCTTCGATCCGCAGCACGGCTGGACCTTTCACGGACATGAAGATGCCGGTGCGCGTATGGTGCCAGACATTTTTCGCAGGATGAAACTGCCGATGAATGAAAAGATGAAATATGTGCAAAAGCTTGTGCGTTTGCATCTCAGGCCTATATCGCTGGTCAGTGATCAGATTACGGATTCTGCCCTGCGAAGACTGCTGTATGAAGCCGGCCCGGCCATCGACGACCTGATGGCGCTGTGCCGGGCAGACGTAACGTCGAAAAATGATGAGAAAGTAAAGCGTTACCTGCGCAATTTCGACAAGGTGGAGCGCAAGCTGCAACAGGTGGAGGAGCGCGATCAGGTCAAGAATTTTCAGCCTCCGGTGCGTGGAGAGCAGATCATGGCCTATTTCAATGTGCCACCTTCGCGCGTGGTTGGTGATATAAAGGATGAAATAAAAGACGCTATATTGGAAGGCAAGATCAGCAATAACTTCGATGAGGCTTTTGCATTGATGAAAGCCCTCGGCAGTAAAAAAGGCTTAATCCAACATGAACATAAAACCTAAAATGAAATGATAAAAACGATTTTTAATGTCGCAATGCTTGTTGTTTTTTTTGGCAGTATAATGGCCACCACTTCTCAGGCGCAAAATAGGGAGATTCAAAACACACAGCTCTTTAAGCATTACCAGATGAAGTTTGTGTTTGGCCGCAAATACAACGACCCCGAAGTGTCAAAAGATGCTTTGTACAGCATGGTAGCCCTCGACCCGACCGACGATTCGTTGAAGTTGCAGTTGGCCTATCACTACTTCGAAAACAATCAATATGCCTCCAGCCTCTTTGTGTCGGCAGATCTGCTCAGCCGCAATCCCAACAATAGTCACGCACTGCGCATCAATGCCGTTTCATACGACAATATGGGCCTGCGCGACAAAGCCATAGAGAGCTATGAGTCGCTGTATCTGCAAACCTTCGACATTGGCGTGCTGTATCAGACGGCGGCCCTTCAATTTGAATCGGCGCGATATGCCGAGGCCATTAACAATGCCGACATTATAGCCACCAGCCCCAAAGCCCCTGAGGAGAAGATAACTTTTGCTACCGACGATAAAAAGGGCCAGGAAGTGACGCTGGAAGCAGCTGCGTATAATCTTAAGGCAATGGCTTTGAAAGAGCAGGGCAAAAAAGATGAAGCAAAACAGAGCTTTGAGAAAGCATTGACTATAGCGCCCGATTTTAAACTGGCCAAAACCAATCTCGCAGAGTTGTGAGTTAACGCTTGCGGCAGGCGAAATTGTCGACTTTATATGGCATTACAAACGAACATATCAAAATTGCTCAAGCAATACCGCGAGTATGGTTTAGAGAAAGCAATTGATTTTGATCGGTTCAATCGGTATGCCCTTACGCACCACAGTACACGCCTGGAAGGATCTACCCTGACAGAAATAGAAACGCAGGTGCTTCTTGCTGAAGGGAAAACGCCAAAAGGAAAACCGTTAGCACACTCTCTAATGGTTCAGGATCATTTCAATGCCTTGAGTTATGTCATCGAAAAATCCAGAGCCAAAGAACCAATATCAGTGTCTTTGATTCAAGAAATCAATGCATTGACGATGAAGCATACCGGAAAGGTTTACAATACTGTCTTGGGCAATATAGATGCCTCCAGGGGAGAGTTTAGAAAAGGCAATGTTTCTGCAGGAACCAGGTATTTTGTCAACTTTGAAAAAGTGGAGTCGATGACTACTCAGCTGGCAGAAGAATTACAAGCAAGGCTAGCGGATGAAAAAGACGAAATGAAGGTGTTAGAAACATCTTTCATAGCCCATTTCGATTTGGTGAGCATCCACCCTTTTTATGATGGGAACGGACGTACTTCACGCTTATTGATGAACTACATTCAATCGATGTATGACCTGCCGATGGCCTGGGTTTATGACGCAGATAAATCTTCATACATAGAAGCATTGGAAGAAAGCAGAAACAATAAAGAACTGGATATATTCATAAGCTTTATGAATGGCCAGTACAGCAAGCAGCTACGCCAGGAGATAGAGAAATACGAGATGATACTAAAAGACAATGAAGGACGTGGATTCTCCCTAGTTTTTTAGAGATATAATTAAAACGCACAAGGTGGAGCTAGGTCGAATCAAGAATTTCTTCACCTGATCAAGGAGTGCACTTGATATATTCACAGGCTTTGTGAATGGCCAGTATGGCAAGCGCTCAGGGCCAACAGGCCCAAATATTTAAGGCAGCAAGCGAAAAAAAGATCCTGCAACCTTGACAGTGATAATTCAGCCAGACGCTCATTGGCATATTTGTAAATCCGCACCAGCCGACCCACATGCCTAAGTTATACAAATGTGCCAATTCACCCGCGCTCTATAAAAGGGACGACCACAATCTGGATAAATGGCAAACGTCGATACATTTGCACCAAATGCTAATTGATATGCGCAAGAAATCAATCAATAGATTGAAAGCAGTATTGGGCGGAAAAGGGTAAAACCAATAAATGGCGGGCGGAAAAAATGAGTTAAAGTGAGACTACTATATGCCGTATCTGCAGAAAATAAGGTGGTTTTTAAATACCTCGGGTGAACTTCAGGATGAAGCAGATCAAATCTTGCAGATGATAAAAAACGCCATACTTACATTAAAACAAAAAGATCATCAATTATAAACCATGACTCATCATTTATTAAATAAGGCGTATTTAAAGACATGGAAATCCATGTTGGATATTGACTTAGATGCTGCGTTTACGGAAATTAAAAATATTGAACTGGAACCTCACAGCTTTGCCTTTTACACTTCCGTTTCCGTGATGTCATCTTCTAAAATAGAAGGAGAGCAAATGGAAGTGGACAGCTACGTAAGGCACAAAATACTGAATGTGGAATACCTGCCTGCGCTTACTGAGAAACCCAACGACCTGTACCAGGCATATCTTTTTGCCAAAGACAATCCGCTTACAAAAGATAATTTTCACAAAGCACATCAGCTGGTTACCGCTCATTTGTTACCCGAACCTCAAAGAGGTGAACTCAGAAAGACCGAAATGCTGGTAATGGAACATGATACCGGCAGAATCCAATATGAAGCGGCAGAACAAAAAATTATAAAAAGAGAGTACGACAAGCTATGGAGTGAAATAGATGGTTGTTTAAATCAGGAACTGACCATTGATGAAGTCTTTTATTATTCAGCATTCATACATCTCGTGTTTGTGAATATTCATCCATTTGGAGATGGGAATGGCAGAATTGCCCGCCTGTTGGAAAAGTGGTTTTTGACAGAAAAATTGGGTAAATGGGCATGGTATATTCAGTCGGAAAAGTATTACTACAAGCACGTCAACGACTATTACAAGAATCTGGCACGATTGGGAATGTATTACGATAAACTGGATTATGAAAAGAGTATGCCGTTTCTGCTGATGCTTCCGCAATCCTTAATATTGGCAAAGTAAAGCCAATGAAATTAAAACCATATCAGCAACAGGTAATCAGAGACATCTCTCTGTTTTGGAATAAATAGAGGAAAGCAAAGACACCACGGAGGAATTTTATCAGTTCTGGACGAATCATACCAGAAGGTCATTGCAGCCGTTTCCCGGTGCAGCCATTGAGCCATACAAAAATAATGTGCCGAGAGAGTGCCGAATGTCTGCATGAAATATTTATTGCCAGCAATGCTTTGAAAACATTGCGCTTTGATATCCGCTACTGCTCTTATTCTTGAGCGATAAGCTCCACGTGCTATGGCTGTGTCACCTCATCTGCCTTTTGTTCTTTTTTTCCTTTCTTCTTTGGGTCGCTGAGAAAGATGGCGTAGGGCTTCAGGTCGGGCACCTCTTCCAGTATGATCTTAATGACCCCCACCAGCGGTATAAATAGTATCATGCCCGACACACCCCACACCAAGCCACCAATTATCACGGAAAGCAGTATAACAAAAGCATTGATGTTGGTAGAGGTGCCGATGAGCCAGGGGCGTATCACATTTTCCTGCACCATGTTGGCCGCCCACAACAGGCCAATGGCCAACAGCGGGGTAATGATGCTGTCGCTGGTGGCCAGCGCATAGAGAAATACAATGATAAAAGCCAGCAAATTGCCCACATAGGGTATCAGGTTCAGTATGGCTACCAATATGGCAAAGAACAAGGCATAGCGTATGCCCAGAGCGAGCAATATCACATAGTCCATCACGGCAGTAGCAATGGTAAACCACATGGTGCCTTGCAGGTAATTGCGGATCATCAGTTGCACATTCTTAAAGATGTTCTTCATCGGCTGGCGCTCTCCTTTTTCGTATTTGGCCATGACAAAGTCGTTGGGCAAATCGCGGTAGTAGAGAATAAAATAGATGAAGATCGGCATCAGTCCGATGTACATGATGATGTTGCCAACGGTAGAGAGGCCACTGAAAAACACATTTGTATTCTCCTGCAACCGGTCGCGCATCATGTCCGTCAGGTCTGTCTCGGCAGAGATCAGTGGCACCTTGTTGGAAAGAAAAAATTTGATGTCTTTCACAATGCGCGATATGTCCGACGTAATGTCGCTCAGGCTCCTGGATATGGCCGTGATCTCCAGGCCAAAATAAGTGAAGACGCCGCCCAGCACTGCTATGAGTATCAAAAGCGAAATGATAATGGCGATGGAACGGCGCAGGCCTTTCCTTTCCAGGAAGATAGCGATGGGCAGTATGAGAAATGAGAAGAAAAGGGCCCAGGCCATAGGCACCAGAATGGGCCGGCCGATCATCAGGCAAAAAATGATCAGCACAATGGTGCCAAGGTTGTAGAAGAGGGCGTGTGCTCTAAAGCTGTTTTCGTAGTTCATGGACTGGTGGCTGTATGGGACGCGCAAAAGTAGCGAAAGCACTACGTACAACAGGCCGGCTGAAAAAAATTATTGTAAAGGGTAGGTTGTTAATAATAGCCGCCGGACAGCTCAAATTTTTCAGTTGCGGAGTCCAGCAGTCGGCCATTGTCGCACTTGAGTATG
>CAZQVB010000006.1:14476-44692 GCA_964596645.1 uncultured Roseivirgaceae bacterium
GTTGACCAGGGCGTGATTGTGTGTGGCCATGATCACAGCCGTGCCGCTATTATTGATTTCCATAAAAAGCTTGAAAATGCCATCGCTCACGTCGGGGTCGAGGTTGCCGGTTGGCTCATCGGCAATGAGCATCACAGGTTCGTTGATGAGGGCTCGAGCAATAACCACACGCTGCTGCTCGCCGCCTGATAGCTGATGCGGCATTTTGGTATCTACCGAGCCAAGCCCCACGCGCATGAGCACTTCTGTCAGTCGCACCTTCATCTTGCTCCGGTCTTTCCAGCCGGTGGCTTTCATCACAAAAAGCAGGTTGTCGCCGACAGTTCGGTCGCCGAAGAGTTGAAAGTCCTGAAAAATAATGCCCAGCTTTCTGCGCAGCATAGGCACTTCTTTTCTTTTGATACTCCCGATGTCGAAGCCGGCCACGTGCACGGTACCCTGCCTGAGCGGCAAGTCGGCATATAAAGTTTTGAGCAGGCTCGATTTGCCCGAACCTGTGCGCCCTACCAAAAAGATGAACTCGCCTTTCTGCACGTCAAATGAGACATCTTTTAACACCGTATTGTGCTCCTGAAAAATAGAGGCGCTGCGCACCTGCACCACATGGTCGGTCGATAGGGACATTATAACTCTAGTTTTTGCAATTTTCCGAATGGTAAATTCTCGAGAAAAGCTTCCAGTTCTTTCTCTTTCCCTTCCAACCCAAACTTTTCCAGCTTGGGTAGCGCGCGTCCTTCGCGATAGCTGAAGTAGCCCACCAAAGTAAAATTTTCATCCCTCAGTTGTATGTAGTTCGGGATTTTCTTTTTGCCTTTCACTTTGATGACGTACATGAAGCCGGACTATGAAGAGGATGTGGGTAAAAAAAGAAGAGAAAAAAGTGGCAAACCAATATCGCACCGCTACAACTGCCTACCCTTGCTTCCTTCCAGACCTGGGGGAGTTCAGCAGGAGCTGGTCGTACTGATTTGCCGCTGCAAAGTTAATTATATTTTCATTATTCGGAAAAAGTAATGCGCATCTCTAATGCCTCAGTCCAGCATGGTGCTTTGGTCGCTCATCTCGCCCAGGTCCGACTCGTCATCATAGAAGCCTACATCTGCCGATTCATCTTCTTCGTCGAGTGCCGCTGAGTAAGCAGGTATATCCCAATTTTCTTCCAATAGTCCCATAAAATTTATTGATTGACGTGGTGCAGCCACATTGTTAACGACCCATTCAACAGCCGGGTCTGATCGCTTGCGTTTTTTGTTGTTATTTCATTTTTTGGTGCCTGGAGCCACAAACTTCCGAGTGCGTTCCTCAGAGGCATGGCTGGTGCATTTTGTTAGGCGGCGTTTTTTATCATCCAAATATAGATTCTTCCGTCAAAGGTCTCAATCCATTATGGACAGCTAATATGTCTCTGTTCAACAGATACTATATGATAGATAATCCGGTAGTTCTTATAAATCAACTCTCTGATTTCTGGTCTTTCTAACCCCGGAACCATTCTGCCTATCAAGGGATATTTTTCTAAGTATTCGCCCTTTTCAAAAATTTTGTCAGCTAATTGTTCGGCATATTTTGCTGATCAGGGCCTATAGTATTCTCTAATCTCGTATATATCCTGGATGGCTTGGCGAGTCCAGTTCACATAGACCATTGCTTCAGCCTTTCTTTAGCTTCTTGAGTGGAATGGACTTCTCCTTTATTAGATTGTTCTAATCCAATTTCTATCTTTTGCAATAAAATTAATTTATCCATCAATTCATCAATGGAAAACTGATCAGGCATATCTTTTAAGCTATTAATTAATTGATCTTTTGTTATCATAGCTAATCTTTTTAACAATATAAAAGCTATCCCTCTTTCTGACTATTCTTTTAAAGGCCGCCTAACACCCAAATATACGCGGCCACTGTCGCCAGCGCTGTGTTCAGCAATTATGAAATTGCTAAATATCCAGTGATCAAAAAAACATGCATTTAATATGAACGCATTCAGAAGCCCGCTCTGAGGTCGCGAAGCTGCGGGTGTAACTATAATGTGAGCGCTGCTTCAGCCCGACTAAAGGCACTTGCAGGCAGGGCAATTTCTGACAAAAGCTGCTCTTCCAGAAGCCCGGCCCATGTGCGCATGTACAGCACTACATCGGCCCGTACATTGTGTCGGAGATATTTTTGACTTCCTTTCAGACTGTGTAATACAGCTTTGTCAGAAAGTTTTTCCAGATTTTTCAAATCCTCCAGACTCAGTCCTGCATCCAGCAGCTCACTGATCAGCACATCCATGGGCAGCTTGCTTTGCGGGCAGAAGTCGGCTACCTGCTCGGTCCAGTCGCCATATTTTTCCATGGCGATGGCGTGGATTTGCGCTTTGTTCATAGTGGTAATTTCCTGCACCAGGTGCCCGCAATTGCAGCTGCCCATGTGGCCCCACTGATATGCAGCACCTTTAGAAATTTTGTCAGCAGCCTTGCGCAGGGCGTTGATGAGATGAAAACTTGCTTTTGCCATTGTCACATTTGTTTTTGCTACAATGCATTATACCATTTAATTGTTTTGCGCAAAGCACTTAAAATGACAAAAGCCGGTGTGAAACAATTGTATCGCTTTACGGGTACATTATTATATAATTCTTGATCAATAAAAATTTTAAAACCATGGGAAAAGGAGATAAAAAAACGAAAAAAGGAAAAATCAGTAAGGGTTCATATGGCGTGCGGCGCCCCAAGCCGGGTGGCACGGCGTTTCCGGCAAAAGACCGCGAAGCAAGACCGGCCAAGGGCAGGAAGAAAATCTAGTTACGGCCGCTGGTCAATACAAATAAGGCAGGCAATCGCGCGATTGCCTGCCTTATTTGTGTAAGGCTAATCCAGCGCTGCTATACCTCGGTAGGCACGTGTTCAGTGCGCTGGCTGTTTTTCTGCCAGAAGAAAAAGATGATGAACAGCACGATCAATATAGCGGGGAAAGCCACCATTTTTTCCAGTGTTTCCTGCCCTGCTGCCAGCTCCAGAGCATCGCCGGTATAGCCTGCAGCGGCATATTCTGCCCGGTCACTATCAATCCAGCTGCCGATGATGGGCTGGAATATTGAAGATGAAAACATGCCGACCGCGCCTATGATCGACATGCCCAAAGCACTGCTCAACGGCACCCTTTGTGCCACGGCGCCGACCATTACGGGCCAGAAGTAGCAAATACCAAGGGCATAAACAACAGCCGCAACATAAGCCATAGCGCCGGTAACAGTGCTGAACAAGTAAATGCCTATAGTTGCCAGTATCGCTCCAGCCAACAGCACGCCTGTTTGACCTAGCTTGCCCACCACCGGGCCGGCAAAAAATCGCCCGACTGCCATAAGGCCTGTAGTAAGCGCCAGAATGATCATGGGTTCAGCGCCGCTGCTGCTCAGTATAATGCTCACCCACTGTTGCGGGCCAAACTCTGAAATGGCTGTAAGAAACATGGCCAGGATCAGAAAAAGATAGACAGGGCTCAGCATAGCCTTAAAATTCTCGCGTAGAGAGGAGGCGCCGGCTACCTTCGGCTCCGGGAATGTTTTGCCGAAGAACAGTATGGCGTAGATAACGGTGGGGATCATAAGCACCCACATTTGTGCCTCCCAGTTGAAGCCAAAGTCAGTCATGAACTTTGACACCAACGCTCCAATAACAATACCGCCTGGAAACCACATGTGAAAGCGGTTCAGCATTTTGTTCATGGTGACGCCCGAGTACATGTCGGCGATCATCGGGTTGCACGCTGCCTCTGTACAGCCATTGCCAAAGCCAATAAAAAGCGTAGAGATAAGAAGCGTGACATAGCCGCCGGCATAAATGGTAAGCAATATGCCCAGCGTATGGGCGAAGAATGCCACAAGCATAATGTTGCGCGGGCCAAAGGTGTGGTATACCAGGCCGCCTATTACCATTGAGATGGGAAAACCGAGGAACCACATGGAGTTGATGAAACCGAGCTGCTCTGCCGTGAGGCCAAATTCGTTGGCCAGCTCTGGTAGTATACCCGCTCTGATGGAAAAGGAAAAAGCGGTGGTGATCAGCGCAAAGCAACTCCCGTAAAATAGGGCGTTTTTGTTAACGTTCATTGATTTCGGGTTTTATGGGTGACTGAAAAAAGTTTACATAATTTAAAAATGCAGTTTTGCAGGACTGCTAAATTTGCAGGCGGCAAAATACCCATTTAGGCAGAATATTGCTGTTGATCTGAAAAAAATATCCATCCGGAATGACTGTGATTTCACATACAATTAGCCTCTGGCTTTGCCTCACAGGGCTGTTTCTCTTGCTGGCATGGCCCGTGCCGGCCCAGACGAAGCACACCTATCAATTGCTGCCCGGCGATCTTCTCTTTCAGGATACCGACTGCGGGCCCTATTGCGAGGCGATCCGCACCGTAACCGATGGCTATGCCGGCAGGGACTTTACGCATGTGGGCATGGTGCTTTTGCATAGCGATACACTCATGGTAGTCGAGGCAGTCAGTGAGGGCGTCGTTCTTACGCCTCTTGCGGAATTTATCAGTCGCAGCAGCTTACCAGGCGGCAAGTCCGATGTGCTGGTAGGGAGGCTGCTGCCCGATTTTCAGCCCGTGCTGCCTTCGGCAATGGAGGAGGCCCTGCAATTAGTGGGCAGCAAATATGATGGGTTGTTTGATGCTTCAGATGACGATTACTACTGTTCAGAGCTGCTGTATGAAGTGTTTAAAAGAAGCAACAAGGACATGCCACTCTTCAAGCTGGCACCAATGACTTTCATAGATCCTGCTACCGGCGCCGTCTTTCCCATTTGGCAGCAGTATTTCGACCGGCTTGGCGTGCCTGTGCCAGAAGGCCAATTGGGCATCAATCCCGGTGCCATGAGTCGTTCGGGGCTGATCAGCATCGTACACGACTACAGCCACTAGCAACGTAAGCAGGGATCTCTGCTGAAACAGAAACAGGTTGATTTTACTTAAGAATACTCAGAGTGCCGAACGATTCGGCGACAAGTAAAGACGGATAAACAAATCGCTATGGTACATCTTTTTCTAATTATGATGGGGCTCATGTCGCATACAGAACCGGACACAGTGCCGGCGGAGGCCGTAAAAATTATGACCTTCAACATACGCTACGGCACTGCCAGAGACGGAGAAAACTCATGGTCGAACAGGAGGGAGCAGGTTTTCCATACCATACGCAGTGAGGCGCCGGACTTTGCCTGTCTGCAGGAAGCGGTTCGCTTTCAAATAACTGAGACAGACAGTGCGCTGGCAGCGTACAAACACATAGGCCGCACACGCGAAGCCGATGATAAGGGTGAGGCCACACCGATATTTTACAATGCCACCCACTGGTCGTGTCAGGACAGTGGCACGTTCTGGTTGTCAGAGACACCGCAGGTGGAAGCTTCCATTTCGTGGCAGGCACAACTGCCGCGCATTGCCACCTGGGGCAAATTTGAGCACCGGTCATCTGGCCGGGAAATCTTCGTGTACAACACGCATTTCTCGCACGTGTCGGAGGAGGCACGCATGAAGAGTGCGGCGCTCATTGCCAGCCATATTGCTGCCCATACAGGCAACATACCCACCGTGCTGGCCGGCGACTTCAATGCCGCGGAAGAAAGTGCCGCCATACGTACATTGAAGCAAAGCCTCGTGGACACCTACAGGCAGGTAAACCGGTCGGCTCCCGGTGAAACCTACTTTGGCTGGGAGCCTCACATACTCGGTACCGGCCGTAGAATCGATTACATTTTTGCCAAGCCCACCGCCACAGTCCTCGATGCACGTGTGCTCGAAGAATCCATCAACGGACGCTACCCCAGCGACCATAATCCGGTAGTGGTGGAGCTGGCTTTCTAAATTTTTCTTCATAGGCACACATACACAAAGCTTTTCAGGAAGAGTTTCGTAGCGCTGTCAGCCAACAATTCTGGCTGACAATAGTCTCTATAATCGACCATTCTCTGTAATCGAAAACTACAAACACCATGACCAGCAGCGATGCAAGCAACCAAACCAATACTTCTGGGCCCATGGAGAATCAATGGGATTTTTCTGGCCTGAAGGCTCTTTTCATCAATTGCACACTAAAGAAAAGCGGAGACACCTCCAACACGGAAGGATTGATGGCCATCTCACGCCACATCATGGAAAAAAATAAGGTGCATACCGAGCTGCTGCGCCCGGTAGACTACCAAATACCACCCGGCATATATCCCGACATGCGGGAGCAAGGCTACGAGGTTGACGACTGGCCCGACATTTTCCAGAAAGTGATATATGCCGATATACTTGTGATTGGCACACCCATATGGCTGGGCGAGAAATCCTCCATCTGCACCAAGGTGATTGAGCGGCTTTATGCCCATTCCTCACAAACCAATGAAAAAGGGCAGTCTGTGTTTTATGGGAAAGCAGGAGGCTGTGTAGTGACCGGCAACGAAGACGGGATCAAGCATTGCTCCATGAATCTTTTGTATTCGTTGCAGCATTTGGGCTACACCATTCCCCCAAACAGCGACTGTGGCTGGATCGGCGAAGCTGGCCCCGGCCCCTCTTACCTCGATGAAGGATCAGGCGGGCCCGAAAATGATTTCACCAACAGAAACACCACTTTTATGACCTGGAATCTGCTTCACCTGGCGCGCATGCTGAAGGATGCCGGTGGCATTCCCGGCTTCGGCAATCAGCCCGAGAAGTGGAGCGATGGCCACAGGTTTGGCTTTGAAAAAGTGCACTCCACCAGCTAACATTAAGATTGAAAACCGAAATCCAATCTCTACCATCCCAAAAGCCCTCATCTGAAATGCACAAATAAAATCCCCCGTCCGCATTCATCTTTTATCGCTATTTTAGCCCGATGCTTGCCAATATTGATATATATGAGTTGCCCGACGACGCGCAACACACCCACTTTCACATCTATGAGGTGCGTGGCGCCACCATTCAAAACAAAACATATCCGCACAAAACAGACCGGCCACACCGGCACCGGTATTATGAAATATGCGTATTCGTAAATGGTGCCGGCCGCCACGAGATCGATTTCAAGACGCACAGCATACATTCGCACAGTGTGCATTTTATCACGCCGGGGCAGGTGCACCTCATCTCGCGCGAAGAAGATTACCACGGCTATCTCCTGGTTTTTTCGAAAGACTTTTACAGCCTGGGCGCCTACACACCGGCGGGCGTCACCGATTTTCCGCTATTCGACAACCACACGCAAGTGCCCATACTCAACCTTCGTGAGCAGGAGTTTGAAACTTTGCTCGGGCTAATCGGGCAACTCAAAAAAGAGTACCTGGCCAATGAAGATTTTTCCCTGGAAATACTGCGCAGCTACCTGCATATATTCCTGTTGAAGTGCCGGGTATACCATCTGCACTACCATGCCGAGCGGGAGAAGCTTCACCACCCGCACTACGAGCAGGTGCGGCAGTTCAAGGCGATGGTAGAAGCACAATTCAGCAAAGTACACCTGGTAAAAGATTATGCCGATCAGTTGGCCGTAACGCCCGTAAGCCTCAACAAGCATGTGAAAAGCATCACAGGCACTACCGCCAGCGAATTTATCATAGACCGCCTGGTGCTGGAGGCCAAGCGACTGCTTATGTACACCGATCTTTCCAATAAAGAAATCGCCTATCGCATGTCGTACGACGACCCGTCTTACTTCAGCAGAATATTCAAAAAGAAGACCGGGCTCACGCCGACAGAGTTCAAGGAGCGCATGCACAAAAAGTACCAGCTTTGACGGAAAATATCCATTTTTCTCTCCTGGGGCATCATTTAGTTTTGAAAACACATTAACAGCTGAGCGCCTGTACCGGCGTGTAGTCTCTGCCAATGTTTATGACGCTATCTCAATCGCTATTGCCTGTTAGATTTTTTCGTTCGGCAATAATCCAATTTCAAAGCCCATACCATGAAAATTAATTTTGAACTGCAAGCCGAAGATTTAAAGCAGCCTCTGGCTAAGTTCTGGGAACTCTCCGGAGATAAAATCCGCAACATCGAAAAGCGATATGACCCGGCAAAGGGCTCACCGGTATTTACTGTAGAAGGAAAATACACCACCCGTGGCTGGACCGAGTGGACACAGGGATTTCAATATGGCTCTGCCATACTGCAATACGATGCCGCGGGCGATGACTACTTTTTGCATTCAGGTCGTGAAAATACGGTGAAACATATGGCGCCGCACGTAAGCCACATAGGCGTGCACGACCATGGTTTCAACAACATAAGCACGTATGGCAACCTGCTGCGCCTGATGCGTGAGGGCAAAATAGAAGACCACCAATGGGAGCGTAATTTTTACGAATTGGCCCTCAAAATATCCGGTGCTGTGCAGGCCAGCCGCTGGACCAGCATTCCAGATGGTGGCTTTATTTATTCCTTCAACGGGCCCCACAGCCTGTTTGTCGACACCATACGATCATGCCGCATATTGATGCTCAGCCATGCGCTGGGCCACGTGCTGCAGGCCGAGAACGATGTGCGCATCAACTTGCTGAAGCGTGCGCTCCAGCACATCAAAGCCACGGCCGATTACTCGGTTTACTACGGCGAAGGCCGCGACTACTACGATGCCTGGGGCCGCACCGTGCACGAGTGCATCTTCAATACAGTAGATGGCAATTTCAGGAGCCCAAATGCACAGCAAGGCTACACCGGTCGCTCTACTTGGACGCGCGGACTGGCCTGGGCCATGTGCGGCTTTGCCGAAGAACTGGAAATGTTGGAAATGTTTGATGATGAAGCCCTCGCGGCATATAGCCAACGACGCACCATAGAAGACTTCATGCTAAAAGCGGCCAGAGCCACCTGCGATTTTTACATAGAGAACACGCCGCTCGACGGTATACCATATTGGGACACCGGCGCGCCGCTGTTGCACAAAATGGGCGATTATCTGTCGCGGCCTGCCGATCCGTACAACGACTATGAACCCGTAGATAGTTCGGCAGCGGCCATTGGCGCACAAGGCCTTTTGCGCCTGGGGCGCTATTTACAGCAAAAAGGCGCCACAGACGAGGGTAATAAATACTGGCAGGCCGGCCTCACCGTGCTGCACTCCATGCTTCAGGAACCCTACCTCAGCACGCACAGCGAACACCAGGGTTTAATCCTGCATTCCATCTACCACCAGCCCAATGGCTGGGACCATGTGCCTGCCGGCAAAAAAATAGCCTCCGGAGAGTCCAGCATGTGGGGCGACTACCACGCCCGTGAAGTGGCCCTGTACATGCAGCGCGTGATAGAAGGCGGCCGGTATTACACATTTTTCAACTGCCTGCCATGAGCCCAAAGCCACACAGCGATCTTTCCAAACTGTGCATACACACCATCACTACCAAGCCCTGGAGTATAGAAGAGGCAGCAGAGCGATATGCAGCGGCAGGGGTAGGTGGCATATCCGTATGGCGGCAGTACCTGGAAGGGCGCAACGTGCAACAGACAGGCGACATGCTGCGCAGGCATGGCCTTGAGGTGGTGTCGCTGGTGCGCGGAGGGTTTTTCCCCAATATTTCTTTACAGAAACGTGAAGAAGCCCTGGAAGACAACAAAAAAGCCATAGACGAAGCGGCAGCTATTGGGGCGCCGATGGTGGTGCTGGTATGTGGCGCAGATCCCGGTCAGTCGCTGGAGACATCGCGCCACCAGATACGCGATGGCATAGGAGCCCTGCTGCCTCAGGCAGAAGCATGTGGGGTACAACTGGCCATTGAGCCACTGCACCCCATGTATGCCGATACCCGCTCGGCCATCAACACCCTGGCCCAGGCCAACGACATGGCGGAATATTTCAAATCTGAGTTTGTAGGCGTGGCGGTCGATGTATATCACCTGTGGTGGGACCCAGCGCTGGAGGAGGAAATTCTCAGATGTGGCAAAAATGGCAATCTACTCGCTTTTCACATCTGCGACTGGCTCAGCCCTACCGTCGATCTGCTGAACGACCGCGGGCTGATGGGCGATGGATGTATCGACATAAAAACCATAAGAGGCTGGGTGGAAAAGGCCGGGTTCAAAGGGTATAATGAAGTTGAAATATTTTCTGACAAGCACTGGGCGGAAGACCAACACCTTTTTTTGAATAAAATCACAGAGGCATACCTTAAACACTCCTGACCTATGGCCGCCCGACCGTATGTTTTTTTGCTGGTTTTTTTCATGCTATCCCTTCAGGCAAAAGCCCAGCAAGAGCTGTTCGAAAAACTGAACCAACTCGAATGGAAGGTTGCCTTTCGCTACAGTGGCAGTGAAGACTGGCAGCAGAAATGGTTTTTGGACGGGCAGCGTGCAGAAATCACCAATATGCCAGACGGCATGCTCTTCGAAGCCGGACCAATAGAGCGCGACAATGCCAGCCATGCCGTACTGTGGACAAAGCAAACGTTTCAGGGTGACCTCAAAATTGAGTTTAACTTCACCCGCATGGACGACATCACCAAATATGTCAATATCATTTATATTCAGGCGAGTGGGGCAGGTCCTGCGCCGTATGTGCAAGACATTGCCGAATGGTCTGCACTGCGCACCATTCCTTATATGCGCAGCTACTTTCTGCACATGAACCTCTGGCACGTGAGCTTTGCCGCCTTTGGCAACGAAGAAGGTCCAAAACCTGACTATGTGCGCGCAAGGCGCTATCCGGTAGCGCCTGGTGGCAATTTTACCATAGACACACAAGTAGGGGAGTCGTATGACGATACCGGACTTTTTGAGCCGGGTGTGACACACCATATCACCTTTATAAAAAAAGACAGTATGCTGTACATGAAGGTACAAGGCAATGGCAAGGAGAAAATGTTACACTGGGATTTTTCGGCGCATGCCCCCTTAAGTGAAGGACGCATAGGCCTGCGGCACATGTGGACGCGATGCAGCAAATACGCCAATTTTGTAGTAAGCACTTTAAACGAATAAGCAAGGAATGAAAGAGCACAAAGTAGGAATAATCATGAATGGCGTGACGGGCCGAATGGGTACCAACCAGCACCTGATGCGGTCTATTGTAGAAATAATAAAGCAAGGTGGTGTGGCTATAAGCCATGACGAGGTGATCATGCCCGACCCCATATTGGTGGGCAGGAACCGCAGCAAACTGGAAAAGCTGAGCAAACTATCGGGTATCGATAAAATAAGTACCGATGTAGAGGCCGTGATGGCCGATCCGGCCTACCAGATATATTTCGACGCGCAGACCACCGGCCGGCGTGCCGAGGGTGTACGTATGGCGGCCGCTGCAGGCAAGCATGTCTATTGCGAAAAACCCACGGCCACCGACACGGCCACCGCGCTGGAGCTGTATGAGGTATGCCAAAAGGCCGGCGTAAAAAACGGTGTGGTACAGGATAAACTCTGGCTGCCCGGCATCATGAAGCTGAAGCGCCTGATCCAGAACGGCTTTTTTGGGGAAATACTTTCGATACGCGGTGAGTTTGGCTACTGGGTTTTTGAAGGACACACCGTACCGGCCCAACGCCCATCGTGGAACTACCGCAAGGAAGACGACGGCGGCATCATCGTGGATATGCTCTGCCACTGGCGCTATGTGCTCGACAATGTGTTTGGCAAAGTGAAGGCGGTGAGCTGCCTCGGCGCCACGCACATCAAAGAGCGCATCGACGAACTGGGCCGGCCATACCGCTGCACCGCCGACGATGCCGCCTATGCTACTTTCGAGCTGGAAGGTGGCATCATTGCACAATTCAATTCTTCATGGTGCGTACGCGTACGCCGCGACGACCTGCTCACCATACAGGTAGACGGCACCAAAGGCTCCGCTGTGGCAGGCTTGCGCGAATGCACCACCCAGCACTACGGCAATACACCCAAGCCGGTATGGAACCCCGACATCAAGCAGCCCATCGATTTCTTTGAGGGCTGGTCGCAAATGCCCGAGCAGGAAGTATTCGACAATGCCTTCAAAGCACAGTGGGAGCTGTTTCTGAAGCATGTAGTGAAAGATGAGCCTTTCCCCTGGGATTTGCGCGAAGGCGCCAAAGGTGTGCAACTTGCCGAAAAAGGCCTGGAAAGCTGGGAAAAAAGAAGCTGGGTGCAGATTGGGGATTTATAGAATCTTTTTTGATTCCAATGGCGCATAAGCTATTATTTGAGAATATTAATTTTCTAATGTCTGCACAATGAAAAAAGTAGCTTTGGTGACGGGAGGATCCCGAGGCATCGGCTTCGGCATAGCCACGCGACTGGCCCGGGAAGGCTTCGATCTGGCCATCAACGGTATGCGCGATGAAGCCGATGTACAGCAAGCCATACAGCAACTTGCCGGCTTCGGCGCAGAGATACTTTACTGCCAGGGCAACATAGCCGACGCCAAAGACCGTCAGGCCATTTACGACAAGATACAATCGCACTTCGGGCGGTTGCATGTGTTGGTAAACAATGCCGGCGTGGCGCCCAGGGTGCGGCTCGATCTGCTGGAAACCACAGAAGAAAGCTTCGATTATGTCATTCAAACCAACCTGAAAGGCACCTTTTTTATGGCCCAGCAGGCGGCTAACTGGATGGTGGAGCAAAAGAGCGCGGATGATCAATTTGATGGGTGCATCGTGAACATCACCTCGATATCTGCCACTGTGGCCTCTGTGAACCGCGGCGAATATTGCATTGCAAAGGCAGGCCTGAGTATGACAACCCAGCTTTTTGCCGCAAGGCTCGGAGAGCATCGCATACCGGTGTACGAAGTTCGGCCGGGTATCATTAAAACCGATATGACAGCCGGGGTACATGAGAAATACGACAAACTATTCGCCGGGGGGCTATGCATTCAAAATCGCTGGGGCACCACGGAAGATATCGGCAAGGCGGTGGCATCGTTGGTAAGAGGCGATTTTGCCTATGCCTCAGGCCAGGTTTTTATGCTCGATGGCGGCCTTACTGTACAGCGTTTATAGATTTTTTTATCAATACACACTAAACACTACACCCATGAAGCTACAAAAGAGAAAAAGGTATTGGCGGATATGCTGCGCGCTGGCCATCGTGGTGAGCCTGCTCACATTTACGCCCCTGGTGATACCAGCCGGCGTATATCGACCAGCACTGTTTGGTGTGCCGTATTCGCTATGGCTCAGTTTTCTCATCACGGTGGTGCTGGTCGTGCTTACATTTATAGGCACGCGGGTGCACCCCGGTATGGCAGAAGAAGAGGAGGTGAAACCATGAAATTCTGGATTTGGATACTCGGAGGCTTGTATGTGGCCATGCTTGTGTTTGCTTCACTCAAGTCGTATAAAAAAGGGCGCAGTGCAGAAGATTTTATGCTGGCAGGCTCCAGCGTGGGTATGATCCTCGGTGTGCTTACCTACGCTGCTGCGCTGTTTAGCACGTTTACTTTTTTGGGAATGCCCGATTTTTTCAGGCTGCACGGCATTGGCGCGTGGATTTTTCTGGCCGTGTCGGATGGCGCCATGGTGTTTTTCCTTCTTTGGTTTGGCTACCATGTGCGCAACCGTGTGAAAACGCTTGGTTTTCGCGGCGTGGCCGGCATGATCTCCAAGTGCTATGGCAACAGTTGGGCGGGCTATGTCATTTTTCTCACGGCCTTTTTATTTTTAATTCCCTACGTAGGCATACAGATACAGGGCATTGCCATTTTTATGGAAGCGGCATTTCCAGAGTCATTGCCGACCTGGGGCTGGTCGGCCCTTATAGTGGCCATCATGTTGGTGTATTCGGAAGTTGGTGGCCTCAAGGCCATCATTTACAGCGATGCCATTCAGGGTGTGCTGCTGCTGGCCGTGATCTGGATCATTGGTATTTCATGCCTCAACCACTTCGGAGGCATTGAGCCCATGTTTGAGCGTATGGCCACCGTAAACGAACGTCTGCTGTCCACACCTGGCCCCACCGGGCTAATGACGCCGCAGTTCTTACTGGCTTCGCTCATCGTCATTGTGATGATCCCTGTCACCCAGCCTCAATTCACCACACGCATCATTGTGATGAAAAGCATGAAATCTATGCACTATATGGCTGTGGCGGTTGGGGCATTTGCCATACTGGTGATCACGCCCACCATCTTTATCGGCATGTACGGTGCTGATCTGTACGCTTCAGCCGGCCGCGATGAGTTTTTTGGGCAGGCTTTCCTGTATGATCAGTCGGGCTTTGTGGCGGCATTGGCCGTTGTGGGCCTCATTGCTGCCGGGCTTTCTACTACCAACGCGCAGATATTTGCCCTTGGCTCTGAGCTGCGCGGGCTCATGCACGGCGACGAGCGCAAGGTGATGGTGCGCACCAAGATTGGTATTTTTGTTTTCTCACTCATTGCCCTGGCTTTCACGCTGGTGATCAGCGACCAGATCGCGCTGCTGGCGCGCGTGAGCTTTGCCGGCACGGCACTGATGGGGCCCATGATCTTGCTGGGTGTATTGAGCAAAAAGAAAATCTCACCACTGATTATCTATTGTTCGTTCGTCGGGTTGGTGTTGTTCCTGCTCTCCCTCGGCGGTGTGCTGCCCGACCATGTGTTGGGTATCCGTATGGATCTACTGCTGTTTGTGCTGCTCAGCCTGGTGGCTCTCATCAGCTATTTCACGTCCAGATCGGCGGTAGAAGAAGCATGACCGGCTGACAAATAGCTGACACGCCTCCCACGCCGTCATTGTGAGCGAAGCGAAGCAATACCATATTCCATGGCCTGTGGCACACAATACATCTGGCGCCACTCCGAAAGCACCATCTGTAAAATGGTCGGTGTGCCACAGGCCATGGAAAATTCGTAGGTTGTTGTAAATACTTTTCGGCTTAGGCCGTCGGTTAGTACAGCCTGTCATAGTACTGCACTTACCCTCATGCCGAAACCGGTGCAGCTACGCGGTAGCGTGTCAGGTTTTTGATCATGCCGCGAAAGACGAAGTAATGAAGCGGCCAAAGCCCGTACCAATAGAGCCTGCCACCCAGGCCATTGGGGCGGAAGGTGGCCTCTTGCACCAGCTTTGGTTTGTCTTTGTTTTCCGTATTGATGCAAAACTCCAACCAGGCCTCGCCGGGCAGCTTCATCTCGGCATAGAGCAGAAGCCGCATTTTCTTCTCGTCTACCGCTATTACACGCCAAAAATCCAACGAGTCTCCCACCCGTATCGAAGACGGATGCGTACGCCCTCTGCGCAGGCCCACACCACCCACCAGCTGGTCGAGAAATCCGCGGATGCCCCACAGCCAATTGCCGTAGTACCAGCCCCGGTCGCCGCCGATGGACCATATGTTTTGCGCTACTATATCGGTATCGCTTACCTGCACGGTCTGTCTGTCTTTGAAGCATCCGTATTTTGGCACCTGCACATAGTCCAGCAGGTTTTCCGTCACTGCGCTGCTGATGAATGAATCTTTCCAACTGGAGAAAACCATGTTTTGCTCCATCTTCTGAAAGGCATTCTTTACAGCTTCTTTGTACGTGATCGGCTCCACGTTCAATATCTTTTGTAAGTCGTTGTTGCGTGCCACCACTTCTACCTTCATACTGTCTACCAGGTTGGCGGCCAGCGTATACGAGGTGCTGGTAACGAAGAACAGCCAATAGGAGGAGAGCCGTGGGCTGAGCACAGGCACTTGTATAATAAACCGGCGAAGCTTGCGCACCGAAGCATATTGCATCAGCATGTCGCGGTACGTCATCACCTCCGGGCCACCGATATCAAACACGCCGTCGTAGCATGCTTCACATTGCAGTACGCCTTCCAGCATGGTGATCACATCGCGTATGGCGATGGGTTGTGTGCGTGTGCCGACCCATCTTGGGGCTATCATCACCGGCAGCTTTTCTACCAGGTCGCGTATGATCTCGAAGGAGGCACTGCCGGAGCCCACAATGATGCCGGCCCGCAGCACAGTGGTGTGCACGTCGGCTTTCATCAGTATTTGCTCCACATTCAGCCGGCTGCGCAGATGGGGAGAAAGGTTCTCGTCATTGACAATTCCGCTGAGGTATATGATCTGATTTGCCCGTGTTTTCTCTACATAAGCGGCAAAGTTTTCAGCTGTCTTTTGCTCCATCTCCTCAAACTTGCCCGAAGACGACATGGAATGGATTAAGTAATAGGCGGCGTCAAAATCTGTGGGCGCCTTGTCCAGGTCTACTTCATTGGCAAAATCTACCTCAAATACTTTCACATTTCCTTTCAGGTCGTCTTTGTTGAAGCGAAGCTCGTTGCGCACACAACAGATCACTTCATGGCCGGCTTCCAGCAATACGGGGAGAAGACGCTTGCCAATATATCCGTTGGCACCGGTTAACAGTATTTTCATAAAAAGCCAGGTATACGAATAGATTTTACGCCTTAAACAGGGCAGAATAGTGAAATGTTCGTATGGCGCTGAGGCCATGCGCCCACTATCCCAGCACGCTATTGTGGAATGATGGCAACAAGTGCAGTGTGTAGGCAGTAGACAGCAAATGATGTATTTCGGGTGATATAACTATAAATACTCATTTCCATACTGTTAAAAGCCAGTCATGTCGACGTGGTACAAGTCTTGACCTTTTGGAGCATACAACCAAAAAATTGAATCATGCTGAATCCAAGAGAAAAATTTCCTGAATTAGAACTTCCGCTGGTAGGAGGTGGTACTTTCTCCATCAACGCACTCGATGCCGATCAATATACCATTCTTGTTTTCTATCGCGGACTTCACTGCCCGGTATGTAAAAAATACAACAAGGAGCTGGAGTCGCAATACCAGGAATTCAAGAAGAAAGGCGTAGATGTGGTGGCCATAAGCTGCGACTCAAGGGAGCGGGCGGAAAAATCGCAAAAAGAATGGGGTCTGGATCAATTGCCTGTAGCCTACGACCTTTCCATACAACAAGCCGATGAGCTGGGGCTGTACATCAGCAGGTCCATCAGTGAAAAAGAGCCCGATTTCTTCTCCGAGCCGGGCATGTTCATTTTAGACAACGAGCAGAATATATACGCTGCATACTACCAAAGTATGCCGTTTGCGCGCCCCCCTGTAGATGATCTGCTGAAGGGGTTGGACTATATCATTGAGAAAGACTATCCGCCCAGAGGACTGGGGGCTCCTCATCTGGCCAGCGACTTATATTAAAAATATTCTTTTGAGGCAGTATATGACAACAGTCTGAGACCGATGGTCAACAGCATCTGGCAACACTTCACACAATGCGATTTTCATTTAGAAGGAGTTGTGGTAGAGCAGGCAGGAGCCATCAAAAAATCACAACCAACCACATAACTAAGATAGACAATGACAAAAATAGAGAGCATTCAGGAGCAGTCGCAAGAGCGACAGCCCGGACGAGAGCATAAAATGCAGCCGGAGCCCGAGGTGATTCGCGAGGGGTACAGAGGCAGCGATAAGCTGAAAGATAAGGTGGCCCTGATCACCGGTGGCGATAGCGGCATAGGCAGGGCAGTGGCTGTACACTTTGCCAGGGAGGGAGCCCGGTTGGCCATTGCCTACCTGGAAGAGGAGACGGACGCTGAGACTACACGCGAGCTGGTGGAAAAGGAAGGTGCGGAATGTATGTTGATAAAAGGCGACATAAAAAAGCCGGACTTTTGCCAATCGCTCGTAGAGCAGACGATCGGCCAATATGGTCAATTGGATGTATTGGTAAATAATGCGGCCATGCAATTTCCCAAAGACGACCTGGAGGAGATCAGTTATGAGCAGTTGAAGACCACCTTCGAAACCAACATTTTTGCCATGTTTCTCATCACCAAGGCCGCGCTAAAGCATCTGAAGGAAGGGTCAAGCATTATCAATACATCATCCGTCACTGCGTATCGCGGCAGCCCACATCTGCTCGACTACTCATCCAGCAAGGGCGCCATTACTTCATTCACGCGTTCACTGTCTGGCAATCTGGCAAAAAAAGGCATCCGTGTAAATGCCATTGCGCCAGGGCCTATATGGACGCCACTCATTCCTTCCACCTTCGATTCGGTGAGCGACTTTGGGCAAGATACGCCCATGGGCCGCCCCGGGCAGCCTTCGGAAGTAGCCCCGGCCTATGTATACCTGGCCTGCGATGACTCAAGCTATACCACCGGTCAGGTGATTCATGTAAATGGTGGCGAATTGATAGGAGGCTGATGATGGAAAATATGGTTTTTCATTCCTGGATAGACCTGCTCCGTTCGGTGGTCGTCGGGGTTGTGGTCTATCTGGGTTTGATTTTTATGCTGCGCGTTTCGGGCAAGCGCACCTTGTCCAAATGGAACCAGTTTGACTTTGTAGTCACGGTGGCCTTTGGTTCTACTTTTGCCACCGTGCTGCTGAGCAAACAGGTGTCCATAGCTGATGGAATAGTGGCATTGGGCCTGCTTATTTTTCTGCAGTTTGTAGTCACATGGCTATCGGTACGGTCAGGCGCTTTTCAGCGCATGGTAAAGGCCCAGCCCACCATTATTTTTCGAAATGGACAATTTCTGGAAAAGGCTTTGAAAAAAACACGCGTCACCAAGATGGAGGTAGAAGCCGCCATACGCGCCCAAGGCCACAGCCGGTTTTCTGATATTGGCGCTGTTGTGCTGGAGTCGGATGGGAGCTTCAGTGTGATCGCCGACATTGCAGACCTTGACGACTCCACTCTGAGGAATGTAGAAGGATTTAAGGAATTTGAAAAGTAAGCGCTCCTGACGTTTTTTTGAACGAACACTTGTATAAACAAGTGGGGAATAATAGTTTCAGCGCAAAATATTTTCATGAGTAACATTCCTCAATACCTGCAACTGCATCAGCACCTCAAAAAGCTCATTCTCAATGGTACCTACCCCGAAGCATCGCTGTTGCCCTCCGAGCACGAGCTCAGCAAAATGCACAGCCTGAACAGGCTCACCGTGCGCAACGCACTGCGCCTGCTGGAAGAGGATGGATATATCTTCAAACGGCAGGGCAAGGGTAGTATCGTCCGGCGCAAGCGAAACTCCATTGGCCTTTTGTCTGTGCATGCTTTTGACCATTCCGCAGGGGAGTCTTGCGCTGAGGTGGCCACGGAAAACATAGCCGGGCCATATCCCAGGCCCTGGCCCGAGCCTTTCTTTTTTTCACTGTCTACCATGGAAATGCGCCAGGGTTGTGTGGGCATTGAGCGCAAGCGCCTTATTGGTGCTAAGCCCGTTATGTTGGAAAACACGTACATCCTTAATTACAACCTGCCAGGTCTCTGCTCTGAGCCACTGATCAATAATTCCCTTTTCACCACGCTCAACAGGCGATATCATCTGGACATCACGGGTATGGAGCAACACCTGCGCGCGCTGCCCGGCACAGCACAGGAAGCACAAGTACTGCAGATGGTTCAGGGATTGCCTATTCTTCATATATATAGAAAATACGACACCAACCGCCGCGGATTTCATATTTACTCGTCCATCCGATGCAACAGCGCCGAGCACTCCCTGGCGTCGATTTCTCGGTGATGAGATGCCCGCCTTGGTGCGTGTCCCCACGCACCAATAATGCCGGAAAAAGCGTCTTTTATATTTAACACGGCCATAGTAACTTGGCCTCCTGGCACAGACCATTTAGAATGATTCATACAACTTTTTACCTGCGATTATTTTTCATCTTCATCATCTTTGGGCAATGCTTTCCAGGATTCGGGCAGTTGCCTGATTCCCCTTATCGAAATGTTGTCTTCATCGTGAGTGACGACCACAGCAGCACGGTGCTGGGCAGCTATGGCAATGACATCATCCGCACGCCCAATCTCGACCGGCTTGCTGCCGAAGGCATGCGCTTCACCAACGCCTATGCCAACTCACCCATCTGCAGCGCCTCACGGCAGTCGCTGCTCACCGGCAAATATCCGCATGCCACGGGCGTAAACCTGTTGTTCACGCCATTCCCCGACAAGGGCAATGAAACCATAGCGGAGTACCTGAGCGACCGGAATTTCGGCACGGCGCTCATCGGCAAGTCGCATTTCAACGACTGGATATGGGCACCGCTGTACCAGCACGGCCGGCCCGATCACGGCTTTCAGCGCTTGAATGATGGTGAAGGGTACCGGCAGTACCTGCGTCAGTTGCCAAAAGGTGAGTGGCCCTCTGCTGAAATAGAAACCTACGACAAAGCAGCAATAGGCAGCAGTATGGCCCTGCGCATGAACGCCAACAATCTGCCTGCTCCCTGCCACGACGAGCACTGCGAAGGCACTTATCTGGCACGGCAGGCCATTGAGTTTATGCAACAAAAGAAAGAAAGCCGGTTTTGCCTGTGGCTGGCCTTTCATGAGCCACACCAGCCGTATGCTTTTCCTGTAGAATATCGCGGGAAATATGATCCTGACGAGATGCTTCTGCCCCCCGGAAGTGCAGAAGACGATCGCTGGGTGCCGGCCATATATGCCGATATGAGCGAGAAAGAAAAGCGCGGCATTATCGCTTCATACTACACATCAGTGGAGTATATGGATAAAAATGTAGGGCTGGTACTGGATGCCATCGACCGGCTCGGGCTGCGCGAAAACACCCTGGTAATATACCTGAGCGACCACGGCTATCTTCTCTACGAGCACAAGCGCTTCGAAAAGCACACCATGTGGGCCGAAGCCGTAAAGGCACCGCTGATCGTTAGGGGGCGCGGTATACAGGCCGGAGCAGTCAGCGATGCACTGGTGGAGTTTGTGGATGTGGTGCCGACAGCCATTGAGGCTCTGGGATTGCCACCCATGCCCGAGGTGCAGGGTAGTAGCTTTATGCCGGTTTTAGCCAACCAGGCAGCGCAGCACCGCGAATATGTTTTTGCCGAATATCTGGAGGACAATACGGCCATGCTGGCCAGTGCTCGTTTCAAATATATTTTTTATACCGGAAAGAAAGACCTTGGCCTCAACTACCAGACAGGCCAACCTCCATCGGGTATATTTCAGCGGCTGTACAACCTGGAGAAAGATCCTAAAGAAGAGCATAACCTGGCCTACTTGCCACAATACGATTCAATCGTACAAGGTTTTCAACATAAAATGTTGCAGCGCTTTCGACAAACCCATCCCGATGCCCACAATGAACCCGACAACATGACCACACTGGGCAAGCTGGTGTGGTATTGCGAACCACGCGATGTAGGCCACGAGCCGGGGCTGGAGATCGAGCGCGTTTTTGAATATGTACCACCCAAAATCAAAGAATAATATGAGAGCTTTTTTATTTTCTATCTGTGTGCTTGCTATTTCCTGTTCAGTAAAGACAGAGCCGACAGAACCACAGCAGACTGACCAGAGGCCCAACATCGTGCTCATCATGGGCGACGACATCGGCTTTTCGGACCTGGCCTGCTATGGTGGCGAAATACCAACGCCCAACCTCGACCGCCTGGCCGCTCAGGGTATGCGCTTCCAGCAGTTCTACAACATGAGCAAGTGCGAGACCACCCGCTCTGTGCTGCACACCGGCCTATACCGTGGCGATGCGCGGGCGCAAAGTATGGGCGGCCTGTTGCGCGATGCCGGCTACTCTGTGTATCACTTTGGCAAAGAGCACTTTCAGGAGTGGGTGCCACCACGCTGCTATGCCGAAAACTACGCCGATGAGTCGGTCACTTTCTGGGCAACCACGGAGTTTTTTATTCCACCAGACAGTACCTTCGACAAGCCATTTTTTCGCAATGGTGTAGAGACGCCCGCCTGGCAATTGCAGTACGAACAGGAGCCTTTTTATAAGACGGACATGTTCACCGATTACGCCGTGCGCTATTTGGACTCGGCCTATCAAAAAGATGCACCATTCTTTCTGTACATGCCCTACCATTCCGCCCACTATCCGCTTCAGGCAAGGCCTGAGGATATTGACCGCTTTCGCGGAAAATACATGGCCGGCTGGGACAGCCTGCGGCAGGCTCGCTATCAGCGCATGATTGCGCTCGGTGTGCTTGATGAGAAGCATAAACTCAGTGAGCCTACAAGCAATATCAACCGGTACAGGGGGCACCCGGCTGGCGATGATGCCATCCGTGACATCATACCGCAATACAGGCCCTGGAATTCACTAAGCGAACAAGAAAAGGAAGCGCTTGACCTGGAAATGGCCGTTTATGCCGCTATGGTATACCGGCTCGACCAAAATATAGGCCGAATCATACAACACCTGGAGGCCAACGGTAAGCTGGACAACACGCTCATCATGTACCTATCTGACAACGGCTCATGCCCTTACGACAGCAACCGCGATTTTGAGCATGATCCCGGGCCTGCCGAATCGTACCGCACCCTCTCTGCGCCCTGGGCCAATCTCGGCAACACACCGTTTCGTTACTTCAAGCAGTATGGCCACGAAGGCGGTGCCCACACCCACTTTATTGCCCACTGGCCGGCCGTCATAAAAGATGGTGGGGGCTTTACCGATCAGCCCGGCCATGTGGTAGACCTGATGCCGACCTTGCTGGAAATAGCCGGTGTACAATATCCGCAACAGACAGAGGCCGGACTCACCCTTCCCTTAGACGGCACTTCGTTGGTGCCTGTTTTTCAGGGAGAAGAAAGGGAAGAGCCCGCTTATTTTGTCTCAGGGTTTTCAGAGCGATTCCCCATGTACCGGCAGGGCGATTGGAAAATAGTGAAAGCCAATGGCGAAGCGTGGGAGCTGTACAACATAGCAGAAGACATGACGGAAAACCACAACCTGGCCAGTGAGCGGCCGGAGAAAGTGCAAGCGCTTAGCGAGGCATACGCGGCTTGGAAAGCCAGCCTTCCCGGCAAAGCAGAATGAGTGCATAAGTCGACTGTGTGTGTGGCAATTCGACAGCGTGTTGACGTTACTAAATTTGAGAGAAAACAAAATTAAAGATGCTGGAGCTGGGTTTTGTGAGCGCAATTTTGGCCAATCAATCTTTTGAAGAAGTCATCGATTTTGCATCGGCAAATGATTTTGGATGTGTAGAAATAATGTGTTGGCCAAAGGGCATGGCCAACCGCCGATATGCAGGTGTTACGCATGTAGATGTAGACGAGCTGGACGACGACAAAGCAGCATATATTAAGGGCTATTTGAAGGCGCGCAAGGTAGCGATATCCGGCCTGGGCTATTATCCCAATCCGCTCGATGCCGACCCGGATAAGTCCGGGTTTTATCTGGAACACATCAAAAAGGTGATTCATGCAGCGGCGCGTCTTGGGGTGGGCGTAGTCAATACCTTTGTCGGTCGCGATCAGCACAAGAGTGTGGCGCACAACATTGGCCGGTTTAGGGAGGTGTGGCCGGAACTGGTGTCCCTTGCCGAAAAGAAAAAGGTAAAGATCGGGATTGAGAACTGCCCTATGCTATTTACAGATGATGAATGGCCCGGTGGCCAAAATCTCGCGACTACCCCGCACATCTGGGATCAATTGTTTCACATCATCCCAAGCCCATACTTCGGGCTCAACTACGATCCCTCGCATCTGGTGTGGCAACAGATGGACGAGGTGCAGCCCATTTACGACTACCACGAACGGCTGCATCATATACATCTGAAAGATGCGAAGCTGTATCGAGATAAGCTGAATAAGGTTGGCATTATGGCCCATCCGCTGGCCTATCATTCGCCCCGGCTCCCAGGCCTTGGCGATGTGCGTTGGAAGAAATTTTTTGATGCCCTTCACGCAGTAAAGTACAAGGGGCCGGTATGCATAGAAGTGGAAGATAAAGACTTCGAAAACTCCGGCCGGGATATAGCCCGCGCTATACTTCAAAGCCGCGATTATGTGCGGCGGTTTATGGAGTAGGAGGAATTGAAAACATCACACCTGGAAAGTTAATTTAACCTTATTACCAAGTCAGATACATAACAGCATTAATCTACTGTTTTTCTGTAATGACCTGTCAGGTTCAAAGTTTCCCATCCGTTTTTTGTATAATATGTTTGCTCAAAGTTAACGGTCATAAAAACACCATCGAATGTATGTGCAGCTAGAATGGTACCGCCATTAAGATTAGCAAGAATTTCAATTTCATTGCTAATTTCATCAAAATTAAACTTGGCAAATAAACTAATAAGTCCATATGCTGTATAAAGATAATTACCCTGATCATCCGAAAATACATGGGTCCATGGCGCCCACAAGAAAATACGCTGTTAATAAAAAACAGGATCCCAGTCGTATCTCACAGAATTAAATTCAAGAAAATAGCGGTCAATATTATCTTCCTCATGTGTCTCTAAAATAATGTTTGTATTTGATTCGCCATCAAAATCCAAGTCTACTGCTGTAGCCGAGTGTAAGCTAATGAGTTCATAAATTCCGTCAAGCTTTAGAGAAAACACCTTTTCAGGTTCTGGGTCTTCTTTTTGGCAACTAAAATAGAGAATTTGAAATAAAATTAATGTCGTATAAAATTGAAATTTGTTCATATAATTGGCGTAACGTATGCACTTTAAACCTTCCTTTAGATCAGGATGTCCGTCTTCTGTTCGATCGTTGATTTTTTGATCAGTAGCCATGGCAATACCCAAAGTATGTAAAAAAGCTTTACTTGGCGTTGACAGTGTATTGTAGTAATATAATCCCTATGCGAGCCGTCATAAGACAATTTTATATAATACCTCGTGGTTATATGTAGTAAAAACTACAAAATTCGAGCGTGATGTAAAGCGTATAATGACTATGAGATTAAGATAGTCCTTTTTATTTGCATTAAATTATTCAAAACGGTTTATTGTTTCACAGGAAAACAACGCACCTTCTAAGCTTGAGAGAATATGAACAAACCCAGCACAACAAGACGAACATTTCTAAAAACATCGGGCACCGTGGCGGCTGCTTCGGCTTTGTATTCTGCCCAACCGCTATTTGCGCGGCAGCGCGATCAGACGATCAAAATAGGGCTGATCGGTTGTGGTGGGCGTGGTACCGGTGCGGCCAACCAGGCGCTGAATGCCGACCCCAACGTGGTGCTCACGGCTATGGCCGATGTTTTCGAAGACCGGCTGAATGAATCGTATCAGCATCTGCTGACGGCCCATCCGGAGCGGGTAAAGGTAGCGCCGGCAGCGCGTCATGTTGGCTTTGAGGGTGCCGATAAAGTGATCAACTCCGATGTGGACGTGGTGCTGCTGGCCACTCCGCCGTACTTCAGGCCTGAGCACATAGAGAAGGTTATAGGGGCAGGCAAGCATCTATTCACCGAAAAGCCCATGGCGGTAGATGCCCCGGGGGTACGCCGTGTGATGGCTGCCGTGCAGCAAGCCAGAGAGAAGGAGCTTTCTGTGGTTTCCGGTTTTTGCTGGCGGTATCATTTGCCCAAGCGTGCCACCTTTGGCCAGGTGCATCATGGGGCTATAGGCGATGTGCGTACCGTATACAACACCTACAATACGGGGGCCCTTTGGCTGCGCGATGTAGAGCCCGCGTGGTCGCCACTGATGAAGAACTTGCGCAACTGGCTCTACTACAACTGGCTGTCGGGCGATCACATTACGGAGCAGGCCGTACACAGCCTCGACATGATGAGCTGGGCCATGGGCGACAAGGCGCCATTGAGCGCCACCGGTACCGGCGGCCGCCAGAGCCGAACAGGCGAGGAATACGGCAATGTGTATGATCACTTTGCCATCGTGTACGACTATGAAGACGGCGCCAGGGGTTTCCACTTTTCTCGCCAGCAAAAGGACTGCAGTACCAGCTATGCTGTAGATATACAGGGCACAGAAGGCAGTTGCCATATCGACTGCCCGCGCAATAAGCACATCATTCGTGGCAGGAAAGACTGGCAATACTCTGGTGAAGACAACAACATGTACCAACAGGAGCATGATGAACTGTTTGCAGCGATACGGGCCGGCCGCACCATCAATGATGGCGACTGGATGATGCGCAGCACCATGTTGGCCATTATGGGCCGCATGGTGGCCTACACCGGCCAAACGATCACCTACGAACAGGCGCTGCAGTCCGAAGAAAGGCTTGGGCCCGCTGAAGTGACGGCCAATACTGAATTTGCAGAACAGCCGGTGGCCAGGCCGGGCATTACGGTTTTTCAATGATGAAGCGTCGACAATTTGTTCAATACGCGGCAAGCAGCACCGCCCTATTAGGGACTATCGGTCTGCCGGCATTTTCGACCAATAGCGAAGCTCGCGCTGTGCCGATCAGAAAAAGTCTGAAATTAGGCATGGTGAAAGAAGAGCTTAGTCTGCTCGATAAATTTAAGTTGTTGAAAGATCTGGGCTTCGATGGGGTAGAGCCAGAAAGCCCCAACGCGCTGGATAAAAAAGAAGTGTTGGAGGCATGCGATAAAACCGGCCTGCTCATACCTGGAGTGGTCAATTCAGAGCATTGGAAAAGTCCGCTTTCGCACCCCGACGCTGCCGTGCGTGCGCGGTGTGTTCAATCGATGAAACAGGCACTGGTGGATTGCAAAGACTACGGAGGCAATACCGTATTGCTTGTAGCTGGCGTGGTCAATGATGAAATATCGTATGAACAAGCCTACCGGCGCACCCAGGAAGAAATCAAAAAAATGCTGCCCCTGGCACATGAACTTGGCGTGCGCATAGCCATAGAAAATGTGTGGAACAACTTTCTGCTGAGCCCGATGGAAGCCGCCCGCTACATCGATGAGTTTGAAGACCCGATGATCGGCTGGTACTTCGATGTAGGCAATGTGGTGCGCTTTGGCTGGCCCGAGCACTGGATTGCTACACTGGGCCCGCGCATCTTGAAGCTCGATGTGAAGGAATACAGCCGCACCCGGCAAAAGGAAGAAGGATTGTGGGCGGGCTTTGATGTGCCGCTGCTGGAGGGCGACTGCAACTGGCCATCGGTAATGCGCGCCTTGCGTGCGATCAATTACAGCGGCGGATGGATGTCGGCCGAGGTGCCCGGCGGAGACAGAGCACGATTGCTGGATATTTCGCAACGAATGGACAGGATCATTGCCAGTTGAGCAATTGCATGCCTTCCATTAATTTTCGTCGTGCTCTATGGAGAAGTAGCCATGATTGAAACTCAGCGCCAATTCAGGCATTCCGGCATTTTTCAATACCATACGGTAGGGCATGGGCAAAGCCACGTCGCCAGCAGGAATCCACGTCTTGTTCTTGTAGTTGACCAGTATGAATAAACCTTGTTCATCGCCCGCTGCCAGGAAGTCTTCACCATGGCGGTCGTACTCCTGAATATTGAGGTACTGCTGCAAATAAAAAAAAGCTGAGGCCACGTTGCGCACCGGCGTGCCTATCTCGCTCACCGACACAATCTGCGCTGGTGAGAACGCTTCATTGCTGTGTATATCAATGCCTTGGCGGGCTATGAACTCAATGATGTTTTTATCCGCGTCGTGAAAGTAGATCGATTTCGCCTGCCAGCTTTCAAAGTTGACCAGCTTCTCGTTTTGATAAGGCAACACATCTACACGATGCTCCAGCCATAGCAAGGCATCCTCTGCTTTGTTTGAAGGAATATTGAAGGCAAGATGATAAGGTGCAGCCGCTTCACCTTCCTCAAACTGTAGCTGTGACTGCCCCGCCTGTACGGTAAAGCTCTGGCTGTTTTCGCGGATCAGCCCAAAGCCCATTTTATTGATATAAAAATTGCGAAGACGCTCAACGGATGGTGTGTAAAGTGTGACTGATTTAACAAGCATAATTCAATTAAAAATGATCTAAAGGCGGCTCAATAAAATACAATTCCATCAAAACGTCACTTATTCAAGCCGTTTTTACCCCAATATGTATCGCCACTACAATGCAAGAAAGATCAGCAGGTTGTTTTGGTAATGTGCCGTAAATGGGCACAACAACAATGGCGCTCAGGGTTTTTGTGCCGAAATCAGGTATAAGATGGCCCCACCAGCCGCATGGTAGTTTTCTCGAGAGATCCATTCCTGCATCCGCCGGGAGGTCAGCGCGTACTTTTCATGATACTTTTCATAAAAACTGATGTAAGCATCGCCCAAGGCTTCAAAGTATTCCAGATCGCTTCTGCCTTCGGGGTGGCACGATTGCCCTTTCTCCCATTCGTGCAAAGTGGCTTTTTGCTCAGAGTTGGTGTAGGGTGGGTACAGCGGGATGGCTTTGTCGCTCAGGCACACATCAATGTGCTCAAAGCCGTGCCTGGCAAGGAGGCCCGGCACCAGGTCGCCGATGGAGTTGTCGCCCTGCCCCAGTTGTTTTTTGCCTTCTTCACAGATGAGCGCATATTTGATATGTTCGAGGGTTTCTTCTATGGTGTCGCGATCTGAAAGGCTGCTTTTGGTCAGTGTCTGCACCAGGTTGTTGGGTTCTGCGCACAGTACCAGTCCCCCCGGCTTCAGCACGCGCTTCATCTCCTGAATGGCCAGGTCGGGCTCCTGCAGGTGTATGAGCAGCGTCTGGCATGTCACCATATCAAACGATGCATCTTCAAATGGTAAGGCCTGCGCATCGCCATGTACCAGGCTGAGGCTGGCGCCAAACTCTTCAAAGTACTGCGCCATCCGCTCACTGCTTTTGGCCCATTTCCGGTCGCTGTCGAGGCCGGTGACGGTGGTAGGCCTCGCGAGATAGTTTACCAGCAATTTACTCCAATGGCATTGCCCGCAGCCTACGTCCAGCAGGCTGTTGTACCGGCCCAGGTCCAGCCGGGCAGCAATGAGATCGAGAAAATCCCTGTTCCACCAGTAGTCTCGGTAGGTGGAAAAATACTGCTCTGAATGTGCGGTGGATCGTTCGATCATTGTGTTCAACTATACTGGAATGATGTGTGGAAAAACAGGGATAATAAAAACTTGGTACTCGCCGGAGGCAGCCAATGCGTTTCATATGATTTTCCATAGAATAAAACGCCTTATTTTTGCACCGGCATGCCGGCAAGTTAGCCAACGGCTTACAACGAACCAACCCGGCGATGTGTCTTGCATCGGTGAAGAACTGATAAAACTGCTGTGCTATGAATAAAGTATACCTACCTGTCTTTTTGTGTTTGCTGTTGCTCGCCACAGGCTGCGATACGGAAGAGGAAACTGAATTTGATAAACAAGCCAGGATCGACAACGACATCATTCGTGCCTACCTGGACCAGAAAGATATAGCCGCCGAGCAATCAGACAACGGCCTGTACTATGTGCGGCTGAAGGAAAATCCTGGAGGCGCTCAATTGCGAGAAGGCGATGTGGCGGGCATATTATACGAGATGAAGAACCTGGCAGGCAGCTATCCGGTAGAGACCCATGCTGATACGCTGCATCCACTGCGGTTCAGCTATACGGCCGAGTCGCTTGTGCCACGAGGGCTCAACTACGACATAGGCCTGATGCGTACGGGCGAAGTTTTTCGATTTTACATACCATCTGTGCAGGCTTTCAACAATTATAGGCACGAAGGTTTATTCGGAGCCAACACCAATTTCATAATCGATGTGGCGCTGGTATCGATAGAGTCAGAACAGGAAGTATACACCCAGGAGCTGGACTCTGTTCGAAGCTTTCTGTCGCACCAATCCTGGCAGGCCGACGAAGTGCTCAATGGTCTGTTTTATATAGAAACAGATGTGGGGGAAGGGCTTTCTCCCAACATTCGCGGCGGTGTCACCTTTCATTATACCCGCAAATATCTGGATGGCTCAGTGATAGAGACCACCACCACAGGAGAGCCGGTTCAGCTGTATTTCAGTGAAAACAGAATGGTGCCGGGGCTGCGTGAAGGCATTTTGCGCATGGCCGCCGGCGGTAAGTCTATCCTGGTGATGCCATCGCGGCTTGCGTTTGGCAAGAGTGTGCAAGTGATACCACAGTCTATGCGCAGACAATTGGCGAACTCGCAGCAAATAGAGCCGGAGACGGCTCCCTACTCATCGGTGATGTATGAGGTAGAACTTCTGAATGTTTTTTAAGTTGGGCAAGCTGCTGTGCACAATCATCTTCACCCGTTGATGATTCTGCCTTTTGACCATTCGTTGTAATATGTTTTTTCTCCAAATTGGTTTGCTGCACAAGCCTTGCACGAAAAAGAAGACATTGATTTACGATGTTGTGTACTTGAAGGTGGCTTTACATACACTTTATGGCCATGCTATTCGTGCTTTGCAAAACACTAGACCACAGATAATGGTCTATTTTTTTTAGCATTGTAAATAAAAACAGCTACAGCTATGACCGCACCTATGGCCACGCGCCTGTATTCTGCTTTACTTTTCTTGATAGTATGTGCTAATGCTTTGGCTCAGCCGCAGCCGCAAGATTCCGCAAGCGTGCTCAATGTAGGCATAAAGGAGGCTCCGCCCTTTGCCATCAAACAGAGCAATGGCGAGTGGGGCGGCATCAGCGTG
>CAZQVB010000006.1:44804-86996 GCA_964596645.1 uncultured Roseivirgaceae bacterium
TGTGTCAGGCTTTGGCATAGCCGCCGGGCCGGCAGGCAACAAGCTTTTTGCCGTACTCGACCGGCTCTTTTCCATGGATTTTTTCAAAGCGGTTGGCGGCTTGGCCATACTGCTGCTGGTGGTTGGCTTCCTGGCCTGGATCTTCGAGCGCAAGCGCAACCCGACACAGTTTGGCGGCACCCCTTGGAAGGGCATAGGCTCCGGCTTTTGGTGGTCGGCCGTCACCATGACCACCGTGGGCTATGGCGATAAGGCGCCGGTATCGGCGGCGGGGCGTATACTTGCCCTCATCTGGATGTTTATGGGGCTCATCGTGATATCTTCTTTCACGGCAGCCATCGCTTCCGCCATCACGGTTACCCAACTTTCTGGCGGGCTCGACACTCCCGGTGACCTGAAAAATGTGAAATCGGCCGTGGTAAGCGGCTCCGCCAGCGTGGGCTATATGAGCAACAAAGGCTATGAATACAAGGAATATGAAACGCTGCAGCAAGCCATTGATGCGGTGCTGAACGAGCAGATGCAGGCGGTGGTGCACGATGCACCTTTGTTGAGGTACCTCATACGCCAGCAGCACGATGAAGCTTTGGAAACCCTGCCCTTTACCTTCAATAAGATGTACTACGGATTGGCCCTGCCGGCCGATAGTGAGCGGCGTGAGGCCATTAATATCTCCATACTCGAGTACATAAACACACCAGAGTGGCGCCTGATCGTGGAGCGCTATACGGGAGATGGTGAGTGATTGTCTTCTTCAATTACTTATTGTTAGATGCGGTGTTTTGTATTTGCTCAATGGCTTGTTTCACCGCATCCGCATTGGACGTTGGCTGATAGTTAAAGAATTCGTTGAACCGGGTGCTGTCAAAGTAATAGTCGCGATCGTACTGATAGTTCATCTCGGCCAACTCACTCATAACAGGTACAAAAAGTCCAATACCCTTCACAAGCCAGTTGGGAAGAACGGTATAATCATTTTTAGTGTTCATGGCTGAGGCAAAGAGATTGATCCATCCTTCACCTGTAGTTTTTTCTTTGCTGGTCGGCAAATTCCAAATCTGATTGTAGGCGTGTGGTGTGTTTCCAAGCAGGGCTGTACCTTTGGCAAGATCGGGCACATAACCCATTGAGTGCACTACCTTGGCATTGCAGAACCATTGTGCCTTCTTGCCTTTGGCAAAGTTATCATATACAAGATTCATTATAATGCTATTCTGCCTGGAAGTGCCTCCAAAAAAATCCGGTGCCCTGGCAATGATTGCCTGTAGTTTATCTTTTTCTATGCTCTTCAGGATAAGTCTGTCGACCTCTGCACGGACTTCACCCTTTCCACTTGTGGGGTTTATTGGCGAATCTTCGGTGATGTGATTTACGTTGTTTCCACCTATTGCATATACATTATCGAAAAAGACCAGTTTGGAATTGTATAACATGCAGGCCTCGATCACATTTTTTATGAAAGGTGGCCACAGATTTTTCCAAACTTTCGTACTATATGGAAAACCGATGGTGACATATGTAGCTGAAGATCCTTTTATCGCTTGAAAAACATCCTCTCTTTTTGTGAGATCAGCGGGAAACAGGCTGTCCGTTTCATTGACTTTAACAGGGTTTCTGTTCACCAAACGTATGTCTGAAGTGTAATCTTTTAAAGCCTTGGCTAGCTCAATGCCAACAGCCCCACCGGCGCCTAATATTGTTTGTGTCATTATTTTGGTTTTATGATGTGCTAACTAAATATTCTCTATGTCACCTCATAGCTCGTCAGGTATCGCTGGCGAATATCTCGATGTGTCGTTACTTTTTTATTCTTCCGTATTTGTCAGTAATTAATTTTCTATTGGAAATAGTAACAAATTTGTATTCACCATTTTCTAGCTCTTCAAATTCCTTAATTGATTCATCTTCTAATTTATTACCGTCAAGGTCGTAAAGCTTATGTCCATAATTTCTGTTGTCGAGCTCATCGTATTCTTCATAATGTTCACCATGAAAGCAAAGAATATGGTAATCTGATATCAATTCTATTTCATCATACTTGGGTTTAATTATAATTTGTCCATTTTCGTCAAAAACACCTGATAGTTCCATTGAGTCCCAATCAGAAAATTGGAAAACAAAAAGTCCATCTTTTAGGTGCCAAAATGATAAGATATTGTCAACGCCTTGTTTCTCGAGCTCTTTTGAAATGTTAACTGCAATATCCCCATGTAAGTCAAATGAAGTAAGCATTAATTTTTCATAGTCTGCTTCTTGATTATACTCATTATGAGAAGTAACGGCGTAATGTCTTGTTATATGAATAGAGTCAAATATAGCATCCAAAATTATTTTATCAGATGCGTTTTTTAAACCCCACTTTTCATTTACTTCAAATTTTATTAGAGGCATATTTTGTTGTCTTTAATGCACGATCACTACCTAATACCAACCACAGTTGTTCATATCTACATTATTTGCGGCCAAATCTAAACGTTTTTGCATTTTTTCAAAATGACTTATCGAGATGTGTGTGCATATTTCGGTAAACCGGCTCGAGTCGTTTTTGAGTTAGGCGCGCCACCCGCTCCCTCAACCAGCCAATGAACAAATATGTATCAGCGGTGATCACTGCGCATCAGGATAACAAGTAACGGCCTCGCCACTACTTTGAGGTTTGAGCCTTCAGCTATCCCCTCCAATCCACCATCCCACGAGTCCACCATCCCACGAGTCTACCATCACCCCTGCACCGTGGCAGCCTGCTGGTTGTGTTCTGATATGAAGCTAAACCTGATCTTTGGGTAGTGATCGATCACCACATTGAGCATGCCGCGCGACTCGGCCAGAAAGACCGGGTTATCGTCTTTGTCCAGCGCTATGCTATCGGCTTTGAAGCTAAGGAATTCCCTCAGCGCTGTTTTGTCGTCTGAAGTCACCCAGCAGGCTTTGTACAAGGGCAGCGCCTGAAATCGGCAACTGGCGCCGTATTCATGTTCCAGCCGGTACTTGATCACGTCGAATTGCAGCTCGCCCACGGTACCAATGATCTTGCGGTTGCCTGGCTGTTTGGTGAAAAGCTGCGCCACACCTTCTTCGGTGAGCTGATGAATGCCTTTGTCGAGTTGCTTGGTTTTGATGGGGTCGGCGTTGATCACCTCCCGGAATATTTCGGGCGAGAAGCTGGGGATGCCTTTGTACATCAGGGCTTCGCCTTCGGTGAGGGTATCGCCGATTTTGAAAGATCCTGTGTCGTACAGGCCGATCACGTCGCCGGGAAAAGCCTCCTCTACGATCGACTTTTCGCTGGCCATGAAACTGGTGGGGTTGTTGGACCGGAAGTTCTTGCCCAATCGCACATGGTGATAGAAGTTGCCCTTCTCGAAAGTGCCTGAGCAAATGCGCAAAAAGGCGATGCGGTCGCGGTGGCGTGGGTCGATGTTGGCGTGTATTTTAAAAACGAAGCCGGAGAATTTCTGTTCATCGGGCTGCACCATGCGGCTGCCGGCCATGCGTGCCTGTGGTATTGGGGCTACGCGCACGAAGGTATCCAGCAGCTCCTGCACCCCGAAGTTGTTCAGTGCGCTGCCAAAAAAAACCGGCGCTAACTTGCCGGCCAGATAGGGCGCTACATCGAAAGGCTCATATACCTCTTCGATCAGCTCCACATCTTCTCGCAACTGGTCGGCGTCTTCGCCGATGAGCGCATCGAGGTTTTGGTCGTTCAGGTCGTGGATGGAGATCACCTCTTTTTGCCGCTCCGTCTTGCCCGACTGAAAGAGGTTCAGGTTTTTGTCGTGCAGGTTGTACACGCCTTTGAAGTCGGAGCCGATGTTGATAGGCCAGCTCAGAGGCCGCACTTGTATAGACAATTTTTCTTCCAGCTCATCCATCAGGTCGAAGGGGTCTTTGCCTGGGCGATCAAGTTTGTTCACAAATATGATCACCGGCGTGTCGCGCATGCGGCACACTTCCATCAGCCGTTCGGTCTGCTCTTCCACACCTTTCACACAGTCCACCACCAGTATCACGCTGTCCACCGCCGTGAGGGTGCGGTAGGTATCTTCTGCAAAGTCTTTGTGGCCGGGTGTATCGAGCAGATTTATTTTATATCCGTTGTATTCGAAGCCCATCACCGAAGTGGCCACCGATATGCCACGCTGCTTCTCGATCTCCATAAAGTCGGAGGTGGCCGTCTTTTTTATCTTATTGCTCTTAACTGCGCCGGCCGTTTGTATGGCCCCGCCAAAGAGCAATAGTTTTTCTGTCAGTGTGGTCTTACCGGCATCGGGGTGACTGATGATGGCGAACGTCCTTCTTTTTTTTATCTCTTCCAGTTGCTTCATATCGGCATGTATGTTGGTGCCACGGCTGTTGTGGTGTGCGGGCACCCGTCGTTTGATTTTAGAACCCGCAAAAGTACAAAATTAGTAGATTGGTAGATTGGTGGGTTCGTAGATTGGTGGGTTAGCTGAAAGCTCAAAGCTGAAAGCTGAAAGTATGACCATGCCTAAATGAAGATGGTTATCCCATAGAGTAAGACCAAGTTGTTCCCCTATGCGCCTCCATTTGGGGGGATAATTTTGTGTTGGAGATTGCTGGCCCTATCATCAGTTTACCAGTTCAACGGCTCACCAGTTCAATGGCTCATCAGCTCAACGGATCACCAGTTCACCAGTCCACGAGTCTACCAGCCTACCAGTTCACGAGACTACCAATCCACCAAATAATGTGAGTTTGTAAAATTCTCCCCGGAAGCATTTCGGCAAATTGTATTTTTTGTAATTATACACGCTGAAAATTTATTTTTGCGATTTCATTTCTAGCCTTACCTTTGAATAAAGGTATTTTTAACTTTTAATAATTATGGCAACCATAGACTGGATTGTATTTGCCCTATTTTTTGTGGGCCTCATCGGAATTATCATCTGGGTACTGAAGCAGAAGGAGGAAGACACCAAAGATTATTTTCTTGCCGGTAAGAAAGCCGGTTGGGTATCGATAGGCTCTTCCATATTTGCCTCTAATATTGGCTCAGAGCACCTTGTGGGCCTGGCGGGTGCGGGCTTCATCAGCGGTATGGCCATGGCCCACTGGGAAATGCACGCCTGGATCATACTAATACTGGGGTGGGTATTTGTTCCTTTCTACGACCGCATCAAGGTATTCACCATGCCCGAATTTTTGGAAAGGCGGTTTTCCGGCGGCAGCCGTACCGTATTGTCCATCATATCGCTGGTGAGCTATGTGTTGACCAAAGTAGCCGTGACGGTATATGCCGGCGGTGTGGTTTTCAAAACGGTGTTTGGTATAGATGAGCTTTGGGGCATAGACTTCTTCTGGATCAGCGCCGTAGGCCTGGTGCTCATCACCGGCGTGTACACCATCTTCGGCGGTATGCGCGCGGTCATTTACACTTCGGTATTGCAGACGCCCGTACTGCTCGTTGGCTCCATCACCATACTCATAGTGGGCATGGTAAAGCTCGGTGGCTGGGTAGAGCTCGACCGCATAGTAGGTGCCAACATGGAATTGGTACGCTCTGCCGGCGACCCCGAATTTCCCTGGACCGGCGTACTGCTGGGTTCGGCAATCATTGGCTTTTGGTATTGGTGTACCGACCAGTTCATTGTGCAGCGTGTGCTATCCGGCCGTGACCAGCAGCAGGCGCGGCGCGGTACCATCTTCGCCGGATATCTGAAGCTGTTGCCGGTATTTATTTTCCTGGTGCCCGGCATGATCGCTTTCGCATTGAATCAGAAGGGACTTTTAGTGGTAGACAGCAGCGACTCGGCTTTTGCCGCTATGGTGTCGCAGCTGTTGCCCGCAGGCTTTTCCGGGGTGGTGGTTTGCGGATTGTTGGCCGCCCTTATGAGTTCGCTGGCTTCGTTGTTCAACTCCTCGGCCATGCTTTTTGTAGAAGATTTTTATAAAAAATTCAGGCCTGGCCGCAACGAGAAGCACTATGTACAGATCGGCCGGCTGGCCACTGGCGCCGTGGTGGTACTCGGCATTGTGTGGATACCGGTGATGCTCGGCCTGGGCAAGGTACTGTATGAATACCTTCAGGCGGTGCAGTCTCTTTTGGCACCCGCAATCGCTTCAGTGTTTATTCTGGGGGTATTTTGGAAAAGAACCACGGCAAAAGGCGCCTTCTGGGGTATGCTCACTGGCTTTGCCATTGGTATGTTCAGGTTGGGGCTCAATGTGGCCTACAGCGCCAAAGTAAGTTTGGTGACGGCCGCCGAACGCTACTACCAGCGCCTGTCGGTGATGACGGAAACAACGAAGTCGCAGGTGACAGAAGGGTTGAACGAGTTATCGAACAGCATCAATGCTGTGCTGGGTACCGGTACGGAGTACAGCGCGGCCATTACCAAAGCCACCAACGCCATCAATGGCGGCCTCACAGAGGCCAACCTCGCTGAAGCCTCCGGACAACTGAGCAGCGTGAAGATGGGATTGGAGACTACTTTTGTGCAAAACCACGGTATACTCTACCAGATCGCCGCCATCAACTGGCTGCACTTCTGCGTGCTTCTGTTCTTCTTTTCCATAGCGCTCATCGTCGTCATCAGCCTGCTGACGCGTGCGCCTGAGCCGCATCAGCTCCGGTACACCTATGCCTCGGCTACGCCGGAAGAAAGGGCAGAGACCAGGCGCAGCTGGAACGGTTGGGATGTCTTTCACACCGTGGTAATCCTGCTGATCATCGTGGCGTTCTATGCCTATTTCTGGTAATGCCTGCCTCAATATTGAATAATAAAAAATCCGGTGCACTCAGCCCGGATTTTTTGTTTATGCATGCACACAGCATCCTATGAGGTTCTATACCAGCCATGCATCTGTTCACTTGAAATGGTGTACAGGCCTTTTGTTTCTGCTCATGCTCAGCTGCCAGCCCGCCAGGCATCAGCATGAACCTGTGCGCATATTCGCTGCAGCCAGCCTATCCTCAGTGTTGGGCGATATGCCATTCGATTCCGGTCAGCAAGTACAATATAGCTTTGCCTCTTCCGGCATACTGGCCAGGCAGATCGCTCAAGGGGCGCCGTGCGATATTTTTATTTCTGCCAATGTACAGTGGGTCGATCACCTGGTGGAAAACAACCAGGCTGACCCGGATCATGTCAGACCACTGGCGGGCAATAGGCTGGTAGCAGTTGCTCCGGCAGGCAGTGCACTGGACACTTTGGTGTTTGATGAACGGTTGGGTGTGGCGCTGGCTGCGCTCACACACATAGCTACGGGCGACCCGGCACACGTACCGGCGGGCCAATATGCCCGTGAGGTGCTCCAGCACTATGGCGCATTCGATCGGCTCGGCCCAAAGATTATTTTCGCACCCAATGCCAGCGCCACCCTGCGCCTGGTCGCTTTAGGAGAGGCAGAACTTGGTCTGGTGTATCACAGCGATGCCCTGGCCAGCGATGACGTAAAAATCATTGGCATACCACCGCCCCACAGCTATGGCCGTATAGCATACCAAGCTGTGCTGATCAACACAGGATCTGAGGATGCCAGGCGCGCATATAATATGTTGACGGGCCGGCATGCACGGGCCATTTGGCAGCGGCACGGCTTTTTGCCTGCAGGCGAGTGACTGATTACCCGGTGCATTTTGCTTCTGTCATATTCTTTTATTCGGCATCGTGGTTTCACTATTTTCATGCTCTTAGTGCGACCATCTGTTTTGTTTTTCCTGCATACTTTTACAATTCGCAATAAAGAACCATGCGCATGTTTAGTGAACAGGAATGGCAGGCCATATTTCTATCGCTGCAGGTAGCCACCATCAGTGCGATTGTTTCTGTGCCTTTTGCGCTGGCCCTGGGTTGGTTGCTGGCCAGGAAGACATTCCGGGGAAAGATAATTTTGGAAGGTTTGGTACAGTTGCCGCTCGTATTGCCGCCGGTCACCACCGGATATCTTTTGTTGCTGTTGTTCGGTGTAAATGGATATATCGGCGGCTTCCTGTACGAATTCATGGGCATACGCATCTCATTCACATTTGGCGCAGCCGTGTTGGCTTCGGTGGTGGTATCTTTTCCACTCTTTGTGCGCTCGGTGCGCATAGCCATAGAAATGGTGGATGTAGGGCTGGAGCATGCCTCACGCACATTGGGCATGGGCAGGTTTCGCACCTTTCTCAGGGTAACACTGCCACTGGCCATGCCGGGCATCGCTGCAGGTCTTGTGCTCAGTTTCGCCCGCAGCCTTGGCGAATTTGGTGCTACTGTGGTGTTTGCCGGAAACATAGTCGGCAGCACGCAGACCATTCCGCTGGCAATTTATAGCTATATGGAAGTGCCCGCACTGGAGCAGTCTGCCATGCGACTGGTGCTGGCCTCGGTGGCCATATCGCTGGTGGCTATGGTAGCGGCCCAATGGCTCCAGCGAAAAACCCAGATGATACCATGAGCCATCTGCACATCGACCTGCAACTCCGGCGACATGATTTCCGGCTCGACTTCCAATGCGATGTGGATATCGGCATCGTCGGCTTTTATGGTGCATCCGGCGCAGGTAAGTCGACCATTCTGAACCTGATCGCCGGCCTGGCCCGGCCTTCTGGCGGGCGTATTATCCTGAATAAGCGTGTATTGTACGACGAACAAGCTGAGGTGCATATACCTGCCGAGCAACGGGGCGTGGGCTATGTTTTTCAGGATTATCGCTTATTTCCGCACCTTTCGGTAAAGAATAATTTGCGATATGGCCTGCCTGCACCCAACAGGAAAAATGACAATATTTCCATGAATACCGTGGTAGAGATGCTTCAGCTCGAGCCGTTGCTGCACAAGCATGTGAAGCAGATCAGTGGTGGGCAGCAACAGCGCGTGGCCCTTGGCCGGGCACTGCTCACGCAGCCGCAGTTGATGTTGCTCGATGAGCCGTTTGCCGCGCTCGATGTGCCTTTGAGACTACAGGTGATCAGGTATCTGAGAAGTATAAACCGGCAATGGGGCCTGCCAATGATCGTGGTGAGCCATGAACTGAAAGATCTGTTGCGCCTGACAGACCTACTGGTGATGGTGGAGAACGGGCGGGCGAGTGCACATGGCAGCATGCACGAATTGCTCATGCGCAGGCAGGCTCCGGCATTGCTCAAGGGTGAGCTGATCAATAGGGTAGAAGGCGAAGTGGTGCGCACCGATACCACAGGAGGCTTGCTGGTGCTGCGCCATACAGGTGGAGTGGAGCTGGTGGTGGAGCCAAATGAGGACAATGAGGCTATGGCCGGCATGCACGTGCAGGTAGAGATCCGTCCGGAGGATGTGACTCTGGCCCGGCAAAAAATCACACAGATTTCTGTGCAAAATCAATGGCACGGCAAGCTGATGGATGTGGTGACTTCCAATGCAAAAGTGCTGTGTCTCATCGATGTGGGATTTACTCTGGCAGTGGAGGTGACGCACGCCACAGCTACACAGATGCACTTATCGGCCGGCACGGAGGTGTGGTGCCTGGTGAAAGCGGCCGCGATGAAGTACAGCCTTTTGTCCGGCTAATAAGTAAATCATACAGACAGTACTGCTTTAAAAATTACAGGTAAAAGCCAGCGACACCAGCGCATTACCGGTCAGCACTCCGCCAGAATTACCTGCTCTGGTCACATCTGCATAGCACTACGTACACCGCGCATTTGGCAAATCTCAACCTGGTTTTTCTTACGATGTTGGCAATACTGTGTGACAATCTGACCAATATCTGCGATATTGTCCCCGTTCTCTCTACGATTTCAAAACAATCCGCAATTTTTTAAATATGTACCACTCAGAAGAAAAAACAAAAATGAAGAAGAATGCACACGTGAAACATATACCAGCGCTATTTGCTCTACTCGTGCTGGTGTGTATGTCGTTTGCCGCCAGCGCCGCAGACGATGGTTGGAAAATGCTCTTCAACGGAAAGGATTTTTCTGGTTTTGAGCAACTCAATGGCCAGGCGAAATACACTGTGGAAGACGGCATGATGGTAGGCACCACCGTCACCAAAACGCCCAACAGCTTTATGGCCACCAAGAAGAAATACAAGGATTTCATTCTGGAATGCGAGCTGTTGGTCGACAGCTCTATGAACAGCGGCATCCAGATCCGCTCCAACAGCCTGTCCGACTACAGGGATGGACGGGTACATGGCTACCAGGTGGAGATAGACCCCTCTAACAGGGCATACAGCGGCGGCATTTATGATGAGGCCCGCCGTGGGTGGCTCTATCCGCTTTCGCTGAATGAGCGCGGCCGTGGGGCATTTCGTGTTGGCGAGTGGAACCACTACCGCATCGAATGCATCGGCAACTCCATTCGCACCTGGGTCAATGGCATTCCCTGTGCCGACCTCATCGACGACATGACCAGCGAAGGATTCATTGCCTTTCAGGTACACAGCATCAAGGAAGACTCGCAGGCGAACAAGCAGATCAAGTGGCGCAACATCAAGATAAAGGACGAAAATCTGGTACAATCTCCCTGGACGGACATTTTTGTGGTAAACCTCATACCAAATCACCTGTCACCGCAAGAGCGCGCCCAGGGGTGGCAGCTTCTTTTCGACGGCAAAAGCACCGACCAGTGGCGCAGCGCAGGCGGTGATGCGTTCCCCGCCAAGGGATGGACAGCACGCGATGGCGAGCTCATCGTAATGGACCAGGGCGGCGCAGAGTCGCAGGGTGGCGGAGACATTGTCACTAAAGACGAATACAGCACATTTGAATTTCAAACCCAGTTTATGCTCACCGAAGGCGCAAATAGCGGCATCAAATACTTCATCACCGAGGAGTACGGCAGCGGCAAATCAGCTATTGGTCTGGAATATCAGATACTGGACGACGATAAACACCCCGATGCCAAAATGGGCACGAAAGGCAACCGCACGGTGGCTTCGCTGTACGATCTCATTCCGGCAGACAAGAGTAAGTCTGTAAACAAACCGGGTGAGTGGAATCACGCGCGGATAGTGGTGCATGGCACGCGTGTGGAAGATAAGGAGTCGAAAAAGGATGAGGCGAATCAATTTAAAGGTGCCTCTGTAGAGCACTGGCTGAACAACAAAAAAGTGCTGGAATACGAAAGGGGCAACGCCGCCTTTCAAGCGCTCGTGAACCGCAGCAAATATGCCGATTGGGAAGGCTTCGGCCGGTGGCAGTCGGGCCACTTGCTGCTGCAAGAGCACGGCGACGAGGTGCATTACCGCAGTATAAAAGTGAGAAGACTCGACTGAACGTTGTAGAGCTCAGTGAAGATCAAAAGCCTGCCTGGTAGCAATTGCCTGGCAGGCTTTTTCATTGTTTGCCAATGAGCGTGGTTTTTATGCAAATTCCTGATGCCAATAAATCCAACAAAAGCAGTGAGCGGCATCACCAGCCTAACAAGTACGCTATAACCAGGCCTCGTCAAATTTTGAGTTGACATATGTAGAAATGTGTGGGAAAAATTCTACATTCAATAGGCCATTAGCATTTTCTTACAACCTTTCTTTTTCACAACCCAAAACCACCAACTCATGAAAATTCTCAAAATCATTTTGTTCGTATTGGTCGGCGTAGTAGCCCTTGTGTTTTTAGCGGCGCTTATTGCTCCAAAGACGTATTTCGTAGAGCGCAGCACCACAATTGATGCTCCGCAGCCGCTGGTGATGAACCACGTAAAGAAGTTTGAGCACTTCCAGCAATGGAGCCCATGGTCACAGCGCGACACCACCATGCGCACCACCATTGAAGGTGAAGACGGTATGGTGGGAGCCACGTACGCGTGGTCGGGCAACAAAGACGTGGGCAGCGGCTCTATGCGCATCACCGAAGTCACAGACGATAGCGTGGGCATACAGCTCAGTTTTATAGAGCCGTTCGAGTCGCAGTCCGACAACTATTATTTGGTACGGCAAACGCCAGAGGGCACAAAAGTGGTCTGGGGCATGGCAGGCGCAGACAAAGTGCCGCTCAACCTGATCAGTCGCATCATGAACGTGGAGGAAATGATCGGGAACGATTTTGACAAAGGCCTGGCCGCACTGAAACAGCAGGTGGAGCGCGCCAGGGAAGAGTCAGCCTCCGGCTATAGGGTGGAAAGGATAGAGTTGCCGCAGCGGCATTATCTCACCAAAAGAGCCACCATACCAATGAGCGAACTCGATAAAGCCTATGGAGATATGCTTGGTGCAACAATGGGGGCAATGCTCGCGCAGAACGTGCAGCCGTCTGGTGCGCCATCTGCTATTTATTATACCTGGGACGAAGCCAAAGGTGAGTCTGACATGGCCGCGGCGGTACCTGTGCCGGAGGGTACATCACTTGAAGGATTTGAAGTAGTGCCAGTAGAAGGCAAGGCCATTATGCTGAAATATTCCGGAGCCTACGACAAGATGGAAGAGGCGCATATGGTGTTGAGCCAATATATGGAAGAAAACAACCTTGAGTACAGAGATATAGTGCTGGAAGAATACCTGACCGATCCGACCACTGAGCGTGACACCACACTCTGGAAAACCAACATCTACTACCTGATACAATAAAAGTCTGTTGTCAGCCTTGAAGAAGGAAAGAGCGCCTCAAAGGCGCTTTTTTCATGTTGAAGAACAAATTGAATCTTACTCACATTTTGCGCCGTCACACCAGAACAACCCTTTGCTGTTGGCTGTTATGTACACTTACTGTATTCTATGGAGGCAATCGACAACTTTTACTTTCATCTGCAGCGGGGCGAATGGGAAAAACTTCTCAAGGCCTTCCCCAAATCGCCGCTCATCCATACACCGATGAGCAATGTGGTGGATACACCGGAAAAGCTGCAAAAGTTTGTGAAAAAGCAGCAACAGTGGCTTTCCTCAAAATCGGCACGGTCGGAGATCATCGATAAGGTGAAGACAGAGACGCGATACGTAGTAGAATTTGTGCTGTATCTGGAATATGCCGATGAAGTGATCGACCTGCCGGTAGCCGTGGTGGCCGATAAGTGGAATCAGGACATTCTGGCCATTCGGGTGTACCACAGCACATGGCCGCTTACCGGAAAGCACAAAGCACGCAAGCCCATACTGCAGCATCAACCCAACCTGAGCATACCCAGCCTGATAGAAAAATACATGTCAGCCCTCAACGCCGGCGACGTAGCGCGTGTCATCGATCTGTTTGCTGCCGACGGCTACGTGCGGGAGCCAAGCGGCGCACGTTACAAACATTTTGGAGAGCAGGGGCTGCAGCATTTCTATGGCAACACGCTCAAAAATGGCGGTATCCACCTGAAACACTGCACTGTAGTGTACGACGGAAAGTGCTGCGCCGTGGAATTTATCTGCGACCGCTGGGGAACAAAAAAAATACCGCCACAAGCCGGCATGGCCGTGTATGAGCTGGGCCAGCCATCGCCCATCCTGGCCGCACGCATCTACGACGACATCGAAGCACCCGAACACTGAATAGGCTTCTTTTTCCTGATATAATTCCGTGAATTATCCTGAATTTTGCCGCAGGCACCATCGTGCCTTCAGCAGACAGCTACCACAGTGCTAAGAAAAATTTGGGGCTTGTATACCAATGCATACGCAGGGCTTTCCCCAGCCGCATGGATGCTCGCCCTCGTAATGCTCATCAACCGCAGCGGCACCATGGTGCTGCCCTTTCTCAGCATATACCTCACCGGGGCGCTGGGCTATACGGTGGGCCAGGCCGGCATTATCCTGAGCATGTTTGGCCTGGGCTCCATGTGTGGCGCCTATCTGGGCGGCTGGCTCACCGACAGGGTTGGTCATTTCAAAGTTCAGTTCTTGAGCCTCATACTAGGCGGGCTGCTTTTTTTCGTGTTGTCGGGTATTTCACAATTTATGTCGCTGGCCATAGGGGTATTTGTGCTCAGCCTGGTAGCCGATAGCATGCGACCTGCCAACGCCGTATCCGTGGCCTTTTACGCCCGGCCGGAAAATGTTTCCCGTGCCTTCAGCCTGAACCGAATGGCCATCAACCTGGGCTTTTCTATAGGCCCTGCCCTGGGCGGGTTGCTGGCGGCCGTTTCCTATCGCATGCTGTTCGTGGCCGACGGCATCACTTGTATTGGCGCAGGTATTTTGTTTTTTCTTTATTTCAGGAAGAGGCAGGGGTTTGATCTGCCGTCTGAAAAGAAGACCGAACCCGTCGCCAGGCCAAAGTCACCGTACAGGGATTTTTACTTTGTCATTTTCATTATACTCTGTACGGGCTACGCCATGCTTTTTTTTCAGCTATTCGCTACGCTGCCTCTGTACTATCGCGAGGTATATCAGTTGTCGGAGGCGCACATCGGCGGGCTCATGGCGCTGAACGGGCTCATTGTATTTGCACTGGAAATGATCATCGTATACATAGTGGGGCAACGGGTCGGTATTGGCCGGCTCATTGTCGGCGGCTGTGTGCTCATCAGCTTGTCGTTTGCTTTGCTCAATGTGGCTTCAGGTGTTGGGGTGCTGGTAGCCGCTATGGTACTTATGAGTCTGTCAGAGATTTTTGCCATGCCCTTTATGGCCACCGTCACCGTGCAGCGCTCGCAAATTGCCAACAGGGGCGCCTATATGGGCATGTACGCCCTGTCGTTTTCCGGCGCACATGTGCTTGCTCCTCTGCTCGGCACCAGGCTCATCATGGCCTATGGCTACGATACGCTGTGGTGGGTGGCGGCAGGTGTGTCGGTGCTGGTGGGCCTGGGCTTCCATATTGTCATGAAAAAATTCCGATAGTTGTGTTGAATTGTGTTTTTTTGCCTTAGTCGTGTCTATACAGTAGATATGCCGGTGAGGTCGATTGGGCAGGCAGTAGTGCTACATCTTCGGCTTCAGAGCGTTGTTCTTATCAATGGCAATGGCTCAGAATTCGGTCTCTGAATATGCCCTTTACAACGTGCCGATGCCATGTAATGGCCAATTTGAACACACCTGTACCACGACAAGTTTTTATCACTTAATTGTATACCATGACCATTCGATCGAAAATAGCTGGCCTCGGCCATTATGTGCCTGAGCGGGTCGTTACCAACCAGGAACTGGAAGCACTGATGGACACGAGCAACGCGTGGATCATAGAGCGGACAGGCATAGAAGAGCGCCGTTTCTTTGACCACACCAAAGATACCTGCGCCAATATGGGCGCCAAAGCTTCACTTATGGCTCTGGAACGCGCCGGAGTAGCTGTGGAAGAAGTGGATTTCATTGTGTTTGCGACCATCTCGCCCGATTACTTTTTTCCAGGTTCCGGCGTGCTCATGCAGCGCGATCTGGGTCTTAGTGGCAAGGCAATAGGCGCTTTGGACATCCGCAATGCCTGCTCAGGTTTTATTTACGGCCTTTCGGTGGCCGATCAGTTCATACGCAGTGGAATGTATAAAAACGTGCTGGTAGTGGGTGCAGAAATACAATCATCGGCCATGGAGTTTTCAGATCGGCAGCGTCACATTTCGGTCATATTTGGCGATGGTGCAGGTGCTGCCCTCATGCAGCCGGCAGAAGAGGGTAAAGGCGTGCTTTCCACACACCTGCACTCCGACGGCACCTTTGCCGAAGAGCTGTACGTGAAAGACCCCGGTAGCAGCCGCAAAGACAGGCTGACACCGGAAATGACCGATGGCGAATCGGTGCGCGCGCACATGAATGGCAATCTCGTCTTCAAACACGCCATTGTGCGTTTTCAGGAAGTGATCTTGGAAGCACTGGAAACGCATGGCCTCAGCACCACCGACATCGATTTGCTGGTGCCGCACCAGGCCAACTTGCGCATTTCTTCTTTTGTAGGGCAGAAGCTAAAGCTGCCGGAAGAGAAAGTGTACAACAACATACAGCGTTATGGCAACACCACCGGTGCGTCTATACCGCTGGCCATGAGCGAGGCATGGGAAGAAGGTAAAATTAAGGACGGCGACCTGATATGTCTGGCTGCTTTTGGCAGCGGCTTCACCTGGGCTTCGGCGCTTATACGATGGTAAACAGGAGCGGTAGCGCGCTCAATATTGAACATGACTCATGTATATTCGCTTATACTTTATAAGTCTGAAAACCCTTAAATATTCATGAAAACCAGAGATTACAATCCCAGCATATTTGAAGTACAAGTAGCCAATGCCTTGGTGAGCCTGCAATCTGCCTTCAATGAGCAGCTCGAAAATTGTGAAATCACAGAGTTTACCAAGGAAACACAAGGCGACAATCCCAACGTAGTGATGCACCTGCGCGACAACGATGGAGACAGGCACGAAGTGGTCATCCGCATCATACAACGTCCCGACGGACGCATCTAACAATAAGCGATTGATTTCTTCTGAAGAGCTGGCACTGATTCAGCAGCCCGATATTCTACTGTTAAAAAGACAGGCACTCGACCATATCAGGGTCTTGCTCAATACAGCCTCCGTTCGACTGCACCACGCCTGCCAGGTCGCGCAACCACCTTTTCCGGCTGAGGTATTGCAGAAGCCTCCCAAGATTTCTGTTGGTGAAAATTATCGCCAGTTGCCTTATATGGTGTTGGACTATCCGCGGTTTTTTACACAACAAAGCACCCTGGCCTTTCGCACCATGTTTTGGTGGGGAAATCACTTCAGTGTTTCAGTGCATTTGACGGGGCATTATCTGGCTCGATATGCATCAGCCCTTCAATCGCTTAGTTCGGATGAGCGGGCGCAAAATTATTATTTCTGCATACATGGCCACCCCTGGGAATATCACTTTGAAGCCGACAATTATTTGCTCATGCGCGAGATAAGTGCAGAGATGGTTAATCATCACATGAGTGCGCATGGTTTCGTGAAGATTGCCGACAGGCTGCCGTTGCACGAATGGAAAAAGTTGCCGGAATGGGCCGCACAGTTTTATACCCTCCTGTGGCACCGTCTCAATAGGTGACGCTAACGATATTTGTTTTTCCAAAACGTCATTTTCTTCATCAGGTCGATGTAGTACACACCCGACACGCTGATCACATTGTTGGTCGACTCAAAATTTTCGGTTTGCCCTATATTGGGAATAGAGCTGCCGGCCCTGTCGCCCATAAAGGTATGGCCGAGGCTGAAGCGAAAGTCGAGCGACACATAATCGGCACTTTTCAACTCCCAGATAAACCCACCGCCAAAGGCAAAGCTAAATTGCAGGCGTTCTGCCTCGCTTACGTTCAGGTAGTCCAGGCTTGTTTTTGGCTCACCGAAATTGACCTCGTAGTCATATACGGTGGTGACCGACCGGCTGGCATCGAACACCTCAAAAGCACCTTTGCCACGTAGCCAGTAGTTTACTTCCGGGCCGGCATTGAGGTACCATTTGAAATACCGGGTGGGGAAGTTGACCCTGAAAAGTAGAGGGAAGTCGAGGTAAGAATACGTGGCGGAATTCTTCTCGTAGCTATTGGCTTTACTCTCTACTTTGCGGCCCTTTACCGAGTACAGCGCCTCTATACACAGCCCGTAGCGCTTCTTGTTTTCTATGTAGAACATACCACCCGCAGTGAATCCCGGCTTGAAAAACGACTCATTGAAGTTGTTGTACGTCTCTTCGTCTTCAAATACCGATTTGGTAGCATTGCCCCCGGCCTTCAGCCCGAGGTATATCTGGCTATAGCCACATATGGATATGAAGGCCGCAATGATCGTCAGGCTAACTTTTTTCAGAACCATCTCCCTTTACATTGTCTGTTTAAAAAATAATACTGTGAAACCAATGAAGGCGCACTGCTGCGTTTTGTGCATCGGTATACAATCAAAAGTATTATAAATACCCGGAAGCCTGTGCCGGGGAAGCGGTTCATGTCGCTTGTTTTATAATATATGAAAATGCTTATGCCCATGTGAAAGGTAACTTTATACCTGAAAAAGTAAGATATGAGGCAAAGACTTACAGCTTCTTGTGCGCTGCGGATAATAAAAAGTACAATTGAATATTGGAATAATTAAAGATCGTTGTTACCAACGTAGCCCATTGAGGATTCAGTAGTAGCAATTTCGGCCAGGGCAGAGGGACTTTATACTACACTTCTTGGTGCTGTAAGTATTGTGTAGAAATTACGCGATAAGCATTGGTAGATGCAGAATGGCCGAGAATATTATCCGCTAAATTTGGTGCTTTAGTGATGGTTGAACCGAAATAACATAATCAGCTATATATTAGATTTTTAAGTAGGGTAGAGGGTTTTCCAATTTTCGACATAATCAGCCAATAAATCAGTGCTTAAGTGGCTGGTAGGTAATTTTATGAAGCTATTTTTTAAAATAACACTTCTTCTTTTTTGCGCGATCACTGCCTACTCGCAAGAGCTGCCTATCAACAGTCAGATCTACTTCAATCCGTATACCTACAACCCGGCATTTGCCGGATTTGAAGACAGACCAGCCGTGCATATTGGCCGGCGACAACAGTGGACAGGCATAGAGGGTGCCCCTGTCACTACCTACCTCACGTTCACCACGTTATTTGGCAAAAATGTGCAGTTCGGTGTCAACATCAACAGCGACAAGCGCAGCATTCTGAGCACCACCAACAGCATGGTCACATTGGGCTACCGGGCCCGATTCGATGAGTTTCACTACCTCTCTTTTGCACTATCAGGCGGGCTGGGGTTCAACGACATAGACCTGTCGCAGGTAGACCTGAACGACCCGGTGTTTCGCGATGCGTACGAAAATAGCATTTATCTGAACGGCAACGCCGGCCTGTTGTACTACCTGAAAGGATTTAGACTGGGCGTGAGCCTGCCCAATATTTTCACATCAAAAAGTATCGACACCACCGCCTTCAACACCGGCGACATCAGTCCGCTCACTTCCGTGATCGGTATGATGAGCTATCGCTGGGAGATGGTAGAAAACAGCTTTGCCCTTGAGCCATACGGGCTATACTACCACAATCTTGACTTGCCCGGTCAGTTTGAGGCGGGTCTGGTGGCGCATATTCAGGAAGTAGTATGGATTGGTGGCTCCTATCGGCAGGATTACGGCACTACGGCCTTTGTCGGCTTCAACATTGGCGACAACTTGAAGTTTGGCTATGGCTACGAGTTTTCTACCGTACAGGCTGGCAGCTTTTCCAATGGCTCGCACGACCTGCAAATGGGGATCATCTTTGGGAAAAAGAAAAAACAAAAAGGCAAAGTAAGCCTGATAGAAAGGCGGCGGGCTATGCTGCGCTCTATGGGCAGGCTGCCATCGCAGCAGGAGAAACAGCCCGCAGCACAACAGAAGCCGGCACAGCGATCATCGCTCTACACCCCGAAAAACGATCCTTTTGAAACCAAGGCCGCCCCGCAGCAGCAATCAGAAACCACCGGCTATAGCGAAGAAGATGCACTGAAAGATCTGCTGAGCGATATGGAAGAAACTCCGGTGAAAGATACTACCGCAGCCGTAGTGGCCCGGCAGGCAACGCCAAAGCCTACCCAGCAGAAACCAGTGGCTACACCACGGCCCACACCAAAACCTGAACCCAAGCCTGCACCCCAACCCGAGCCCACACCCCAGGTTTTACCCGTTCCCGTAGTAGTCGCTGAACCTGTAGTAGAGCCTGAACCTGAGCCTGAACCTGTGGTGGAAGCAGTAGAACCTGAGCCTGCACCTGTGCAGGAAGAAGAGATACCTGTAATCGCCTTTGAAGAAACAGTACCGGAGCCACAGATCAATGCGGAAGAGGAGGAGCTGATCAGGCAGTTGGAGCAGGAGGCACTGGAAGAGTTTACTTTTGATGAGACAGATGAATTAACCACGGAAGAAGAGGAGATAGACCTTGACGCTTTGGCTGCAGAGATGTTGCGTGAAGTGGAAGAAGGACCAGAGGAATTTTTAGAACCAACACTGAACGACGCCGGGGTATACATTGGCCCCACCACCGTACAGAAAGGTTCGCACCTGCTGGAGCTGGAGAAGGGCCACTATGTAGTGGTAGGAACATACGGAGGCTACCGGGCAGCCGAAGAGTACTCCGATCAACTTTTTATAAAAGGTTTCTACACCAAGTTCGGCTACGTGTCGCAAACCAAAATATACTATGTATACATTTTTTACAGCGACAGTGAAGAAGAGGTGAAGGATACCGCAGAGCGTTTTAAAGAACTCGGTGCTGATTTTAAAGAGAATTGGATACTCACCGTGCAATAGTAATAACCTAAAGTAAAAACCAGTGATACTACGCGTACTGTTATCGTCTACGTTGCTGTTGGCTACACATTATATGTTGGCACAGCGACCAAATATTGAAAAGGTGCGCAGTGAGGGCACCACACTGGGCAGCTTCGTTTCTATTGCCGGCAATGGCTTTTCTTCCGATGCCAGCAAAATAGTAGTCACGTTTGGTGCGGCCAATGCCAAGGTGCTCAGTGCATCCGACAACATTATAGAGGCTTTGGTGCCCCCGGGCGCTACGTACGACTATATCAGTGTCACCAACCTGAGCAGCGGCCTTACGGGCCATTCGGCCGATAAATTTTTACTCAGCTTTAGTGGGGATGGATACGACGCCTCCCGTATGGTAGAAGATGGCCAGATAGACGAAGACCCCGGCCTGTTCGATTTGTGCACCTGCGACTTCGACGGCGACGGGCTCAATGACATTGCCACCACCAACAACTCTTCGGCTTCGGTAGCTACTTCCATCACGGTATATAAAAATGCCACGCCGGCCAATGCGCATAGCATCGCCATGCAGAAGTTCAATGATATGGACCTCAACACCGGCACAGACCTCCGCAATATTACCTGCGGCGACCTGAATGGCGACGGCCGGCCGGAAATCGTAATCGGCAAAGGTGGCAACACGGCCGACAGGCTGTTCATCTTTAAGAACATAAGCGCCAATGGCATCATCAATTTCGATCGCTTCGAGGCATTGCGCATTTCGGCCACGGCAAGTACCAGTAGCGCACGCCGGATACGCATAGCAGATATGGACGGTGATGGCCGACCGGAGATAATAATGACCGATCAAAACCTCGGCCTGGTGCACATCTTTGCCAACAAGGGCGTGAACAATTCCATCACTTTTTCTCCAGAAAACAAAATTATGCTTAAAGCCGCGCGCCCCACTTTTGGTCTGGATGTAGGCGACCTGAACGGTGACGGTAAAATGGAAGTGGTATTTGGCTCGGCCAACGAGAGCGACCTGTTTTATGCCATCAATAAAAGCACTGTTGGCAACCTGGCTTTTGACACACCGGTGCGTATGCCCGTATCTGGCACCCTTACCAATCTGCAGTTGGCCGACTTCGACAACGACGGCGACAAAGACATTGCAGTGGTGAATTATGAAAAAAACATATACCTGCTGATCAATCAAACGACTGGCAGCTCGGTCTCTTTTTCTTCTCCGAAATACATTGAAACCAATCTGCTGCCCTGGGGGCTCGACGTGGGCGACCTCAATGGCGACGGCAAAGCAGACATCGTGATAGCAACCCGCGAAAGTGGAAGGCAGCCCATGACAGCCCTCATCAACAAGTCCAACCTCAGCAGCATTAGTTTCACCCCGTACGACAATCTGGGCAACGCCGGGCTGCATGTCAATGTGAAAGTGGCCGATTTCAATGGCGACGGCAAGCCGGACGTGAGCTACGTGACCGACGACCGTAAGCTGGGATTTATAAGAAACAAACATTGTGTGCTGCCGAGTATAACCCCCGCTAACCCGGCACCCATTTGCAACAGCAAGCCGGTAGAGCTCAATGCTACGCGCGCGCTCAAAGTCGACTACGTATGGAAAAAGATAGTGGGCAATACGGAGCAGGTGGTTTCCGGGGCAGATGCATTTCGCTACGAAACCAATGCGGCCGCATCATATAAAGCAGGCATTCTATCGTCAGCCGACGGCTGCTCATATTTTTCAGGCGCTGTGACGGTGGTCACAGGTGGCAACAGCCTGCCGCCCAAGCCGGTAATCAGTGCACCAGCCGTAATATGCGAAGGCAAGAGTGCTACGCTGTCTACGGCATCGTTGCCGGGTATCAACTATTACTGGCGAAAGCCCGACGGCACCATCAGTACCGGCAATACCGTCAGCATCAGCAATGCCAAAGCAGAAGACGCCGGAAGATATGCTCTGGCCCTGGAGTCGTCCGACGGCTGTAGAACGGAACCTGTCTTTGCACTGTTGCAGATCAGTACACTGCCGGCTATGGAAATAAGCACTTCACTAGGCGAAGTGTACTGCGAAGGAACAAGCAATGTGCTCAGCGCACCATTGGTTCCGCTGTCTACCTACAGTTGGAAGTACAACAACCTGTCGCTTTCCAACCAATCGACCTATCAGATTCAGGTGGCCAACTCGGGCACATACGATGTGTCGGTGAAAAACCAGCACGGCTGCACGGCAGAGAGCAAACCCATTACCATAAAAAGGGTGCAAAGGCCTGTGGCGAAATTTGCAGATGTGGAAAGCTCCTGCCTGAGTCAGGACATACAATTCAACAATACATCCACATTCGATACTTCAGTGCCTGTCTTTTTTGAGTGGAATTTCGGCGATAACACTTTCAGCCAGGACAAGAGTCCAACCCATAGATATACAAGTGCCGGCACATATACCGTGTCGCTCAATGTGCACTACGCCGACCGGGGCTGTGCCGATACGTATGAGTACGTGCTCAATATCTCCAAATTTTTGGGGCTCAACATAGCAGCCAATGGCAATGCCGTAGGCGCAGAATATGAATGGTGCGCAGGCTCAGCCCTTATACTTAGTGTAGACGCCAAAGAGGGTGAGGTAAAATGGAGCACGGGCAGCACTAGTCCGCAGATCACCGTATCGGAGGCGGGCACATATACCGTGACCTCTGCCGGTGCCTCCGGCTGCGCAAGCCAGGACGCACTGATTGTGAAAGAAATTCCCGGCGTGGATGTGCGCGTGATCTCTGGCGACCAGCGCATCAGCCGTGGTGGTAGTGCCCAGTTGGGCGCCGACGGTGCCCCGTATTACAGCTGGGAGCCTGCCGAGTCGCTCGATAACTCTAAAATTGCGAGTCCTCTGGCCACTCCCGACAAAACCACACAGTACGTCGTGACGGGCACCAACAACTACGGCTGCTCCGACAAAGACAGCCTTACGGTATATATGGAAGGTGGCGCGGCCATCCAAATAGATGCACCGGTGGCTTTTTCGCCCAATGGCGACAGCTTTAACAATGTGTGGGAATTCGACCAAAACAATCTGGAGCTTATACGGGGCTGCCCCATCAAAATAATGAACCGCTACGGACAAACGGTGTATGAAGCCAATGAATACGCCAACGACTGGGATGGCACCTACAACGGGAAAAATGTACCGGAAGGCGCCTACTACTACATCATCACCTGCACCAACAACGAGGTGCACACGGGCAGCGTAACCCTCGCCCGATAGTCCGGAGCCTGCTTTTTATATCAAAAAAATAGGCATGTAAGATTTTCAGAAATAAGCCGACTGATGTCGTGGTTACTAAAAATACCTTGCCCATATTATTTGCAAAGGGGCCTTGTATGCGCTGTGGAGAATAGATTTTTATCAGCAGCGCACGGTACATCAACCAATATTATTAGCCGAAATAATGGATAATCAGCCTGTCTTTTTTCAACAGGAAATCGGTTCGGAGCAATTGAATTTTTTAGAAGAGATGGCAGCAGATCCAATACCGTTAGTCACCAAATCAATGCATAGAAGGATTAAATTCATTTTTTCAGTTGTTGTGTTCACCGTCTTGCTGAACCTGAATGGTTTTGCCCAAGATCCTTTCATACCCAAGTACAATGCCGTAAAGCGATCGGAGCGATGCTTTACCGTCACCTACGACAAAACCAACCAGTTTGGCGCCGTATGGTGGGCCGATAAGGTCAACTTCAGTGCAGATACCTCTTTCAATTTTGTGGTGTATATGGGCGATCGCGATGGGGGAGGTGCCGATGGTCTTGCCTTTGTGATGCACCAGGACTCCCGCGACATCACGGTAGATGCCACAAAGGAGGTGAAAATAGGCGGTGGTGGCACATTCGACCTGGAGGCAGCCACCGGCGACGATGGAGGTGGGTTGGGTTATGCCATGCACACATCACGCGTAAACGCCAACACTATACCCGGCCCGCATCCTAATAAAGAAGATAATCACCGCATATGGCCATCGGTGGCTGTGGAGATTGATACCTGGAACAACGGCGATGTACCTGATGGCCGGAATGGTACCGATGGCAATGGCGTAACGCATATAAGAAGCCCTTTCTATACCTGGGACCACACTTCTGTAGTGTACAACGGAAACCTCTACAGCGAACAACAGATCATCAGCGACGGACAGGGGAATAGTGGTCGCATCTTGCCTTTGAAACCGAGTCACGTATTTGGAACGGGCAACAACCCCGACGGCTCCTCCTTTCACAATATAGAAGACAACAGGTGCTATTTGTTCCAGATTAAATGGGACGTACACAGCGATGGCACACAGTCGATGGAGCTTTGGGCCGATGTGTATAATGGCTCCACCAACCTGTCGGGCCTGCAGATGGTGATGACGCACCGCGATTCTATTCTGAGCAAGGTGTTCAATAACGATCCGGTATTGCGGTTTGGTTTTACCGGCTCTACCGGAGGATCCCGCAATGAGCAAACCATCTGTTTGTTGGGAGAAAACCTAAAACCTTTTGCGCAAAACGATTTTGCCTCCATTCCGCTCAACACCTCTACAGTGATCAACGTGGAGGCCAACGACAACGACCCGGATGGCGACCAACTCCACGTGCCCATCATTATAGAGCCGGCCAAAAATGGCTCAGCCGTTATTTTTGACAGCGTGGATGTGAACAACGACAATGTCAACTTCATGCGCTACACGCCGGACGCCAACTACACCGGCAACGACTCATTGGCCTACGTCACCTGCGATGTGAACTCTACAAAATGCTACGCCAAGTGCGATACAGCCTGGGTATACATCAATGTAGGCTGTCTGCCATTTTCGGTAGATGCCACCGCATTGTCGCCACATGTGGCCTGCGTAGACAGCATGCCGGGCAATGGTTCAGCGCAGGCTATTGTCAATAATAGCCCCTTTCCCGGTACCATTTGGTTCGAAAATTTCTCCAACAAGGCCAATGGAACTACATCCGACAGCGACACTACATCCTGGAGCATCACCAACAGCGGTGGCTGCCATGCCAGCAGTGAAATATTTGTGCAGGACGAAGAATTTATGATACGCCGCTCCGTATGCGAGGTGGTGTGGGAGTCGCAGGTGATCGACATCGCCGCGTTCACCAACATCACTTTGTCGGTAGATGTGCGTGGCACAGGTGGCTTAGATCCGCCCGACTACGTGAATGTGTATTACAAACTGGACGGAGGTGCAGAGGTGCCCTTTGACAAAGGACTACTGACAAGCGGCTTTGGATCGGCACATCCCACTGCAGAAGGCCTCAATGGCAGCACCATACAAGTAGTGGTGCGCATGAAAAACTCCGGCGGCGATGAGCGATATTTTCTGGACAATGTGCTGGTGCAAGGCCAAGGTGCTGCCATTGGCGGCTTCAATTATCACTGGTACGCCGGCAACCTGGTAGGCGGTACGCCCGACTTCACCGGTCAGACTGTTACCGGTCTTCGGCCTGGTCCTTATACCATCGTGGCTATAGAGCCAGGTTCTGGTTGCCGCTCTACACCCACTACCGTACTCATCGACAGCACCGGCACCAGGCCTACAGGCGGATATGTGAAGCAAAATGCTCCCTACACTTATTGCGATCCCAGTCTCACGCCCAATGGCGCTTTGGAAGCGGGTGTTTTCAATGGCACAGACTCTCTGAACCTCGGCTATTTATTTGAATGGTATTACAGGGAAAGCCCCAAAGTGGGCAGCCCAATACGCACAGGCTATCGTGCCAACAACCTTGTAGGAAGAGAATATTCTGTAGTGATCACAGAACTGGCAACAGGCTGCGATACACTGGTGAGTGGTGAAGTAGTGCGCGATGTAGTGGAGCCATCAGTGGATGCTTCGGTACTCTCTGATGTGATTTCCTGTATTGATCCTAACTCTGGTATAGCAGAAGCCAATGTGGGTGACTCTACCAACGGATATACCTTCGAGTGGTGGGCAGGAAATGTCATTACGGCTGCCCCACCAGACTTCGTTGGAGATACGATCAATACACTGCCCGAAGGTTGGTATATGGTGCGCGCTACCAACAATACTTCGCTGTGCCCATCGTCGGGTGTGCCTGTATTTATTGATAGCCAACTGCGCTATCCGGGTGTAGTGGTCAATAAAGTATCCGACCAGATATCCTGCGATTCCACGCAGTATACCGGTGAATTTGATGCGCTGGCCGTCTCCGGTACAGACACCACCACTACAGGATTTTCCTTCAATTGGTACAAAGGTTTCAATGATGTGACGCCCGCGAGACCCGGCTACAGTGGCGGACCTGCAGTAGACCGGCTGGCAGCAGGCAACTACCGGCTGATCGTGACCAACGACACCACCTCCTGCGCTACCGTGGTGGACACATCTTTGGTAGAGATTCTGACTTTCAACAATATAACAGGCCTGGATGTAGACTCTGTGACTTCGTGTTCGGCCATACCCAATGGGCAGATCACTGTCGCCATCGATGGTGTACCGGCCGACTTCAGCTATCAGCTGTACAGAGGCAATGCGGCGCTGGTTGACAGCCTGATCATCGATCAGTCTTTACCTGTATTTCAAAACCTCGGTGTAGGCGACTATACCATCACCGCCCGCAACAACATCACGCACTGCCTCACTGCACCGGCTTTTGCCACGGTAGATGATGCCACCGTACTGCCGATGGCCGATATCAGCACCAGTCCGCAAACATCCTGCGACCCGATGGTATTCACCGGCGAGGTAGAGGCAACACCGCTCAACGCCGGCAGCTTTGGCTACCAGTGGTTTGAAGATAGCGTCAATGGAACAGCTGTTGGCAATACCGCCACAGTGTCGGCACTTGACTCTGGCATCTACGCGGTCATCTTTACCGACCTGAGCACAGAATGCACCAATACATTTTTTGCACAAGTCGACATCGATCAGGATTACCCGGTGATCAGCGCGGTGACATCCGTACCCGCAACGCATTGCGCACCCAATCCAAATGGAGAACTGCATGCCGTAGCAGTGGGCAGCAACCTGGCATATGCCTGGGCCGATGACGGCAGCAACAGTGCAGGAACTGCTGCCGACGTTCTCGGCGTGGCTCCCGGCGACTACACCGTTACGGTTACCAACACCGTATCTACCTGTGTGTCTGGCCCGGTGCCAGTGAATGTAGCGGACAATACCATTACGCCCACACCGGCCATTGCCGTGAATGACAACAACTCATGTGACGTGCTGAACCCCAATGGCAACCTGGAGGTGACCAACGTGACCAACGAGCCGGGATTTACCAAAGCCAAATATGCCTACGACTGGTACAGAGGAGTATCTGTAGCGACAGGCACCCAACTGACCGGCACCTTCCCCAATACGCCCGACAGCTCGCTGGTGTCGCTGCTCAATGAAGACCGGTACACGCTGCGCATCACCAACAAAACCACGTATTGCACCAATGATGTGATATCCATCATTACGGACATCAACATAAAGCCAACGCTCGATTTCCCGACCATTACCGATGCCACCCGCTGCGCAGAACCCTATATGAGTGGCATTGTGGTGACCGGCGTAAATGGTGCGGTGCCCAACAACGGAGATTATTTTTATGAGCTCTTTGCCATGCCTGCTCTTTCATCGGTACACTATACCAGCGATGTGAATATATTGGACGATGCACCCGGCGGAGCGGTAATACCGGCGGGCGATTACAAACTGGTGGTGTACAATGGTTTCAATTGCCCATCAGATACCGTGGAATTTGAAATAAAAGATAAGTCGGTAGATCCGCTGTTTACACTGAGCGGCTATGACAACATCACATGTGACCTGGCCAACCCTGTGGGCATAGTGGAGGCCGCTACAGACGGCAGCTATGCCGTAAGCACCGTTGAGTGGTTTATTGGCAGCGTAAGCGGCAGCCCGGTAACCACCATAGGCAGCGCCAGCATTATAGAAGATGACACGCTGGCCACCGGCTTGCCCGGCAATGATTATGCAGTACGGCTCACCGCCGACAATGCCTGCACTGCCGTACAGCGTATCACCATAGACGATGTGCCAGGCAACAAACCTTTGCTCGACACCTTGTTTACCAAAGACCTTACTTCCTGCCTGTCTGCCAATGGCGAGATAAGCCTGACAGTAGGTACTGTAGAATTGCTGCCCCCCGATCTCAGCAGCAATCGCACCTATACTTTCACAATGAATAATCCCGTGGCTGGCCTGGGACCAATTACACTCACCAGCGATCCTGCCGTGAATCCGGGAACAGTCGTATTTACTAATCTGCCGGAAGGCACCTGGATAGCCACTGTGCGCGACGACTATTCACTCTGTGTCTCCGATCCGCTGAGCATAACCATAAAACAAGCGCCCAGCACAGAATTCAATACTTTATTGGATTTTGCTTCGATATGCACCCTGGCCGACGGTGAGATTCGTCTGGAGGTAAGTACACCTGTTTTAAATGAAAGTCCAGGAGGAATGGGATTCGACTTCGAATGGTTCGATGGCAAATCAACAGCCGGCACCCCGCTGACGACAGTGACTACCATTGATGGCTGGACCTCCGAGGCAGATATGCTGGAATCGCAGTTTTACAGCATACGGGTAACCGACCGTTTTACGGGTTGTGTGAAAGACACGAGTATATTTTTGCCCAGCGCTGGCAAACCCATTATACAAACGCCCACAGCACATGATGCAACACAGTGCGCCCCAAGCAATGGCTATGTGGAAGTGATGGTAGATGAAGCATCTTTTACCGCCCCATTATTCTACGACGACTACAACTTCATTGTGTATGAAGGCACATCCTTCGAAGCTACAGATACGCCATACAGAAGGATAGACAACCCCGTGATAGCACCCGGTGGATCGGTGGTGTTTCCGGCAGATTTTGCACCGGGCAAGTATACCGTGGTGGTGCAGGAAGATTTTCCTTCCAATTGCCTTTCAGATCCTAAAGTGGTAGAAATAGGTCTTGATTTCGATATCACCCTTAATCCGCAGTTGGTCGTAAGCGACAGTTCGTGCACAGGCGGTACGCCCACCGGTGTGTTGGATGAAGCGTACAACAACATGGGCTACGGCATTACGCAAGTCGACTACGCCTGGTTCGCCGGCTCTTCCGCTACAGGTCCGGCCATTTATGACCCGGCAGCCGGCACAGCCGCCACTATAGGCGCTTTGGCCAATGGTACCTATACAGTACAGCTCACCGTATCTGGTGGAGCCGGGTTGGGCTGCGTTGCTGAGAAATCCATCAACGTACCAAAACTGAAAACAGATGAGCGGATCAATGCAGTGATCAATCCCAACATGAACTGCTCACCATACAATGGTGCCATCTCACTGAGCGACATCACCATCGACGGATTCTCCAATGCGCTATCGCGCTATGAAGATTTTCGTCTTTCAGATGAAGGCGGCAATGTGCTGAGTACTGCTCCGCATAGCGCCACAGCATGGAGCGGGCTGGCGCCGGGCACGTACTACGTCACGGCCAAAAAATCAACGACTCAGTGCATCACCAAGCCGATGAAAGCCGACGTGGCCGACGATGCGAGCAATCCGGTGCTGAACGTGGTGATGAACAATGCCAACTATAACTGCAACGGCCCCACACCTACAGGTCAGCTGTCGGCTACGGCCAGCAGCAATGTAGGCGGCGCTAGCTTCGGGTGGACTTGGACAGGCATCAATGTGCCCGGCTCCACGGTAGACAATCCAACCACCTCTGTGGCCAGTGCGCTGGTAGATAAAGTATATAACGTACGGGTGACAGATACCGATGGCGACGGCAGAAATGACGGTTGTGCTACAGCGCGCAATGCCACAGTGACTAAAGGCAGCTCTGCGGCTTATATACTTACACCGCAGCTTTCCAAGATCGATCAAACCATATGTGGTCCGAATGGCTCCATCCGGGTTGACCGTATTGATGAAGACAGAAATGGTGCACTCTTCGCCCAGGAAACTCCTGCTTATATTTCTTATGGGGCCAGCCTGTTCACTTCTACACTTAACCCCATCGATGATGTAGCCAACGCCTATGCTGCGTTCAATCCGGCTACTGGCTTTTTTGGTGCGGCAGATATACCCGCCGGCACTTATTATGTGCGTGCAGAAAATGCGGTGACGGGTTGCTCTTTTGGTCCGCCTACTCAGGTGATCATCAAAGATGTGAGCAAAAGGCCCATAATTAATCTTTTCGATACCATACCTGACTATGCCTGCCTTGGCGGTACGCCAACCGGTGAAATAAAGGCCAGGGCGCTCGGAGGTACCGATGCCAATGCCATTCAGGCCAACTTCTCCTTCGACTGGGAATATGCCAATAACCCTGGTGTAAACACTCCAACAGGCGCAGGAGCACATCATGCCACCACGCTGGCGGCAGGCCAATACATCATTACCGTAGAAGATATAAACGGGGCAGATCAGTTTTGCACAACACAATTGACCTACAACGCGGCTAAAAAGACTATTCCTTTCAAAATCAATACCGTAGCAGGTACCGATCAAACCGTCTGCTTCCCCAATGCCTCCGGTCATGTGGTAGAAATCGATTCGGCCGGTACAGCTATTGCCTCCGGTGTGGCGTATTTCTCTTCCCGCTACGAAGTGATGCTCAGCGATGCACAGTTGAATGCCATATCGCCTGCACCTGCAGGCACCGGAATAGTGCCCGATCCATTCAGTGCGATGTCGGCGGGTGTGTACAACTTCAAAGTGCGCGACAGGCTTACCAACTGCTTTACTGGCCCAAAGCAGTTGCAGATTCAGAATACAAGCACAAAACCTGTAGTGGCCAGCACGCTGATACAGCCGCAGTACAGCCTCAATCCCGACCCTGCCACCTGGACAGGCGAATTGCTGGCCAGTGCTGCTGAGGCCGATGGCAGTATAGGTGCATATTCCTACAACTGGTACCAAGGCACCGCAGCCGCCGGACCGGTAGTGAGTACGACCGATGGGGCAACCGAGCTGGACGCAGACTACTACACCATATTGGTGCAGAACACAGCCACCATGTGCGAAAAAAGTATTTCGGGCCTTGTGCCTTTTGAGCGGCGCAGGCCAGAGTTTTTGGCTGCGTCATTCCCACAAACGCTTTGTTTGCCACCAGATGGCCGCATAGAACTGAGTGATATAGCGCTCGACAACGCACCTGCGCCGGATGTGCTTCCACCCAATCAGTTCGATATGGCTGCCTATACGTTCCATTGGCATAACGATACGTATGACGCAGCCAATCCCGACAACTCATTTGTTGGTACTTCCGGCATCACCACCTATCCCGATCTCTCCGCCGGCACCTACTACGTAGTGGCGGTATACAACCACTGGATGTTGCCGTCGGAACCGCTGCAGATCATGGTTGAAGACAGCCTGTTCTTCCCGGTGATCGTGTATGATGACAACAACTCCAGGGATCAGACAAGCTGTGACCCGGCCACCAGCGTAAATGGTGCAGTTGCGGTGAATGTATATGAAGAAAATACAGGCTTGCCGGCCACCTATACCTACATCTGGGCGGCTGCCAATGGCACGGACTACTCCGATAGCCTGCGCAATCAGCTCACCGGCTTACCCGTCGGCAGCTACACGGTGCAGGTGACCAACAGCATCACAGGATGTGTGCGCGAAAAAGCATTCCCCGTAGCCGACGCGGTGAAAATACCCGTGCTCACCGCCTCCTCGTCTCCGGTCACCAATTGCGACCCGACTATGGCCAATGGCAATACATCTGCCTTTGTCATCAACTCCAATTTCGACATGTTCCAGGATACTTATTACGATTTCAACTGGTATGAAGGAACGGAACTGAAGGCCACACCCGATCATCAGGGGCAGTCGTGGGAAGATATCAAGGATGGTATTTATACCGTTCAAGCTGTAGACAAAGACGTGCCTACCTGTCGCTCACAACTGGTGGCTATACTGGTGGCTGAATCCACCACTCAACCGGTCATTGGTTTGCAAGAGCTGAGCCCGGTGACCAACTGTGACGCACTTCGGCCAAATGGTGCCTACCTGGCCAATGCCGATGGAAAAACCACGGGTTACCTCTTCGATTGGTACAACGAGGGCGGTCTTGTTCATGCTACAGGGCCGGCGCCCACAGAGCTTGGCAATGAGACTTATACGCTCATCGTGCGCAATATATCTACCGGCTGTACGGATTCCGCCCAGGTAAAGCCATCTTTCAGTCCTGAACTGGTGCCCGCACCCGATGTGGAGATTCTGTCTGACCGCACCAGTTGTGTAGCCCCCGACGGCATATCTACCGCATCGATCAATGGCAACGTGACCGACTACAGGTTCTTCTACTACTACGCCGACAATGGCGATCCGCTGCCCAATGTGGTGATCGACTACAAAGTATACGATATGGATGAAGGCGACTACTTTGTGACGGCGCAAAGCCGTAAGACGGGTTGCTTCTCGGAGCCTACGCCATTTTCCCTGGCCAACGAGCGCTATTTCCCGGAGATCAAGATCACCACCACACCGTCCAACTGTCAGGATCCTACGGGTACGGCAGAAGTGTATGTGGCTGATCCGGCCATAGCTTACAAAGTGTACTGGTATGGCGACAATGGATTTGAAGCACAGGGTGAGTTTGTAAATATGCTGCCATTTGGCAACTATGATGTACTGGTGGAAGGATCGGATGGTTGCTTCACCGAAACCACGACTACGGTCAATGCCGATGTGCTCATTTACAATGGCGTGTCCGACAACAATGACGGTAAGAATGATTTCTTCCACATACTCTGTCTTGAAATGTTTGCAAACAACAATGTGAAAATATTTAACCGCGCGGGCCAGATGGTGTACGAAATGGACAACTACGACATGAACGATCCTGCACGGCGCTTCCATGGCATAGCCAATAGGGGTGGCATCAACCTTGGCACCCAGCTGCCTATAGGCACTTACTTTTATGTAGTGGACAAAGGCGATGGCTCGAAAGCAAAAGTAGGATACCTAGAACTGAACCGTTGACATGAACCTTCATAAATACACCTTCGCTGTACTCATCACAATAGCTGCATGGGCCGACGTACAGGCACAGCAAAAGCCGGTGCTTTCTCAATACATGTTCAGCGGCCTGGTGCTCAACCCGGCCTATGCCGGCAGGCACGAGTATACTACCTTCACCGGCATGTACCGCGACCAATGGGTGAATGTGCCCGGCTCTCCCACGCTGAGCACCTTTACGGCACAAACGGGTGTGAAAGGCAAACCCATAGGCATGGGCATGATGATATCAAGCGACCGCATCGGTGTACACAGCAATACCTCGGCCTATGCCAGCTATGCTTATTATATTCAGTTCAGGAATGGAGCGAAATTCTCGATGGGCCTGCAGGGCGGAGTCGACTATTTGCAGTCCGACTGGACCAAGCTGGACCTGCCGCCAGACCAACAAGATGACCGGCTGTTCTCAGGCGGTGAGAGCCAGCTATTTCCCAATTTTGGAACGGGTCTCTTTTATTTCAACCAGAATTACTACCTGGGCCTGTCTGTGCCATACCTGCTTACCAACCGGAAGAGGCTCACCGACGACATATTATTTTCTGATGTGCGCCATTCACGAAACTATTACTTCACCGGCGGTGTAGTGCTGGACATCAATGATGTGCTGAAATTTAAACCATCGTTTTTGCTGCGGCTCGAAGACAACATGCCGGTAGCAGTAGACCTGAACGCCAATCTATACTACAATGAAATCATAGACATAGGAATATCATACCGGCAGGGAGACAGTGCCATTGGTATTCTTGGCCTTCAGTTGAATGAATATGTGAAATTTTCATACGCCTACGATTGGATTATCTCCAAGCTTTCGCCCTATACTAATGGTACGCATGAGCTGATGCTTCAATACCGCATCAACTTCAATGCACCACGCAAGCACCGAATGTGCCCCGGCCCGCTTTACTTCTAAGGCATCCACCCGCACTACAGCGCCTTACTGATGCTGATCTCTAAGAAGATCATTGATCACCTTCACAGGATTGAAAGTAGTGGTCGGAACTTCTACGAATACCGTATTCCAGTCGGACATGGAGCCATTCCACAAGCCAGGCAGCTCTTGGGCCTTTAGCTCGCGTCCATCTTTACTTTTAGTCGAAATAAAGCCAGTTTTAGGATCGGTGTATTTTCGAAGGTCGTACTTGCGTCCCCGGTAGTCCTTTACGGCGCACACCAGGTCTGTAGGGCTGAAGTGTGTGGAGGATTGGGCTATGGCAGCCTGCTCCTCATTGTCGTGATCGATTTGCGCCGTCTCGGCAATCTGTATGGAGACGGTACCATCGGGATTCTCTGCGAAAAAAGGCCCGCCACCCGGCTCACCTTCATTGATCACAATGCCTGTGGCGCGCACTGGCCTAAAACATTTTTTGGTGTAAAACTCCTTGCGCGCATCGTCGTCGTTGAACTCCGGAATGTTTTGCAGCATCATGAATCCGGTGTAGAACTGCTCTATTCTGTCCAGTTGCTCTTTGGTGGTGTTGCCATCCAGCCACTGCTGAAATTCAAAAATTCTTTTTTGCACCTCCAGCACCATGCCACCCAGTAGTTTTTTGTAGGTGTAGGTGTCACCTTTCAGCTTGTCGGGCACCACGTTGTCTATGTTTTTGATGAAGATGAGGTCGGCCTCTATGTCGTTCAGGTTTTCCAGAAGGGCACCATGGCCTGCCGGCCGAAAGAGCAAAGTGCCGTCGTCATTGCGAAAAGGCTCGTTGCTCATGGTAACGGCAATGGTGTCGGTGTGTGGTTTTTGCTCGCTGAAGCTCAGTACAAAACGAACCCCATATTTTTCCTCGTATTTTTGTTTCACTTCGTCCACATGTTCTTCAAAGCGCTGGCGATGCTCTTTGGATACTGTGAAGTGTATGTGCACCACATTGCCAGACGATACGGCATAGTGAGCGCCTTCGGTGAGGTGCTCTTCTACGGGCGTACGTGCACCTTCATCATATCGGTGAAACTTTAAAAGACCTTTAGGCAACTCGCCATAACCAAGACCATGGTCATTGAGAAAATAATCGATGATGATGCGGTATTCGCCAGTCTCCAGAAATGGCTGAAGCTTATGATCATCGGCTGCCATGGCGGCTTTGAGGTCTTCATAAAAGGCGAAACGCTCCAGGTTGGCAATAAATTTCTCCGTGGCCTGGTTCATCAGCCCGCCATCCAGGTAGGAGTAGAGGTCTTTGAACATGCGGCTGGCGGCGCCGGAGGCAGGCACAAATTTGCAGATGGTGAGGGTTTTCGACGACGCCTCATACCGGGTAATGAGCTCCCGCTGACGCTCTGGCTCCACCGCCTGTACGCCATCGCCGGGTGTAGCGGCTTTTTTAAGTGTAAGCGCAGGAAAACCATTTTTAAAATTGTCGATCTGCTGCTGTACCGCAGCCGGGTCGGATCCGCGCTGTCTGATTTGTTCCAGATCCTGCTCGTTGAATGTGCTTTGTTGCGATTGCATAGTGTTGGTGTGGGTTTTATGTTCTCTGGTATTGATCATTATTTCCGGATCAGGCAGATCCAGTGCCCGTCCGCGGGAGAGGCGATCGCAAGAGGATCGCCCGTTGGGGTACTAACAGGCTCAGTCCATGTGGTGTTTAGAATATCCAGCCATTGTATGGTGGTGCCCGCCCGCAGATCATCCGGCCGTAAGGTCACTTCTCCGCCGTTAGTAAAGTAGATGATGTAGGCATCGTCTGACACACGGCAGAAAGCTTCATTTTCTTGTCGATCTCCTAGAATAGTATTGTCGGGGCGGCCGTTCACAAAGCGTGTTTTTTCTGCCAGGCTGCGCATACTTTTTATCACGCTTTGTGCTGTATCGCTGAGGCCAAGCCCCGAAGTAGGCCGGTGAAAGCGCGTGCTGGCACAGCCCATCAATACGTTGCGCACGAAGCACTCTATGCCATTGCGTGTGGAGTGATGCTTTCCGCCGTCGCGGCCGTACACCTTTACGTTGTTCACAGGCCGAAAAGCATCGATCTTTTTCAATCTGTCCATCTGTGCAATGCCATTTTTCCAATGGCTGTCGCCGCTGTTGTGGTTGTTTTGCGAAATGTCAACAAAAGAATAAAGTTCGGGGTGGTCCAGTGTTTCCCGGTGTACCACATGATTCAAATCCCAGGGGTCCCACATCTCGGTGGTATGTACTTGCTTATTATTTTCCCGGGCTTTTTTCTGAATGTATTCAGACCAGAACTTGCCCCATTCTGCCGAAACAGAAGTTTCGTTGTCCATGCAGTAGAGTACATGGTTGTGTGGCAAGGTGTAGCGCAGCAGCTGATCCACAAATTTTTGCTGGTATTCGAGCAGCTTCAGGTTGCTTTCAAGCGAAGGCACAGATCGAAAGAAGTTGTTTTCTGTCTGCACAGGGTGTGAGGTCACCTGCTCGGGCAGGTGCACCCGGCCGGCTGAGTAGTTGATGTTGTTTTTGGGGTTGAAGGGGTTGGCATCCCAGGGTTCCCGGTAAAAGTCGAACGTGGCCCAAACCTCCAGTTGTACCACAATGTGGCGGCGGGCCGTTTGCTGAAGAAAATTATCCAACCGCGCCCAGTACACTTCATTCCACCGATCGAGGTCATATTGGCCATCGGGCTGCTGTGCAAAGGGCCACTCATTCAGGCTATCCCTGCTGGACATGGTGTTGCGCACATAGTTGCCACCCGCGTGCTGCAAAAGGTCTAGTTCGGCTTCCAGGTTTGGCGCTTGAAAGAGATTGTCTTCGCTGGAGCCGCCGAGCAGCAATATGTCTTCCCCGCGGTAGTGCCAGTAGCCTGGATATTGCGCGCTGGCCGTTATGGCCTCTTCTTCCGTCTCTATGGTCTTGGTTTCACTTGTTTTGTGCTCTTGCACTACGCTCAGCAGAATTTTCCAGCCAAAGTACACAGCGGCAAAAAACACCGCCACGGCCAATAACAGCTTTTTCATAGTCAGTTTTTAAGTGTTTTACTTCAAGCCATGCCGACTTCAGGCAATGCGCATCACGTTGCTGCTTATGGCATGGCCTACGCCGGTTTATTTCTCCAGTCCCATCAGTACACGCCTTATGCCATTGGCTTTTTCCATCAGGGCATAGCTCCGGTCTTCCGATTGCTGGTCTATTATCTCTTTAAAATCCTGAAGCAGCTTGATGTATGCATCGAGCGCTTTAGAGATATTGGTGGCATTTTGAGTGAATATCGGTGCCCACATATCCGGCGAGCTCTTCGCCAGCCTTACGGTAGAAGAAAATCCACTGCCTGCCATTTCGAAAATACTGCGCTCATCCTTTTCTTTCTCGAGCACGGTGAGGCCAAGCGCAAAAGAGCTGATATGGCTCAGGTGCGACACGTAGGCTATGTGCCGGTCGTGCTCTTCGCCGGTCATGTAGCTGATGCGCATGTCGAGCAGTTTGAAAAAGCGCTCTACAGTACCAAGGGCATAGCTGTCGCTTTTGTCTTTGTCGCAAATGATGAGCTGTTTATGACGCAGCAGACCGGGAAATGCAGCTTCGGGGCCGGAGTTCTCCGTGCCGGCAATCGGGTGGCACGCTACATAATGGTGTCGCTTGGGATGGCCGGCTACGGCCTGGCAAAAACTCGCTTTGGTAGAACCAAGATCGATGAGCGTAGCCCTGTCGGGAAGCAGGTCAAGTGTTTCGGGTAGCTGACGCAAGATGACATTCACCGGTGTGGCCAGCACCACCAGATCGGCACTTGCTATGGCTTTATTAAAATAGGCGACCTCATGGATGATGCCCATCTCCAACGCCTTGTCGGTATGGACTGGGTTTGTGTCTACACCTATGAAATGATGGCCTTCTTCTTCTGCCTGTATGCCCAATGCGAACGATCCGCCGAGCAAGCCAACCCCAACAATAGAGATATTCATTGATTCTACATGTTATTTTACGGCAGTCGCTATGGAAGCAAATGACCACTGCGGCTTGGTGCAATATTATAAAAGCTAAAGATCAATGCCATGAATGCGCTGCAGAGCCTGTGCTATGCGCTCCTCTGGCATGCAGAGTGAAGCCCGGATGTATCGCTCGCCGCGCTGGCCAAACACAAAGCCCGGGGCTACGAATATGTCGTGTTCATATAATAAAGTATCGACAAGATCGGCCGAGCTGGAAATGTGTGCTGGCAGCTGGGCCCACACAAACATGCCCACCTGGTGTGGGTCGTAGGTACAGCCGAGCCTATCGAGAAATTGATGAACCACCTCTTTGCGCGATGTATAAATGGCATTGCGCTGATCGTGCCACTCCTGCGGCAGCTGTAGCGCCCTGGCAGCGGCCAACTGCAGCGGCTTGTACATGCCGGTATCCACATTGCTCTTGATCTTGATGATCTGGTCAAGGTAATTTTTATGGCCTGCCACCCAGCCGATGCGCCAGCCGGGCATGTTGAACGACTTGCTCATCGAGTTGAGTTCAAGGGCTATTTCACGCGCACCATCCACAGAAAGCAGGCTTATCGGCTTATCGCGGTTGAGGATAAGGCTGTACGGATTGTCATGGCAAAGTAATATCTGGTGCTTATGCGCAAACGCCACCAGTTTATCAAACAGCGCTGTAGTGGCCTGTGCACCAGTGGGCATGTTTGGGTAGTTGATCCACATCAACTTGACCCCACTCAGATCCATCTGCTCCAATCGCTCAAAATCGGGGTGCCAGTTGTGCTCCAGCATAGGAAAAGTAAGCGCCTGTGCTCCAATCATTTTCGTGACGGCGGCATAGGCCGGATACCCCAACTCAGGGACCAGCACCTTGTCGCCGGCATTGAGATAGGTAAGGGAAATATGGGTAATGCCTTCTTTGCTGCCGATCAGAGGCAGCACCTCTGTTTCTGGGTTTAGGGGCACCTGATAGCATGAATGGTAGAAATCGGCTATGGCATTTCTGAGTTCGGCAGTGCTTCTGTAGTGTTGGTAGCCATTGTTTTCGATGCGCTGCGAAGAAGAATGCAACTCCTCCAGTACGGCCTGGGCCGGTGGCAAATCCGGGTTGCCGATGGCCATGTTAATTATGTCCTTTCCTTCGGAGGCCAGTTTCTTTACTTCTTGTAATTTTACCGAAAAATAATATTCTTCGGTTATTTTTAACCGATCAGATGCCGTTATGATCATCAAAAAATATTTAAAAATATGTTGAGAAGCCGCAAGTGCTGGCAGGCTCAAAATTGACTTGCAAAGTTATACTTATTTGCTGTATATCGAAGATGCGCATTTGAATTTAAAAAGGGTATTACCAAGGTGGGGTTAAACGTATTCAAAATCGGCTATTACGGTTTTGATTCCGAGTGAAAGAACAGATAGTTAGGATATGGGAATGGGAAATGGGAAGTCTCAGAAGAACGCAATTGATGAAAAAGATGCATGGTTTGACGGTGGTCCGGCAGATCATTCTGTGATCGACATACTTCCCGTGGGCGTGTACCGCTCCGATGCCGACGGCAAACTGCTGATGGCCAACGACAAGCTCGCCTCTTTTTTTGGCTATCAATCCGGAGCTGATTTAATCAAATCAGTGAAAAATATAGCCACCGACCTATACCTCCACCCGCAGCAGCGTACGCAACTACTCAATCAGATGATGAGCGACGGGGATGTGTCGCATACGCTGGAAGGGGATTTTAAGCGCAAGGACGGTTCGGTATTTATCGGCCGCGTATTTGCCCTCGCCGTACGATCGGAAGCCGGCGAAATTATGTATTTCGAAGGTTATCTGGAAGACATCACGCTGCAGCGCAAAGCCGAACGCGCATTGGAGAGCAATAAAGTTTTTGTAAAAAGTATATTCAACGGTTCCGACTACTTCTATTTTTTGTTCGACAGGCAGGGTGTGGTCATTGAAAACAATGCATTGGCCGGCACTTATGCCAAGCGCTATTCAGGCCACACCGGCACCATCAAAGGGACCAACATACAATCATTATACCCACCCAATGCCAATATTGACTTTCTACAAAGCTGTTTTTCCCGGAGTCTGCAGGGAGAGTACGTAAGCTTTGAGCATAAGATTGGGCGTGCGGAACAAACTTCTATTTGGCTAAAACTTTCCTTTTTGCCGGTGAGCGGCAAAGATGGCACCATCGACTACGTATCGCTCACCGGTATTGATATTTCTCAGCAGCGCCGTCAAGAGGTGCTCGCCAGGCAAAATGAATCTTGGTTTAGGCAACTCTTCGAAGAGGCTCCTGTCATGATCTACTCTATTGATGAGCAACTGGTCGTAACCAACGTCAACCAGCGCTGGCTCACCACCACCGGATACGACAAGTCGGAGGTGGTCGGCCATAAGATCAAGCACTTTATGACGCAGGAGTCAAAGGAGTATACCTACAGCACGCTGCTGCCGAAGTATAGAACAAACAAAAAGCTGCTCAATGAAGAAATAGATATTGTGTGCAAAGACGGCAGCGTAATGCACGCAATGATACACTCCAACCAGATCACCGACCCCTTTGGCAATAAAGTCGCCATCACGGTGGTGGACAACATCACAGCCAGGAAGACCGTAGAGCAGGCGCTGAAGACCTCGGAAGAACTGCTGCGCAAAACACTGCAAGGTTCACCTGATTTCGTTGCGCATTTCGACGCATTGGAAAATAAGCTGCTTTTTAGCAACAGCCCCGATTTTTTTGGCCATTCATTCGAAGCTGTTTTTAAAAATAGCATCTACCTGTCTTTTGTGCACCCGGAAGACATGCCGGTGCTCGCTGCTCAGCGCGAATACTTCATGAGCGGCCAACACATCTCTTCGCTTCACAGCATCGAATACCGGTTTCGTACACCCTCCAACGACTGGCTGTGGCTGCGTGGTCGTTACAACGTGATCAGCACTACGCCCGATGGCAGGCCAAAGCAACTGCTGATGACCGTAAGTGATATCACCGATCGCAAAAAAGCTGAGCAGGACCTGCGCGATTCTGAAGCGCAGTACAGGAAGCTGGTAGAAGCTGTGCCCGACGTGATCACCATCAACAATATGCTGTGGCAAATCGAATACATCTCGCCGCAGATAGAAAAGATAGTGCCCGGCAAGACAGCCAATGATTTTGTTGGCACGAACCTTTTTCAATATATACACACCGACCACCACGACACCATCAACAACAATCTGCAAAACCTGGTAGACGGGCAGGATTTTATGTTGGAAGAATTGCAGCTGGTGGTAGATGATAAGGTAATATGGGCTGAGGTGCGCACCGCCATGGTGAGCGACGCGGCAGGCAATCCGAAAAATTTCGTGTCCATACTGCGCGATATCACTGACATACGCACTGCGGAAACTGCCCTCAGAGAAAGCCAGGAACTGTATCGCAGCCTCATCGAGTATTCGCCGGAAGGGATATTCATCATTCAGGACAACGAAATTACCTATTGCAACGACGTCTTTGTGAAGATGATGGGTGCCACCGAGCGCCACGAAGTGATGGGGCGGCCTGTGTTTGATTTTATAAAGCTGAAATATCACAACGAACTGCGATCGAGCTTTAAAAATACCCTGCGCCACCAGCAAAATGACGCATTGATCTATGCCCAGTTTGTGCGGCTCGATGGCTGCACCACGCATGTCGAAATCAACTGTACGCCTATAATGTTGCAGGGATCCGCGGCCATACAAATTTTCGCACGCGATGTAGGCGACCGTATCAAAGCCGATAAGGCGCTTCATCGCGAGCGCGAGCTGATAGAAATGCTGATGGTATCGACCCCGGACATGACCTTTTTCAAAGATACCCAACACCGGTATATCAAAGTAAATAAGGCCTTTGCCCGTAAGTATGGAGAAAAGATGGAGAAGCTGCTGGGTAAAACAGATCTTGAGCTTTTTGGCCAAGCACAGTACAAGCTCACCGCGGCTGAGGAAAAGCGCATATTAAAAAACAAGAGGTCGCTGGTGGGCCTGGAACGAAAGGAGCAATGGGGCAGCAATGAAATATGGGTTCACACCAACAAAATGCCGCTGTATGACTCCGACAAAAATGTGATCGGCACCATAGGCGTTTCCCGCGATATCACCACATTCCGGCTTGCTCAGGAAGAAATACAGCTCAGCGGCGCCCGGTTCAGGCAGCTCTTTTACGAGGCACCCATTGGCATGGCCATCATCGATAAGGAAG
>CAZQVB010000006.1:87006-110905 GCA_964596645.1 uncultured Roseivirgaceae bacterium
AACTTCGAAGAGATCAATGCGGCACTCTCTCAAGGGCTCGGATACCGCCTGCGCGAACTCAAAGAAGTAAACCTCTGCGACCTTTGGCCACAAAACAATAAAAAGGTAGTGTGGGCACGTATGGCGCCAGTTTTTGAAGGTAAAGAAGACGCATATTTTTCAGAAGAAATACTGCTGAAGGCCGACGGCTCTGAGCACCATGTTATTCTCCAACTGGTAAGCCTCGACCCCGTGGGCAGGTACTCCAACCAGTTTCTCTGTCAGATTGTGGATATCTCTGACCGCAAGGCAGCAGAAGGGGAGTTGCTGGTGCGCAACATGGAGCTGAACAACTTTATGTATAAAGTATCGCACGATCTGCGCTCGCCGCTGCTCACCATCAAAGGCCTCATCAACCTGCTGAGGCTGGAAAAAGACAAAGATGTGCTGGACAACTACATCGGCATGATCGAGAGCCGTGTGAACAAACTGGACGGCTTCATTCGCGACATTCTCAGCCACTCCAAAAACCTGAACACGGAAATCACCATAGCGCCAGTGGATGTGCGTGCGCTGGTAGAACGGTCTTTTTCGCGCATGTCGGCACATGTGAATTTCAACATCATAGAGCGCAAAATAAAAATAGTCGGCAAGCCACTGCATAGCGACGAAACACGGCTCGATGAAATCATGCGCAACCTGGTGGCCAATGCAATTCTGTACAGCTGCCCCGAACGCAACCGGAGCTTCATCAAGGTATCCTTGGAAACTACGGACACTGAATGTGTAATTATCGTGGAAGACAACGGCATCGGCATCAAAAAGGAGTATATCGACAAGATTTTTCAGATGTTTTACCGGGCCAACGAAAAGGTGGAGGGCTCCGGCATCGGCCTGTACATCGTGCACCAGGCCATCACCAAACTCGGCGGACAGGTGAAAGTGAAAAGCAAGCTCAACGTAGGCACTACTTTTACTCTGACCATACCGAATAAGATATAGCTGAAAGAATCGTAGACTGGTAAACTCGTAGACTGGTAGACTGGTAGAATAGCTGAAAGCTGAAAGCTGAAAGCGAAAAGCAAAAGCTGAAACTAGGTCAGACGATAGTCGGACCGGTATTGAAGGGTAGTTAGATCGCTGGATTAATATGTTAGTAGACTGGAGAAGGGGTGAAGGCTGTTGCGTTTTCCACCATTCCATGGCCGGTGGAAAACTCCAGATCAAACATAGTCGGACCATATAAAAGCAAATGCCAATCTATTCCATGGCCTGTTGCACACAGGACATTTCAAAAATCACCATAGCTTCACACGGTTCCGTATATACCACACAAATCTAGGGATGTTGGAAGTAGGTGCGTGAGGACACACACCAAGGCAGGCGGAATTTTCAATCCATACCTCCTCTCTCCGCGGGTCATGCTGAACTTGCCTGCCCTGAATTTTTTTAGGATTTCTAACCTCGCGTTCTTTCAGCTTTAATTGACCAATTCACCAGTCTACTAATCTACCAGTCTACTATTACCTTTGAGCTACCTTCCTTCATCCCCTGACAATATTCCCTCGTCCAGCAGGGCACGCAGCACGCGCTCTGTCATGTCGCTTTTGAAGGCAAATTCGAAGCGAATATCGAGCACATAGGCTTTGAGGCGCATCTTGAGGAAGCTTTTGCGCTCTTTTATTTCCTGAAAAAAGAGCACCACCACCGGCTTGTTCAGATACACAAATCGAGACACCTGGGCAGCCTGAATGGCAATGTGCCGCACGCGCTCTGTGTCTATATCGATGGGTAGAAAAAACTCGGCCACCACCTGGCAGTTGGGTTCACCGGCGTTGGCGTTGGAGACCGACTGATTCATCAATTCCCCGTTGGGCACCGTCACCAGCGAGTCGTCGGGGGTTACCAGCCGCGTGGACCTGAGCCCTATTTCCACCACTTCGCCATAGTAGCTGCCTATTTCAATTTTATCACCCACTTTGAAGGGCTGGTCAAAGATGATGACGATGCCACCAAAAATATTCTTCAGTATGTCTTGCGAAGCAAAACCTACCGCCACACCGATGGATGCAGAGAAAGCAATGAGCGTGGCAAAGGAGGGCTGGAAGATGCCCATGATCACAAAGAGCAAGGCACCACACCAGCCCAGTATACGCACCAGTGGTATCAATCCTTTGATGGTGATGCGGTGCCGGGCACTCTTTTCGGCGATCATGCTCAGCAGGCGCTCCAGCAGGCGAATCACAAAATAGGTGACCACCAGCACCAGAATGGCCCAAATGAAATTGCTGGTATTCAGAAAAGCGTACGGCAATTCCGTCAGCCGATCTAGCGTCTTTTTGTCGGCTATGGCCGTGTCGGTCGCAGCTACGGCGGTATCCTGCACCAGCAGCACCGTACGCAGCGTGTCTGGAGGGGCGATTATACTGTCAGCATTTTCACCGGCCTGCTGGGCTGTGACGAACATCGGCACCATGAGCAGGAGGGCAAGAAGTGATAAAAAGCGCTTCATCATCAATGGATTAAGTTTTTGGCGGTGAGCAGATTGATCGCAGATCGGTACAGCAGTGGGTTGATCAGGTACAGGTCATCTTTTTTTACCAGTATGCCGTCATCTTGCATCACCATCAGCAGCAGGTTGGTCTCGGCTGTGGGCACGTGGCTCAGGCCGCTGATCATGTCTGCTCCCAAGCCATCGTGCAGCAGCAACATATGCAGTAGGAAGACCTTCTGCTGCGACAGGTTGGACATAAACGAAAAATCGGGGCTTTTAAACTTGCGGATGACGATGCCTTCTTCTCCAATCGACTTGATGGAAAGCAGCCAGTACATCAATGCCAGCGACACGTTACCCCTGGCGAAGGCGTTTATTTCCTTGAAAAATTCTTCTTTCAGAAATTGCTGCTTTTCCTCAGCGCTCAGTCGCTGAAACTTTCGGCTGCCCTTGTCCTTAGCCGAAGCTTCGAAAGTGAGCCTGTAGCCGCTGATGTTGTTGCGCCTGATCACCACGTCTTTTATCTCTTCATTGGTGAGCGGCTTTAGCCGGCTTACATAGCCAAAATAGCCACCAATCTCTATGGTTTTGTCGAGGTAGTCCCAGGCGTAAAGTGTGCAGGCACATATCCAGAAATTCTGTTTGTACGTACCGCTGATCACTTCAAACAGCAGCTTTAAACCCTCAAAACCGTGTATACTTCTGGTGTACAAATTTTGAAGATGTTCTACCACTATGATCTGCTTTTTGTCATCAGCATTGAGGTGGTTTATGAGCGTGGCAGTGTCTTTCAGTGCTGGCAGGTTCAGGGTTTCTTCCCAAAAAAGAAAGAAGTCTTGCCGGCCATTGAGCATTCTGCCGGGTTTGAAGTAAATCACCTTTTCCCCGGAGAGTTCCTGCCGCAAAAAATTGTTGATGAGGGTGGTGATGCCAGACCAGCGCTCGCCGATGATCACGATTGGAGAAAAGCGCCCGTCGCTCCAGCTGGCCAGAGCTTTTTTCAGTGCTTTGGTCTCGATGGTACGGCCTACAAAAAGCCCCGCTTCATCCAGAGGAGCTATTCTGTACAGCCGCTGGTACACGATGGGCAGGCGGTCTACGATGTGCTGCGAGTCGGCCAGAAAGTCTGAGATGGCGGTATCTACGGTGGCGGCACCTTTTTGCAGGCCCACCTGGCGTTGCAGGGGTTTTAGATAAATGCCTGCATACTTCTTCCATAAAGCCGACCGCCGAGCAGCAGATTGCCGGCCAGCCCGGAGCATGTTTAAAGCCCTTTGCCAAAGCAATTCTGTCTTTTGAAAGGTTTTGGCCTTGGTGACGCGCAGGCGCATATTGAGCGCATTCTCATTGTTCATGAGTGCTATGGCCGATTGCTGAAACTGCGCGACTGCCTTGTCCAGTTTCTCCCGTGCGGCCAACTCAAAATCTTGCAGGTATTGGCGTATATCCTGGGCTTTCTGATGGGCGCGTTCCAGGCCATCTACAGCCAGTTGCTGGGCTTCTTCTTTTGGCTTTACATTTTGCTCCAGCACCTGTATGGCAGAGTCCAGGTTGAACTCTACAATATTATCTATCGAATCTACCTCACTGCGTACCTTTTCTACAAAGTGCAATCCGGCTGTTTTCAGCGCCGCCAGGCCATCGTGCAGCCTGGGTATGGATTCGAAGCTGATCAACTCATAGGGGGAAAATGCATGCAGTTCGGAGTTTCTGATGGGCCGGTCGTAGGTGGTGTGGCGCGTGAGCCATCGTTTCTGTGCCACATCTTGCGCAAAGGCACTCGCCTGCACTTCTATCCGGTTGAAAAGTGCCGGGAAATTCTGCTCTATCAGAAACTCTACCGCATCGGGCAGCAGCGTTTGGTCCAGTTTTTTGAAGGCAGAATATTTTTGCTGCACCAGGGTTTTCTTCAATTCATCCGCCGACATCTCGGCCGACAGATTTTCTTTTACTGTGGCAATCAGCCGGCTGATTTCTTCCAGCTTCTCGTCTTGTGCACTAAGCCGCTGCGCCAATATTCTTCCGGTATTTTTCTTCTCTATTTCCGTTCGTTTTTCTATCAGGCCCAGTTCCTGGTCGAGCCGCCAGTCGTCGTACAGGGCAAAGAGCGTGTTGCCCCATCCCTGCGTGAGCTTGTCTGTCTGGCGTTTTTGGCTGTTGGCGCGCTGCCTGAGCGGCCAGGGGTGCACCTTCCATGCTGAGTATTCTACCGTGCCTGCCACAGCCATTTTGCGGTGGAAGTTGGCCAATGCCTCAGCGACAATGTGCTGCACGCCCTGCTGGTAAGCGGCACGCTGCTGATTCATTTCATTTTCTATGGCAGGTACATTCAATTTGTCTCGTATGGCATTTTCGGACAACGCGCTATAGTAGTCGCGGTCGTGTTGAAGTACCTCCGCACAAAGCTTACTGTATTTTTCTGAAGCTGCATCGAGCAGGGGGATGAGTTGGGCTGTCAACTCCACTTCGAAAACGGAGGTAAGCAGCCGCTGCAAAGGAATGCGGTGCGACCAGTAGCGAAGCGGTTTTGGTGGCTTGCGCCTGATCTTGCGGAACAGATTGCCGGTGTGATGGGGGAGGCGAGAACACCAGAAAAAAAATTGCTTTATACCCTTTAGTAAGGAGACCCACCATTGATCTGTTGGCAGCATGCGAAACCGGTCGCGGCTTTGCTCCGCCACCACGCGGGTGGGTTGTGCAGCGATCATTGCGTGAAGGGCGGCCCGGTAGTCAGTCATTCCGGCTGCCAGGTACGACTCTGGTGATGGGTGCATCGCGCCGAGCAGGCGGTATGCGCTGTCCTTGTAGGCTACCAGCGCTTTGTCGCGCTCGGCATCTTTTACTTTCGACATCTGAGCCGCAGCTTTTTCCTGAATGTCGGCCAGTGCGTGTATCGTACTGCTCAGGTTGTCGAAGCGGATATGCAGCAGCAGGCCCAGGTGCTCCTGTACCAAAGGTTGAAAAGTACTTTCTACTATTGTTTTGTATTCAGCGTGTGCAGACATAGAAAATGCTGGGCTTTTGCAATTCTGAAAGATATCAATTTTTGCAGGGATTATTCCGCTACCTGCGGCTGCACCCACAGATGGCTGTACCAATACCACTCCCCACCCGATGTAGACGGTGCGGTAATGGTGTAGAGTGTACGCCTGGCCTTTAGTGGTGCTTTTGCTCTGGCCCTGATGGTTTTGGTCGATTGATCTACTTCAATGACGCACTCGCCGCCTTGCACGAAACACTGCACAGCGTTCAGATTGATGTCGTCGTCAGTTACGGTGAAATGCAATAGTGGCGGGTTGGCATCTTGAACTACGCTATTGGCGGGTTTTACGTCAGACACTGGCATGGCATGCATTTTCGCTTTTTCACGAAAACCCTCCAGCGTAGCAAATGACGATGCCATAGGAAAGCGAGGCAGCCTGTGCATGTTCATCCGGTTGTGCATTACGCCCGAATTTTGGGCCACGGCTGCTTTGAAGCCCATCGCTTTGGTCGCTTCCACCATGGACTGGTCGTATTCGCCATAGGGGTAGGCAAAGAGCTCGGGGCGAAAGTGCAGGTGCTTTTCGAATAATTGCTGTGCCAGTGCTACGTCGTCTTTGAAGGTGGCCTGTCGGCTGCTTTCGGATTCATTCAGAAAATAGGCATGGGAGTGTGAATGGTTGCCCATTTCTATGCCTGCTGCACGAAGGCTTTTAATCTCTTCCCAGTCGAGGTAATCGGCCCCGCCCACCGTCTCTGTATTCACAAAAACTGTGGCCGGATATCCAAACTCCCTGAGTATGGGCATGGCACCGGTTAGAAAGGTTTTGTAGCCATCATCCACTGTGATTACTGCCACGCGCTGATCTTTGGCGGCATCGGCTGAGCGCATGTAGTCTATGGCTTCGCCCAGTGTGAGTACAGCAAATTGCTGATCTTTCAGATACTGCAAATGCGCCCGAAAGGTGTCCAGACTGATGTTGGTAGAGGGGAAGCGGCTGTCGCCAAATCGATGATAGACAAAGCATACCACCTCTTTGTATGGCGCTTCTTCCATAGTCACTTGCTGCACGACAGATGCCGTATTGCCGTCGCTTTTAGGTACGCACAATGTCGCCAGCGCTAAGATGGGAAGGCAACACAAACTTAATTTAATAGACATTTTCATCAGTTTTCATCGATCTCGCGCTGGTATACAAAATAGTCCGGGTGCAGGCGGTAGCTGTCGTACCGGGTCAGGTTGTTGGCCACGATCACGTTGCGCAGCATGATCACATATTGGTTTCTTTTTTCGGAGTAGTTTTTCAGATACCATATCAGTTCATACACATTATCGCTTTCGGCGCGTGCAGCCCGGAACTCCGTATAGGCATGGCCCCGGGCCAATATGTGAAAATAGTCCTCCACCGATTCCATAATGTTTTCATACTTGCGCAGATATATGACCTTGCCATTTCGGGATTGCGAAGCTGCAATGCGCGGTTCGCTGCGGTTGAAAGACCAGACACCAAAAATATTGTTGGCCTCCGTAAAAAAGCGCGAGGTGCCCCAGCCGCTTTCCAGCGCTGCCTGGGCTATCACCAGGCTGTTGGGGTGGGGGGCCATCTTCAGCAAGAGTTCTTCTGTGCTTTCGGCGCGATACTGTGTGTATTTCTGCCGAATGAATGCACTGTCGGCCTGGCTCCAGGCCGCCTGTTGCTCTGTCTTTTTTTGTAGCGTACGCACCTGCTGCCTTTCCTTCATGAGCCGGTGCTTGGCCACCAATACCGATGGCAGTACCACAGCCACAAACATCTCTTTGCGCTTTTCCATCTCCATACTTTTCAGAAAGCCCACCTGACTGTATACCGCGGGTATCACCAGGGAGTCTGACAGCATGATGATGTCCTGCGGGCTTTCCGCTTCGATGTCGTCGATGACCAATACTTTTTTGTCTGCCGGTTCGCTGAGCAGCAGTACGGCCAATATCAACACAAGTACTACGGCAATGAAAAGAAGGCGGGGAGTAGTGATCTTCAATTTCACAAAAAATATCCTTGATTTATCCGGGTGAATATAGCACTAAAAAATGGACGGAAGTGACCGGCAATGCAGGGTAGGCAGGGACTACGCCGGCTAATCGCTTTGGCTGAAATATGATTTTTCGCGCAATACAGCTTCCAGCCGATTTTTATCGAAAAGAGCCATGGTGCTGTCGTCGAGCAGGCCAAGCACCATATTGTCTCCGGGCAATGCCGGGAAAATGGCCAGTTTTCTGTACGACTGTCTACCGGTTTCGTCTACTTCCAGCAGTGCGCGTGGCGTGGTACGCCGAAGGCTGTCAAAGACATCGTCATCGCCCGGGCCAATGAATTGATCGGCCTGAAAATAGGCGAAGCGGTCGAGGTAGTCCATCATTCTGGCGGTGTCGAGCATAGCCACGTCGGGCATGCTCAAAAAGTTGAAGTTGAAGACGATGTCAAATCCTGTTTCAGGCGATTGCGGATAATGCATGCTGAGCCGCTGCAGACTTTGCCAGGTGATGGAGAAGATGAGACGATTGCGCCAGTCGCGTTCGGGTATTTCGAATATGCCGGCCAGATAGCTGTTGTACCCGGGCAGGTGTACGATGTAGCTTGTTTCGCCCTCTGGCGTGCTGAAGTAGGTCTGCGTCTTGTTGTCGTTGCCGGCGGCAGTATAGGTTTCCAGTATCTCGTTTTCGGCCATTATGGTGATTTGAAAGCCACGTGTTGCCAGATTATCCTCTACTTCGGGCTGTTGGGTAGCGGGCACTTTGCGGTGAATGCGCACATCGTGCAACACTGCGAGCAGCACCTGCACGATCTGTGGGTCGGCCAGGAATTTATTGTTGACCACCCAGCCGGAGTCGGTGCGGCTGAGCGTATTGTGTGTGCTTTCCGACTGTATCTTTATTTTATCTATGGCAGAGGTATCGGCTATGGCAAATCTTGCAGCATCGGTTACGGTAGATTTCTTTCTTTTGAGAGTAAGCTCGGCCAGGCCAATGAGCAAGATCAGCACGATGAGCGTTGTCAATAGTATGATGTTCTTTTTCTTTTGAGGCATGTTCAGCAGTTAATAAAATAATCTTGCTACACGGTGACGTAGTGAAATTCCCAGAGACCAAAAAGCCGGCTAAGGCGGGCCGGATACATTATCTTTTCACGATTTACGCATAGCAGCATATCTACGACGTCTGAGGCTGTTTTTTACCAATCCGAATATAACAATAAGCACAATAGGCCCCAGCAGGTTGATGACCTGCCACTTCACGCGCTCCTCCTCTATTTTCACCTGGTCCAGCGGTCGTATTTGTATTTCTTTGGCCCGGGTGAGTATCAGGCCTTCATCTCCCAACAGGTATTGCATGCTGTTCATCAGCACATCTTCATTGGCATAAGTGGTTTCGGTAAACGGGTCGAAACCCAGGGGCTGCGCCTGGCCGGTTTGCGGGTTGATCAGGTTCAGGGCGATATCGCCGTCGGCTATTACAATTATTTTGGTGGGTTTGCTTTCTGTGGCGAAGCCGCTGGTGTCGACTCCTGCCGGCAAAAAACGGTTTTTGTATAGCGACTGAAAGCGGCCTTCGTTGAGCCAGGCCAAAGGCTGCGGGCCATCGCTGAAAAATGCCGGATCCATATCTTTTCGCAGCTCGTTCACGCTTATTTTCACAGGGGCTTGCAACAGGCGCGAATACTCAGAAGAAAACATCAATGGCGTTTTTTCTATGCCATCGGCCTTTACCGTATCAATGCTGTTGGCAAATTTGAGCAAGGTGGCGTCCAAATTGCGCACGATGGGGTGTTTGCCGTAGTGGTTGATGAGCGGAAAAAACGGCCAGGTGAGCAGCATCATCTGTGGCCGGTTGCCCATGTTGCCCACCACAATGGGGTATTTGGAGGCATTCATATCGATCACCATGTCTTTGTTGATGCGCAAGCCGTATCTGAACAGCAGGTCGTCGAGGTTCAGCTCGTAGGGCAGGGCATAGCTGCCCTCGCCACTGGCGCTGTCCATGCTGGCGGCCAGCATGTCGATCAGAAAGAGCGCCTGGCCACCACGCATGATAAACTGATCAATTTTGAACTTATCCTGCTCAGAAAAAGCCTGTTGCGGCTTTGCCACTATTATGGCATCAAACCCAAGCAGGGAGGGCAGCCGCTTCAGGTCAATGTGCGTGACGCGGTACTGGGTAGAGAGGGCCGCATCGAAGCCGGCCATCTGCAGGGAGTCCAGCTCGCCATGCCCGTGCACAATGGCTACGTGCTTGTTTTGTGGTTGCGCCAGTTGCTTTATGGTGCTGATCAACTCGTACTCCAGCCCTTCTATGGACTGGTTGAGCTGCTCCTGTGCATTGGCCGCTTTGTTGCCTTTCAGCAACATTACCCCGGCCTCACGTGTGCCATACGACACCACGGCGCCAGGCACGATCCGTGTCTGCACACGCTTTCCGTCTACATTGTCGAACACATCGGTGGGCTGTATGCCTTTATCTGCCAGCGACTGGTAAAATTCATTTCTGGCACTGGCGCCCACGGCCGACGACGGGTTTACAAACTGAAACTGCAGGTTGTCGCCGGCATACATTTTAAACTCATGGAGGGTCTCGCGTATGCTGCGCTGCAATCGCTGAAAAGCAGGAGGGAAGTCACCTTCCAGATAAACATCGATCTGCACTTCACCTTCCAGGTTGCGCAGCACCTCTTTGGAGGGTTCGGACAGGGTAAAGCGGTTTTCTTCGGTGAGGTCTATCCTGAAAAAAAAACGCCCCGCGAGTTGGTTCAGCAGCACCAATGCCGCCACACCCACCAAAAAGAGCAGTATTGCTCCAAGCTTTTTACTCTCCAGATTCACCATTTTCTCATACTCAATATCAGGCGGGTGCACCAGAGGGCCAGTGCGGCCATGCTCACAAAATAAATGACATCGCGGCTGTCGACCAGGCCTTTGCTCAGCGCCTGGTAATGATAAAGTATGCCGAGCTGGTCAATAAAGGTCGCCACCGGTCGCAACGACCCCAGCGCCGCCAGCGAACCAAAGCCGCTGTATATGATGAAACAAAGAAACACAGCCACTACAAAGGCGATCACCTGGTTTTCTGTCAATGAAGAAGCGAACAGCCCTATGGCTGCAAATACGCCGCCCAGCAAAATAAGCCCGATATAAGAACCCATTGTGCCGGCTGTGTCGATATTGCCCACCGGGCTGCCCAGGTAGTACACAGTAAAATAATACAGCAAAGTAGGCGCTAGTGCTATCAGCACGATGGCCACGCTTGCCAGGTATTTGCCCAATATGATGTCGCTGTCGCGCAAAGGCCGGGTATACAACAGCTCCAATGTGCCTGCCTTCTTTTCTTCGCTAAACATGCGCATGGTGATGGCGGGTATCAAAAACATAAAAACATAAGGCGCCAGTGTGAAGAGTGCGTCGAGATCGGCAAAGCCATATTGCAGTACGCTGGTGTCGGGAAACACCCAAATGATAAGGCCCATGCTCACCAGAAACACGCCGATGATGATGTAGGCCATCAGGCTGTTGAAAAATGAGTTGATCTCTTTGGTGAAAACAGGCCACATAAAGGCTATGCGTTGGTGGTAAGTTGACGAAAAATGTCTTCAATGGAATCATCCTCCTGGTTTAGTCGCAGCAGCGTGAGGCCATTGTTGGCGGCAAAGGCAAACAGCACAGGCCGAAGGTCGATCTCTTTGGAAGACTTGATGGTAAAGTTGCGTGTATCGGCCGACTCCACTTCCAGCACGCCCTGTAGTGCCCGAAGTTGTGCGTCATCCACAGGCTCTTTAAACTCTACACGCAGCATCACCGACTCCCGCAGTAGCGACGACAGGTTGGCAGGTTTGTCGTTGGCCACTATTCGACCCCGGTGCAAGATGACGACCCTGTCGCAAAGTGCCTGCACCTCCTGGAGTATGTGGCTGGAAAATATCACCGTTTTGTTTTGCCCAAGGCTTCGTATGAGTTGGCGTATCTCCACTATCTGGTTGGGGTCAAGCCCGGTAGTGGGTTCGTCGAGTATGAGCAGCTCCGGGTCGTGAATGAGGGCTTGTGCAAGGCCCACACGCTGCCGGTAGCCTTTGGAGAGTTCACCAATTTTTTTGTGTTGTTCGCGGTCGAGGCCGCAGATATTGATCATCTCGTTGATGCGCTGCCGGAGTGTAGATCTTTTTTTGATGTAAATACTGCCCGCAAAGTGCAGGTACTCGCGCACGTACATGTCGGTATACAGCGGGTTGTGCTCAGGAAGATAGCCGATCATCTTGCGTACACGCCCGGGTTCTTCTTCCACATTGCTGCCGCCGACCAGCACCCGGCCCGTTGTGGGCGGTATAAAGCAAGTGATCACTTTCATTGTGGTAGATTTCCCGGCGCCATTGGGGCCGAGAATGCCAAGTATCTCACCTTTATCGGCGCGGAAGCTAATGGCATCTACTGCCTTTTGCGACCCGTATATTTTTGTAAGCTGATCTACGACGACAGACACGGCAATTGGTTCATAACACAATTGGCCGAAATTATAAAGAACCGCTTAATATAGCCTTGCAACAGGCATTTATTTTAACCGGTGCACATATAGAAAGCGACAGACTACGGCTGCAGAGTTGGCGCTTCGGTGCCATCGCTGGTGCTTTGTTGATGCACTTCGGTCAATATGGCCATGATGTCTTTGCTGTTGAATGGCTTGGCCAGGTGACGGTCAAATCCTGCCGCCTTTGATTTCTCCCGGGCCTCCTGATGGCTGTAGCCCGATGCAGCTACCAACACCTTGCTGTAGCCTTCGCTGCGCAAGTGAGTGGCAATATCGTAGCCCGTCATGTCGGGCAGGCCAATGTCGATAAAGGCAATATCCGGGCTTTCCTGCCTGATCATCGCTATGCCTTCGCGCCCATTGGATGCAGTGGTCACTTGGCATTTTTTGTTTTTCAGTAAGGTGGAAAAGGTGAGGAGTATATCCTGATTATCGTCAATCAACGCCACCTTCAGGCCGGCGGCGATGATACCCGATTTGTCGGACGCGCTGTTGACAGGCTGTTCGTCGCCCACGGCCAGCGGAAAGCCTAGCTCGAAAGTGGAACCTTTTCCCTGGCCATCGCTATGTACCTGTATGCTGCCCCCGTGAAGTTCGGTGAGCTTTCTTACCAAAGACAAGCCGATGCCAAGGCCCGAGGCGGCACTGCCAAGAGGGGTGACCTGATAGAAGGGTTCGAATATGCGGGATATCACTTCCGGCCTTATGCCCAAGCCGTTGTCTTGCACGCGCACTACTACCTGAGAGGCCTTCTTATAAGCATTTACTTTTATCACACCGTTGGCTGGGGTATACTTCACCGCATTGCTCAGCACGTTGGAAAGTATTTGCTCCAGCCGTGTAGGGTCTGCCATCACAGGCAGCGAATCCTCTATGCTCACTTCCAATAGTTGCTTTTTAGATTCGGCTTGTTTGTTGGTGGCGAGCAATACATTATTTAAGGTATCGGCCGCATTAACCCACACCGGGGTTATTTCAATAATGTTTCTCGACACCCTCGACAGGTCGAGCAGATCGTCGAGCAGTTTGGCCATAGTCTGTATGCTCCTTCTCATAATGCCCGACACTTCCTGACTGTCGCCTATGCCTGCCTCGAGTATTTCGGCTCCGCCTTTCAGTACGGCCAGCGGATTGCGCAGCTCGTGGCCCAGAATGGCAAGAAACTCGTTCTTCCTTTGGTCGGTATCTTCCAGCTTTGCTATGGCTTCTTTCAGGGAGGCTTCCAGTTCGCGATGGTCGGTGATGTCTGTGTTGGTGCCAAACCACCGGATCACGTTGCCCTCCTGGTCGTGTATGGGCATGGCCCGGGAAAGAAACCATCGATACTGCCCATCAGCACCCCTAAGGGGAAAGGTATCTTCCCACTCCTGTTGTAGCGCTATGTGCTTCTTGAACTTATCGGTCACACGCTCTACATGGTCGGGGTGGTGCACCTTCTGCCAACCCCAGCCCTGCATCGTTTCGAATGTGGTACCGGTGTAGTCATACCAGCGTTGGTTGTACCAGGTGAGCGCACCGGTTTCATCGGTCATCCAGGATAGCTGCGGGATGGCATTGGCCAGTGTTCGGAACTTTGCCTCACTGGCGTACAGCGCGCCCTGATGCTGTTTTGTCTTCAGTGCGGTGGATAGCATATTGGCCACTGATACAAGAAAATTGGCATCTTCTACGGTATATTCCATGGGCCGCTTGGTATGAACGCCGAGCACACCGTATGGCGGATCGCTGTGGTTGATGACGCAGCTTATGCCACTGACTATGTCGTGCTCGAGCAGGAGATCTGGCCCGGTAAACCGCTGCTCTTCGCTCATCGACTTCACAATGACAGGATCTTTGGAAATGAGCGTATACCCTGCCTGTGAGCCGGCATCATCGGGCACGGTGGCTTTGCCTACCAGCCCATCTTGCCAGCCGACTCCGGCTACCATGAGCAGGTTGTGCTGCTCGGGCTGGTATTTCAGCACTTTACAGCAGTCGGCTTGCAGTACCTGTGCCACCTGCCGCACGGCCTGACGCATCAGCTCTTCGGGATCGGTGCCGGAGAGGGCCATCATTCCCAGCTTTGCCACCACCGATTGCTGGCGTTCGCGGTTTATTGCTCGCTGGGAGAGCTTTTTGAGTTCGGTGATGTCGTGAAACACGATCACTACGCCTTCTATTCTTCTGTCTTCTGTGCGATAGGGGGTAAGTTGTCGTATATACCAGCGGCCATCGGAGCCTTGTTTTTCCTTATGACATGGCTGAAAATTTTGCAGCACCAACCGACATTCTTCCGACAGGTCTGCATCTATCAGATCGCGACCCAGGGAGAATATTGTCCTGCCGATGTCTTTAGGGCCCATCTTCAGCAGCTGCTCTGCGGCTTGTGTATAGCGCTGTACCTCCAGATTGGGGTTCAAAAATATGGTGGCGATGTCGGTGCTGGAAAAGAAATTTTCTACATCATTGTTGGCGCTTTGCAATTGCAGTATTTTTTCTTTCAACTGTGCATTCACCGTGCTCAATTCTTCATTGAGCGATCGTAACTCTTCCGAGCTGGCTTCCAGTTCTTCATTGGCCGATTGCAACTCTTCATTGGTAGAGAGGGCCTCTTCGTGTGCTGACTTGAGTTCTTCCGTGCTGGTCTCCAATTCTTCCAGTGTGTTTTGAAGCTCCTCTTTGGTTTCAGCCAATTCCAGCTCCAGGTTCTGGTTCAAATTTCTTTCTTCATCGTCAGACAGGCCATCTGCAGTATGGTATGCATTTTCATCGTCCGGATAAAACACAATGGCAATGGCCTGGTCGCGCAGTTGATCATCCTGTAGCGGTATCAGCTCCACGCGTACAGATTTCACCAGAGAATTATCTTCGCCGTCAACGGGCAGTTCGCAGTGAAAGCTCAATTTTTCCCGGCTGTTTTTCACCTTGAACAGTCCGCTGCGCAACCTCGTACGCATGGCGGGATGCACGATTTGTGTCACTTCATTGCGTGGCTCGCCAGCCGGCACTTCTATAAAGGGCTTCAGCTTGCCATGGTTGTAGAGCACCTGGCGGTCAGCGTCTACCACAATCACCGGTGGTGTCACTGCATGGAGTATGGCCTGCCGCATTCTTTCTGAGCGCGAGGTTGTATCGCGTTGTTTGGGCGTAACCGTAGGCAGTGTTAAAAAATTTTTCCGCAGGGCTTGCTGATTGATGGGCTGCGTGTGGTGCGGGAACTCTCCCCTCGACTGCAGCCCGGGTATTTTTTTATATAAGCGATAGGGCTTGTTTATCGTCCTGAACAGGTGTGACTTTCGGCCCAGAGACTCTGAGCTGCCCAAAAAGAGAAAGCCATGCGATTCCAGCGAAAAGTAGAAGGAAGAAAGCACCTGCTCCTGAATGTCTTTCTTTAAATAGATCAGCAGATTTCGGCAGCTGATCAGGTGAATACGAGAAAAGGGAGGATGAATGGAGACATTTTGAATGGCAAAAGAGATCAGGTCGCGTACATGATTGTTGATTTTGTAGTGATGATCATGTGCTGTGAAATACTTGCTGAGGTATGCTGACGGTACCCCTGCTACCATGCTGGTGGCGTAGGTGCCCCTTCGTGCTATGCCGATGGCATCTTCATCAATGTCGGTGGCAAATATTTTCAAAGGGTTTTTGATGCCGGCGCGGGAGAGCGCCTCCAGCGTCACTATGGCCAGGGAGTAGGCTTCTTCGCCGCTGGCACAGCCGGGTACCCAAAGGCGTATTTCTTCCCGTTCCTTTAGATTGCTCAATATCTCGGGTATTACTGTGGTCTCCAGCACTTTAAATGCTTCCGGGTCGCGGAAAAAGTCGGTGACATTGATGAGCAAGTCGTTTTTCAGTTGCTGGCGTTCCTGATCATCTCTTCTCAATAATGAAAGATAATCTTGATAACCAGCAATGCTGAGCAGGCTCATTCGGCGCATGATGCGCCGCTGTACCGTGGAAGACTTGTAATGACTCAAATCGAAATTGCCAAAAGTTTTTAGTATCGCCGTGGCTTCTTCTATTCGGCCAGATTGATTGACTGCCGGCTTAAGCTGACTATGCGGATGCCTCACATACGACTTGAGCAGGCTTGGTATGTCAGCCAGTTCCACGATGATGTCAAATGCTTTTGCATCGATCACGGACAGAGGCATGTCCGGATGTTCTGCGCGATGTGGGTTTTGCACCAAAGCGATACCTCCGCCAGCTTTTATTTCGCGCAGCCCGGCGGTGCCGTCACTGCCAAGTCCGGACAATACAATGCCAACAGCCCGGGGTCCGCAGTGCACTGCCAGAGAACGGAATAACTGATCGATGGCCGAGCGAAGACCATGAATGTTCTTTTGTTTGGTCAGCCGAAGGGTTGTTTCATTTACTTCCAGTTGAGTATCAGGCGGAATGACGTAAATGTGGTTGGCATTGATCAACTGTCCATCGCTGGCTTCTTCGACGGGAATAGCGGAATTTTTAGCCAGTATTTCGGTGAGCAGACTTTTCTGTGAGGGGTCGAGATGCTGAACGATTATATACGCCATGCCGCTATTGGCGGGTATGTCTTTCACCAACGACTGTAAAGGCGATAAACCGCCGGCCGACGCACCTATGCCTATCACCAGAGTTGGTTTATTTTTTTTGGCCATATACCTGTGAAGAATGTTTATACAACTTAAAAAAACTAGAGTATTCTGATCGCGAAAATTAATACGGAAAAAGTGTCTTTTACAACAATGCGGTCTGTTCCTGAATTTTTCGTGCAGGCAACGCATTGTGATACACAAATGATTTAAGAAAATTAAATTTTTGCCCGGCCACCGAGCGAAACAGGCATCTGCATGTAAAATGAAGGATAGACTTGGTTTTTTGAGCCTCATTTGGCGTGTTTTGCAGCGGCAAAAGTGGCCGAGATAAAAAACAAGTAAACTATATGGAGATAGCGCAAAATAAAAAGGTGATAGAGGTACACCCGGAAACCCGTGGGCTCATTTTTGATCTGGATGGTACCCTTATCGATTCTATGCCGGTGCATTATCAGGCATGGCGCGCTGTGCTGGCCGGCGGTGGTCTGGACTTCAGCGAGACCGAATTTTATTCTTTGGCAGGCATACCGTCCGATCGCATCATTGAGATACTCAACCAGCGGCACGGCACCCGGTTTCAGCCAGAGGCCGACAGCGCCAAAAAAGAAGACCTATATATGCAAATGATAGCTGACATGCGGCCGGTGCAACCGGTGATGGACGTAGTGCTGGCCTACCACGGCAAGCTGCCCATGACCATCGGCACAGGCGGCCCCAGAGCGCACTCCCTGAAAATTGTACAGTCCATGAAGCTGGATCGGTACTTTGAAGTGCTGGTATCGAAAAATGATGTGAAAGAAGGCAAACCCAACCCTGAAACATTTTTAAAATGCGCCGAATCGATGCGGGTGGAGCCGCGTTTCTGCCAGGTGTTTGAAGATGGCGACCCCGGCATACAAGCCGCCAAGGCCGCCGGTATGCGGGTGACGGACATTAGGGAATATGTATAACGGCTGCAAGATGTAATTGGCCGGTGGTGAGCCGAAGGTGGAAAAGAGCTCCAACTCATATAAAGCAGCGATTTAGATTTTTTTTCACTGCATTTGCGCTTCAGTTGCATATGAGGCAAATTCCTTTACCTTTGTAAACATTGTCAACAAAATATTCAATAAAAAATGTATCAAGGAATCGTAAAATTCTTCAATGAGTCAAAAGGATATGGATTCATTAAAGACGCTGAAACAGAAAAAGAGTATTTCGTCCATGTGTCGGGGCTGATAGATCAAGTACGTGAGAATGACGAAGTAACATTCGAATTGCAAGAAGGCAAAAAAGGCCTGAACGCCGTAAATGTGAAGCTGGCGTAATTATTCACTGCTAGTTTAGAAAAGCTTAAGACCGGGACTTCCCGGTTTTTTTTTGCCCATTTTGGTAGAATGGTAGACTAGTAGATTGGTAGACTCGAGGGATGGTGGTGGTACAGGGCATACGGGGGACTTGGGTTTGATTTCCTCGCCACTTTTAATTTTCCCACCTTTCACCAGTCTACTAATCTACCAGTCTACAACTCTACAAACTTAAGTTTTCAGCATCACTTCACCAGTCTACCAATCTACGAGTCTACCAGTCTCATATACACGATAGTTTTACTATTGTGTTAAATCATGTAGCAAGCTGATATATGTCATTGAATTGGGTGGCACCGTGCGCCTAAATTGCGAGCATGATAAGGTTGGGGTATGCAAGATGCCGAACCTGATTATTTGAATTTTATTATTGTCAGTAACTCTATAAATTTCTTACCATGAAAGACTACTCAAACGAAGTGAAGCATAAGGAATTGCTTCAATGGGTAAAGGAAACAGCCGAACTGTGTCAGCCAGACAGCATTTACTGGTGCGACGGATCAAAAGAAGAATATGACGAGCTCGCCGGTAAGCTGGTGGAAAAGGGCACGTTCAAAAAATTGAACGAGGAAAAATGGCCAAACAGCTATGCCTGTAATTCAGACCCCAGCGATGTGGCCCGGGTAGAAGACCGCACATACATTTGCAGCCGCCGCAAAGAAGACGCCGGCCCCACCAACAACTGGGCCGATCCGAAGGAAATGAAGGATACGCTCAAAGAACTTTTTAAAGGCTGCATGAAAGGACGCACCATGTACGTGATCCCTTTCAGCATGGGGCCTGTAGGTTCAGAAATAGCGCACAATGGCGTAGAAATATCCGACTCTGAATATGTGGTGGTCAACATGCACATTATGACCCGCGTGGGCAGGAGTGTAATCGATGTGATCGGTGAAGACGGCGAATATGTGAAATGTCTGCATACCGTAGGCGCACCGCTTGAAGAAGGTCAGGAAGATGCCAAATGGCCCTGCAACCCCACCACCAAATACATTGTACACTACCCCGAAGAGCGATCAATTGTATCGTACGGCTCAGGATATGGTGGAAACGCACTGCTCGGCAAAAAGTGCTTTGCCCTGCGCATAGCCTCATCTATGGCCCGCGAAGAAGGCTGGCTCGCCGAGCACATGCTCATACTGGGTGTGGAAGATCCTGACGGCGACAAATCATACGTAGCGGCAGCATTCCCAAGCGCCTGCGGCAAAACAAACTTTGCTATGCTGGTGCCACCGGAAGAAATGGAAGGTTGGAAAGTGACGACAGTAGGTGACGACATCGCCTGGATAAAGCCCGGCAAAGACGGTCGCCTGTACGCCATCAACCCAGAGTATGGCTACTTCGGTGTGGCCCCGGGTACCAACGACAAGACCAACCCAAATGCCATGGAGTCTATTCGTAAGAATGCCATCTTTACCAACGTGGGCACAACCCCCGACGGTGATGTGTGGTGGGAAGGAATGACCAAAACGCCACCGGCAGATCTTACCGACTGGCACGGCAACAAGTGGGACCCAAAAAGCGGCAAACCTGTAGCGCACCCCAATGCCCGATTTACAGCACCCGCCTATCAATGTCCTGTGATCGACTCTGACTGGGAGAATCCTGATGGTGTACCGATCGATGCCTTTATATTTGGTGGCCGTCGTAGCACTACCGTGCCATTGGTATATCAGGCATTCAACTGGAACTATGGCGTATACCTGGCTTCTACCATGGGTTCTGAAATGACCGCCGCTGCATTTGGCAACATTGGCCAGGTGCGACGCGACCCATTCGCCATGCTGCCTTTCTGCGGATATCACGTGGCCGACTACTTCAATCACTGGCTGAAGTTTGGCCGTCAGCTGCCAAATCCTCCACGTATATTCGGAGTGAACTGGTTCCGTAAAGACAAAGACGGCAACTTCTTATGGCCTGGCTTTGGCGACAACATGCGCGTGCTGAAGTGGATCGTACAACGGGTGAAAGGTAAAACATCGGCCATCGAAAGCCCCATCGGCTGGATGCCCAAGTACGAAGACATGGACTGGCGCGGACTCGACTTCTCAAGAGAAGAGTTTGAGAACATCATGGAAATAGACCGCGAAGCTTGGAAAACTGAGATATTGGCACACGAGGAGTTGTTCGAAAGAATGTACGACAAGCTGCCGAAGGAGTACCACGCCATGCGCGAGCTGCTACTTTCTCAACTGTGGCGTTCGCCCGAGCACTGGGGCCTTGCTCCGGAGCGCGCGTAGCGACAGTAAGTATATCAATATAACAAACAAGGCAGGGGGCAACTTCTGCCTTGTTTTGTTATATATCCCTCTATAGCTTCAGCCGTATATTTGGACCTGTTTCTCGCAGGAGAAAATATTTCTACTTTGGCAATGACCGGATACTCTACCTTTATCTCTTACAAAACCTTCAAGCGCATCAGCGACGCAATGGCTGCCCTTATATTGCTGATGATGCTGTGGCCGTTGATGGTTGCCGTTGGTATGATCAATGTATTTGCGGGCTTGAGGCCTGTATTGTTTTTGCAGATGCGTATAGGCCAGGGGCAAAAGAAATTTACCATGTACAAGTTCAGGTCGCTGCCCTGCCCGGCCAATCGGGCCGACTTTTCACTGGCTGCCGTGCCACCCAATACATGGTCGTCATTTCTAAGAAAAACACACCTTGACGAGCTTCCTCAGTTGATCAATATCTTAAGCGGCCATATGTCTTTCGTTGGTCCCCGGCCACTGCCTGTGGAGTACGCAGGATTTTTCACGAGAGAAGAGCTTCAAAGACATGCGGTACGACCGGGCGTGGTGGGTTTGGCGCAGCTTTGTGCACACACCACCTGGTCAGAGCGGTTTCAGTACGACCTGCTGTATGTGCGCAATGTGTCTTTCTCAGAAGATTGCCGCCTGCTGGCATTGTTTGTAAAAAAAATCTTGACCAATGGCAGTACACTACAGCCGCTACCCGACCTGCGTATAGCAAGGCAATAGCCGCTGTAGCTGAGTCTGAGCCCGATTATTATCCCTTTACCATTGTATTTAAAACACCTATTGACGCCAGTTCACTATCTTTGGCACCGCTGCTCATCATGGATAATTCAAGGCTTATATATGGTGCTGGAGGTCATGCGCGCGTAGTGATCGACTGCCTCAGGCGCAACCGACATGCTGTAGGGGGCATTTTCGACGACGACCCGGCAAAGACCGATTTTATGGGCATCACAATACAACGCTACTCCCCAACTCTCTTCAGCGACCGGCCGATCATTATAGCCATAGGCGACAACAGGAAAAGACAGCAGGTGGCCGAACGCGTGCAGCATGATTTCGCTTATTTGCAATCAGCAGAAGCGCTGATGTCGGCAGAAGCCCAGGCTTTGCCAGGCACCATGGTTTTGCCCGGTGCCCACGTGAATGCTCAGGTATGCATTGGGCGACATTGCATTATCAATACATGCGCCATTGTAGAGCACGATTGTATCATTCGCGACTTCGCGCATATAGCCACCGCTGCGGTGCTTTGCGGGGGGGTAGAGGTGGGAGAGGGTGCACTCATTGGTGCCAACGCTACGGTGCTTCCGGGCATACGCATTGGCCACTGGGCCACTGTAGGTGCAGGGGCCGTGGTGACTAAAAATGTGCAGGATGGCGCCACAGTGGCCGGCAACCCTGCACGAATGATGTGAAAACATGACTACCGAACCCACATACCGCATATATCTGTCGCCGCCAAACATTACAGCATGGGAAAAGCAATATGTGCAGCAGGCCCTCGACGACAACTGGATAGCACCCGGCGGCCCTTTTGTGGCGCGCTTTGAGGAAAAGATAAAGATGGCTACCAGCCGCCGGCACGTGGTGGCCACCAATTCGGGCACGTCTGCTCTCCACCTTGCGTTGCTGGCCCTGGGTGTGGGTGCAGGCGATGAGGTGATTTGCCAGACGTTCACTTTTGCAGCCACAGCTTTTCCCATTCTATATGTGGGCGCATCACCTGTATTTGTCGATAGCGAAGACCAGACGTGGAACATTGATCCAGACCTGCTTCGGAAAGCCATCGAAGCGCGTATGGCCAAAAGCAACAGACTGAAGGCCATTATATATGTGCATGCTTATGGCGTACCGGCCCATACCGGCATGTTGGCTGAAATAGCCGGTGAATACGGTATACCGCTGATAGAGGATGCTGCCGAAGCATTTGGCAGCCGCTGCGGAAGACAGCCCGCGGGAAGTATAGGGCGCGTATCCATATTGTCGTTCAACGGCAATAAGATAGCGACCACCGGAGGGGGTGGCGCCTTGCTGACCGACGATGAAGAACTGGCATCGCGTGCGGCTTTTCTGGCCAACCAGGCCAAAAGTGCGCAGACGTATCACCATACGGAGGTAGGCTACAACTACCGTATGACCGGACTGGCTGCGGCATTGGGCCTGGGTCAGTTGGCGCATCATGCAGACGATGTGCAGGCCAGAAAGGCAATATTTCACCGATACATGTCAGGCCTTCAGGTAGATAAGAGCGCACTGGTGAACAATGAATATCTGGAGCAATCCAACGCTTGGCTCTTTAGCTTTTTATGCCGCGATGGCGCCTCACGCGACGCGTTGATCCATGCGTTGGCCAAAGCGGGCATCGAAAGCCGCACCACATGGAAGCCCCTGCATACCCAACCGGTGTTCCAGTCGGCCTCGCGTTATTTAAATGGCATTTCCGATGAATTATTTGCCAGGGGAATTTGCTTGCCGACCGGGGCCGGACTCACAATTGATGAACAGAGGGAAATTATTCGGGTTGTTAATGAAAATTTTTAATTTTTCCAGTGCAAAAAGATTTTGACGCGACCAATTCTGTATGTTTTTTATGATTAATAAAAAGAAGATTTTGAAATATTGAATGAACCTTTTTTAACTACCTTTACCCACCAACCAGACATGAATGGATAAGCTTATTGTAAAAATCAGGATTCTGCCACGGTGGATCATTATCCTTATTGATCTTATCATACTCTTTTTTTCCGTCCTCCTTGCCTTTCTGCTTCGCTTCAATTTTGACTACAGCAAACTGGATGGTTATCACGTCAACAAAGGTCTTGTCGTTTTCGTGCTTTTTGGTCTTGCCGCCAGTCTCATGACGCGCAGCTATGCCGGTATAGTGCGCTATACCGGCATGCAGGATGCGGGCCGGTTGTCCATCACCATGGCCATTGCATCGCTTTTTACCGTGGTTGCCAACTACATCCACCTGTATTTTTACGATCGCGCCATACTGCCCATTTCTGTCATCACCATTGCCCTGTTTATCTCGATTTTATTGCTGATGGCCTACCGGCTCTCCGTAAAGCAGGTATTTGCCTATTTCCTCAATCGCGAACGCAAAAAGAAGCATGTGGTGATCTACGGTACAGGTCGCCTTGCGCTTATGACGCGTCAGCTTATTGAAAATGATTCAAGTTCGAATTTCAGGGTAGTGGCTTTTGTGGAAGACAATCGTCACAAAATAGGCAAGGTGGTCAATGGAATTAAGATTTTTGACGCTCGCCGCGATTTCATGAAGGTGATCAGCAGCTATCACGTCTCTGAGGTCATCATCTCTGACCGGATGATATCTGTAGACCGCAAAACCGAGCTGGTCGACGACTGCCTGCGTACCCATGTGAAGGTGCGCATGGTGCCCCCGGTAGAGCACTGGGTGAAAGGAGAATTGAGCCTGAGCCAGATCAAGGATGTGGATATAGAACAACTGCTGGGCCGCGCCTCCATTGAGCTCGATAATTACAATGTGACGAAGGAATTTAAAGGCAAGCGCATATTGGTGACCGGTGCGGCCGGTTCTATCGGCAGCGAGCTGGTGCGGCAGGTGCTATACTATTGCCCCGATGTGCTGGTGATGTTAGATCAGGCCGAGTCGGGTTTGTTTGAGATAGAAAATGAAATTCGATTCAAGAAAGGCACGCTTAAAGTAGTGCCTATAGTGGCCGACGTGTCCAACAAGGAGCGTATGA
>CAZQVB010000006.1:111033-155185 GCA_964596645.1 uncultured Roseivirgaceae bacterium
GGTATTGGCTGATCTTTCGGTAAAGATGAAGGTGGAGCGATTTGTCATGATTTCGACGGATAAAGCCGTAAACCCAACCAACGTGATGGGGGCATCCAAGCGCATCGCGGAGATGTATGTGCAGTCGCTGAACTACTACGTGAAAACCAAGAATCCGGACAGCACGCGTTTTATCACCACCCGGTTTGGCAATGTGCTGGGTTCCAACGGATCGGTGATTCCGTTGTTCAAGAAGCAAATAGAGCAAGGTGGCCCCGTAACAGTGACGCATCCGGAGATCACACGATTTTTTATGACCATACCGGAGGCATGCCAACTGGTATTGGAGGCAGGCGCTATGGGTAAGGGCGGCGAAATATTCGTGTTCGACATGGGTAAGTCGATGAAGATAGCCGACCTGGCCCGGAAGATGATCATGCTGTCGGGCTTCGAAGTGGGGAAAGACATAGAAATAGTATACACCGGCTTGCGCAATGGTGAAAAACTATACGAAGAATTGCTGAGTACCCAAGAGAATTCACTGCCTACGTATCATCATAAAATAATGATTGCCAAAACCCGCGATGATAAATTCAGCGAGGTGAAAGCCAATGTGGAGACGCTCATTAACTCGGCCAACGATGGCGATGATATGAAATTGGTGGGTATGATGAAGTATATTGTGCCGGAGTTTGTCAGCAACAGCTCGATATTCGAATCATTGGACGAAAAACGCCTGAAGATCACCTGAAGAGTACCGGGCCGACGAGCTTTGCGCGAATAGAAATGTGTGATGGAGGTATTGTTAGATGTTTTGATCTGGCCATTTTCGTTGGCCTTTATTGTGTGCTTTTGCGCCACACCTTTTGCCATCGATTTTTCTAAAAAATACCGAATGGGTGCGTTGGCAAACCACCGCAGTTCGCACATCGACCGCGTGCCCAACGTTGGCGGGGCAGTGGTGGTGTTGGCCTCTACTTTTTCACTCTTGTTTTTTTCCGATATTTTATATCGGGAAGATGCCCACATTCTATTTTCTGCTTTTGCCGTGCTGCTCATCACCGGCGTGGTGGACGATTTCAGCCCGCTGCCGGTGGGTATGAAATTTTTGGGGCAGTTTATACCTTCTATTTTCATCGTGTCTTCTTTCGAGCCCAATGCGCTCACGGTGCCTTTCTTTCTATCTGTAGACCTGCCCTATATCGTGCATTATATATTTTGGGTTCTGTTTTTCGTGGCAGTCACCAATGCTTTCAACCTCATCGATGGCATAGATGGGCTGGCTATTTTACTGGGCACTGCCGGCTGTTTTATGTTTGCCTTTCTCTTCTATTCCGGGTACGACCCTGCGCTGGTTGTGTTTGCCATGTCGGTGGCAGGCGGCCTGGGTGGCTTGATGTGGTACAACACACGCAGTAAAAACAAGATCTTTCTCGGCGACACCGGAGCCTTGCTCATCGGCGGAGTATTGAGCTATTTCATCGTCAATTATCTGCAACAGATAGCAACAGGTGACATAAGCCGGCATTTTCTCATTGTGCTTGGCGTGGTCTTTTTGCCCTTCGCCGACATGGTACGGGTCACTATAAAACGATTGCTTAAAGGGCGTTCGCCATTTGCAGCCGATCGCACACACATCCATCACATCTTTATAGATCAATATCGTTTTTCACACCTCAAAACTTCTTTTGTTCTCTTGCTTATCCACCTGGGCTTTGTTCTGTTGGTGGCCTCGCTGGGTTTCATCAATCAGCATTTCCCCCTGGTAAACCTGCTCGTGTTGTGCGCGGTATACTATGTGCTAACAGAAAAGGTGCTGATGCGCAAAAAACACCAGCACCCAAAATCTGCCGAATAATACAAATTGTCTGAAAGGCTTACTTAAAAAGGCCTCTTCGCCGGCCGGGCATGCTTCGCTTGCGTTGCTTGGGTACACGAATTTTTCTGGATGGCCCATAGGCCGGGCTGTTGCCCAAATGAGTGAGGTAGTATTCAAATTTTACATTAAAAATAAAATACCCATCCCGGTCGTCGGGGTCGCCACGTACCATGGTGCCGCGCTCAGCGTAGCTGGGGTTTACACCGGCTTCGCCACTTCGGTCAGACAATTGGCGGGCTATATCGCTATCGAAAGAGGCGGGGTCGGGATAGAAACCTGAGCTCACATCATCGAGGTAGTCGGTGCTTACGAAACGATAGCCACCATCCAGCGCGAGATTGATAAACGGACTTACCCGAAACTTCACCCCCAGGCCAACAGGGAAAGACAAGGCCACATTGCTGTAGCTTTCACCTTCCGTTTGCAGCGGACGCAGCTTGTATCGCGTACCATCGAGCTCGGCAGTAGGGTTAAAGTTGACCAGACCTACACCGGCATAAATATAAGGATTGGCAAAGGGCCTCAGGTAGAAACGTCTGATTTCCAGCAGGTGAACCTGCATTAATGTGTTGATCTCGAAATTGTGTGATTGGAATGACAGGTTGCGCCTTTCCTTTACCGGGTCAGATCTGTCGTCGCCTTTCAGCATAAACCAACCCACATTGACGTCGGCACTGAACCAGCGATAAAAATTATACTGCGCCCCTATATTAAAATTGGGCTTGATGTAGCTAAAGTTGTCGCCAGGCGCTTTCAAATCTCCGTAATAGTGCGTGGTGCCTGTTCCTGCCGTGATGAGAACGTTGCGATTTTGATTGCCCGCCCGATATCGCTGGCCAAAGGCAGCCGTGGATATAAAAAGAGCGATGATGATGTAAACAGTTGTCTTCATAGGGTCAAGATAACACTAAGATTCAAAAATATTGTTTTTTGTGAAATCGCTGGCTCAAAAGCCGACAAATCTGCATATATGCCTAATTCTGTCGTACTGTACTCATTGGAGCCGGGCACTGTTATCGATCAACATAAGCGGTCAGTGAGGTTTTAGCCAATGGCTACACTGGCCTTCTTCTCATTGCTCTCTACGGCCGCCTCTACTATCGCGATCACATTGCGTGCTTCCTCGGGCTTCACGGCCAAATCGGTACCCGTGCGTATTGATTGTGCCAGACTGTCGTAAAAAGCATTGTAGTTGCCCGGCAAAGTTTCCACCCTGCCGGTCATGTGCAAGCCACCGACGGTCGTGTTGAGCTTGCCATAGTGTTTCTCCTCTTCCTTGCCCCATTCAAACCCTGTCGGTAGTTTTCCCTTTTTCAGTTCATCCTCTTGCGGGTCTATGCCCCATTTCAAAAATGAGCCTTCCGTGCCATGCAGTATGTAGCGCGGCCCTTCCTCGCGCACCAGATAGCTGGCCTTTAGTGTCACGTGAACATGGGGATAGTGCAGTACCAGGTGGTAAAAATCGGCTGCTTTTCCACCACTTCTCTGAATGCCAATATCAGCCCAAACGGATTGCGGCATCCCATCGAAAAGACAATACACCTGATCGATCATGTGGCTGCCCAGGTTGTACAGAATTTCTGCGCCCGGCCCGTGTTGCTCTTTCCAGGTGTTGGGTTGTATGTAGTTGCGGTAGCGGTCGAAGTGCCCCTCGTACGTCACCAGCCTGCCTAAAAGCTTTTCCTCTACTATTCTCTTCACCGTGAGATAGTCGCCATCCCACCGGCGGTTTTGAAAAACCGTGAGCAATACGCCCTGTTTCCGGGCAAGCGCCATCAGTTCATCTGCTTCCGCAGCGTGTATGGTGAAGGGCTTCTCTACCACCACATGCTTACCGGCAAGTATGGCCTTTTTGGCCATATCGAAGTGTGCGGTGTCCGGCGTGTTTACGATCACCAGTTCCAGGTCTTGCTGTGCCAGGAGCGATTCGAACGAAGGCAATACCCTAATGCCTGGGTAGCGCTCGGCGGCGCCTTTGTAGCTGCGCTCCACCACACTGTGCAATTCAAATGCAGCATTGGCGTGGAGCAGGGGTGCGTGAAACACCAGGCCCGACATGCCGTACGAGGCCAGACCGGTTCTGATGGGCTTTGTCATGGAGTACTTGGTTGGAGTGATTGGCAAAATAAACAGCAAGCAGCAAAAGAACTAAAAATCACGCAAGCCAGACTGGTGAAACGCGCAGAAAAACCCGATCATCAGCAGATTTCGCTCTAGGCTCGTGCTGCTTTCAACCGGTATACAGAGTTGGCGTGTATGGAGCCAGCGAAGGCTACTGCTACAATTTACCACTGCAGTCGCTAATAAAATTCCAACGGCACGAGCAGCGATATCATGGCGTTGAATCCTTGTTCGGGCAGATTTAACAGCCTGTACCTGCTCAGGTGGTTCATGTATCTTTCATTGGTGAGGTTGTCAATATTGAGGCGCCACTGTAGGGCCTGGCCATAAATTTTCATGGTAGCACCGGCTTGCAGAGCCAGCAGCATATAGCCGTCGGTAGCGGCCTCGTTCAGGTCTACCCGGCGCTGGGCAGAAAATGCATGGCCACTGATGCTGAAGTAGCAATCGCTGAAGGTTTTACTTTCCCAGGCAGGTCTATACTCCAAGGCGGCAAAAAAGGAAAAGGGAGGTGTGAGCGGCAATGGTCTGTCAAACTCCAGGTTGCGGTTCCAAACATACTCGGCACTTGTCTGCACATTCACTGAGGGAGAAATGTCGTACTGGCCCTGCCACTCAAAGCCGGTAAAAAAAGCATCGCTTTGCCTGTATTGGTGCAGTTGACCACCGGCGGGGCTCACCGGCTGCAAGGGGTAGTTTTCAAAAGGAGGCTCTCCCTGCTCCGTGGGCACGAAGTAGGGCATTGGTGTCAGATAGATGAACCGGTGAAAATATCCTGCAAATGTGGTAATAGAAGCATACAGCTTGTCTTTGCTGTAGGTGAAGTTGAGATCGGCCTGCAGACCACGCTCCGAATCCAAACGGGGATCTCCCAATTCGTAGCGGAAGGTGCCATGGTGCAGACCGTTGCTCGACAGCTCGATGGCTGTAGGCATACGAAAGCTGGAGCCAAGGTTCAGCTTGGTGTTAAAATAAATATTGGGTGAGTAGGAGAGGCCAAACGCTGCCGACAGATCGTGGTACTGCCGATTGATGGCCGGATTGTTCGTGATGGAATCACCTTCTTGTGCGGTGATATAATTGGGCCCGCGTTGTGCTGCTATGTCGCGCCAGCCATAGTCATACCGCGCACCGCCGCTGAGGCTCAGCACATGGCTGGGGGAGTATTCCAGGTAGGTGTATAGTCCGGCATTGCCCGAAAGGAAATCTGGTAAAAGAAATTCAAAACCACCGTGTTCATTTTGTTGATGCTGCCCCTGAAAGCCGATGGTGGTGACCAGATTGTCGGCGGCTGCAATGTTATATCGCAGGTTGGCAGAGAGGGTGCTCAGCTGCAGGGCCAGGGCCACATTGCCTTCGGGCGTTGGCTGGTAGCCATGTACATGCGGTTGCCCTTCTTCACGGCGGTCGTTTTCCTGATAGCCTAAATCTGCCTCCAGCCAGTTTTTGCCCATATTATATACCGTATTGGAGATCACCTTGAGGTGAGTGGTGCGCTGGCGCGGCAGGTCAATGTTTCTGTTGTCTCCATCCGGCTCCAGTTCGTAGCCTCTGGGTATGCCAATGGCACCGGCAAACAGGCCAGCCTTCTGATGAAACCGACTGACCGTAATGCTGCTGCGTATATTGCTGGCATCGATGCCGGCAGATAAGGTGAAGTTTCTCTCCCGGCCCGCCGTATTTTTCAATCGCTCATCGTAGATGGGCAATACAAAACTATTATAGGAGAAAGAATTGGCAGGTACTCTGTAATCGCCAAAATCCTGTGTCGAAAACCGCCCTCTGAAGTATACCGCCCCCACCTTATTTTCCAGCATGGTGGAGGTGCCGATCAGGTTGTTATTGCTTTTGTAGGTAGTGTAGACACTGCCGGAAAGATGATCGCGCGCCGGTATACTGACGGGCAAAATTCTGATAACGCCCCCAAGCCCATCGCTGCCATACAGCAATGAAGAAGGGCCCTTGATCACCTCGATCCGCTCGGGGTCGTACTGGTCTATCTCCAGACCATGATCGCTTCCCCATTGCTGGCCCTCCTGTTTCACTCCCTTATCCATCACAATCACCCGGTTGAAGCTCAGCCCTCTAATGACGGGCTTGGCTATGCCTACACCGGTATTGATGGCGCTGATGCCGGGCAAGCGGGCCATGGCGTTGACAAAAGTGCCCCCGTTTTGCTGGCGTAAGAATTCCTGATCAACCGTACTGACAGCAAGCGACTGTTCTATCCGTCCGTTTCTAAAGTGATCGCCAATGACCACCACCTCTTTGAGCTGGCGGTCTGCATACTGCATTTTTATGTCGAGGTGCACGTCGGAATGCTCCACCCGTACCACAGTACGCACCGTGTCGAATCCCACATAATAAATTTCCAGCGTGTACTGGCCTCTTTCCAGGTTTTTTATCTCAAAATCTCCATGATTATCGGTTGTCAATATTATGGAGTTGTTGAAAAGAATGTTGGCCGCCGGTAGCACCACGTTGTCGCTGGCCACCACATGGCCGTCGATGGTATAGGGCCCGGACTGGGCGAAGGCGGCGAAGTGCAGCAGCAAAAGGATGGAAAACAAAAACAACTTCATTCTTTTTGCAATATCGTTGCAAAAATACAACTCTGAAAAAGCTGCAACCTATGTGCGTAAAAGTATTTTTTTGTTTTCGACGGTCACAGGAATATTTGGCTATTTTCGCGCTTTTCAAACCAAAAGGATAGACTATGAAAACTATACCAACAGGCCATACCTGCGAATACGCTGAAAATGTGACTCAAGACAAGCTGGCCTCTTCTGTTGGCTCGGGCCTGCTCCAAGTGTACAGCACGCCATCTATGATCGCCCTGATGGAGCGCACGGCCAGCACTGCTCTGCAGCCATTCCTCGACGAGGGTGAGAACTCGGTGGGCACAGAAGTGAATATTCGACATCTGAAAGCGACACCCGAAGGCATGCAGGTAAGGTGTGTGGCAGAGGTAAAAGAAGTAGAAGGGCGCAAGGTGGTGTTTTCCCTGGAGGCTTCTGACGAGAAGGGCATTATAGGCTCGGGAGTGCATACGCGATTTGTCATAGATACCGAGCGTTTTCTGGCCAAATTGAAATAGAATATCGCCTGTTATATGAAGTGGATGTCGGGGCTGGTACACGGTTGCCATCGAGCAATGCCATCAGCAAAGCATATTTGTATATATTTGCCCGCTTCAAAATGCAACATCTGTGGAATTTACCGACATCAAGAAAAAAATAGAACAATATAAATGGGAGGGCAAACGCTTGTTCGTGAGCTCTTCCTTTCAAACACACAGCATACCGCTTCTGCACATACTGAGCAGGATAGATCGCTCCATTCCCATCATCTTTTTAAACACCGGATATCACTTTCCAGAGACCATGGAATTTCGCGATACAATATGTGAAATGCTGGGCATGCGATACATAGACCTAAAACCCGACACACCCAAGGTGCGCCAAATGGGTTATGATGGCAAGCTGCTTTTTACCTCCGACCCCGACTACTGCTGCTATCTGAACAAGACACAGCCCATGGAGCGAATACTACAAACGTACGATGTGTGGATCAACGGGGTGCGGGCAGAGCAGAGTGCCGTGCGCCAGGCGATGAAGGTAGAGCAGCCGGCGCCGCATGGCGTCATTCGTTTTCATCCGGTGCTGGACTGGTCGGCCCGCGATGTATTTCAGTATAGAAAAAAGTACAATCTGCCCGAGCACCCGCTGGAGGCAAAGGGCTATTTCAGCGTAGGGTGCGAGCCTTGCACGCGCAAGCTCGATCTCGAAATGCAGGAGCGGGAAGCGCGCTGGTTTGGTATGAAAAAAACAGAGTGCGGGCTGCATACAGATTTGGTGAGTAAATGATATGAATATACTGATAACAGGAGGATGCGGCTATGTAGGCACTGTCCTCATCAAAAATTTGATATTGCGACCAGAGGTAGGCAAGATCATCATCTATGACAATCTGAGCCGCAAAAACCACAATCTATTTCTAGGAGACCGGTTTACCGGTGCGGAAAAAATATCATTTATCCACGGCGACATTCTCGATTTGCGCAAACTGCGCACTGCACTGCGCGATGTGGATGTGGTGTATCATTTGGCAGCAAGGGTGTCCACACCTTTTGCCAATATCGATGCTGATTTTTATGAGCAGGTCAATCATTGGGGTACGGCCGAGCTGGTGTCGGCTATAGAGGAAGCAGGAATAAAAAAATTGATATACACCAGCAGCACCTCGGTATATGGCGCATCTGAAGACACACTGGAAGAGACCGTAAGCCCCGATCCAAAAACTTTTTATGGCATTTCCAAGCTTCGTGGTGAAGACCATATCAGGCGGTTGATGCCCAAGATGAACGCATACATTTTGCGCTGCGCCAATGTGTATGGCTTCAGCCGTAGCATGCGGTTTGATGCGGTGATCAACCGTTTTATGTTCGACGCCAACTATACCAACCGCATACAAATCCACGGCAACGGCAAGCAGTTCCGGGCTTTTATCCATGTAAGTGTGCTGGCCAAAGCTTTGGTGGCATTGCTTTTTCACGAGGTGCCTTCCGGCACTTACAATGTTGTGGACCGGAACCTGCAACTGCTGGATATTGTGGATGTTCTCAAAGAGGTATACAGCGAGCTGGAGTACACTTTTATAAACCAGCATTTGCTGTTGCGTCAGATCAAAGTTTCTACCCATTCCCGCCTTCGTGATTTTATCGAGTATCAAAACGAAAAAACTCTGAAAGAAGAACTTACGGATTTTAAAGGCCGGTTTTCCTTCTAACGTGCACGTGTGAATTTCCGGTGAAAAAATACTTGGGTGGCATTTCAGTGCAGATCAAGCCCGGCTTTTAAAGTTATGCTTGGCTTTTAGGACTATTTGCGTTGATTACCAGAGTATTATATGCTTTAAAGACATACTTGCTGGTCACTGTGCCACGACTGGTATTGCGCGGCGTGATTTTTTTGTCAGCCATTGCTGCTTCCATCCCTTGGTATTTGGCCATTACTGGCTACAATCGCAACTTAATTCTTACATGCAAAGTGGGGCATTATAGTGTGTTGGCGCTGTGTATTGTGCCAATAGTAAGAGTTTAGTGCTTAATTTGAGCGTGAATTACTATAAGAAATGATTCGTAAATGATTGATTGTCAAGCTGATTATATGCCTTGATGCTTTCGCGAACCATGACGGGTGACAATTTTTTAATGATACAGATGCGGAGATTTTTACTCAAGATGCTCAGGGTTACCAACCTTTCATCGTCCAAATTCAGGAATATGCGTACTCTTCAGGTGCAAATTCGTTTGGGGCTGCTCATAGCCCTCTTTGGTTTTTTTCTCTCACCGACGGTTTACAGCCAATGTCCTTCATCGATCTCTGCCATAGCAAAACCATCTGACTGCACGGCAGACAACGGCCAGGTAGATGTAAACATTTCAGCCAACGGCTATAGAGGCAGTTTCATTTTCGAAATAGTGGGCATGCCCGGAAAAGGAAAAATGACAAGGGCTACTGCCAGTGGCAATCAACCCAAACATACTTTTAAAAACCTCGCTCCGGGCAGCTATCATGTGGCGGTGGTGCTTCAGGAAGGCTGCCAAAACTTGCTGGATAATGTCAATGTGCACGCCGGCAATCTCCGGGCCGTGGCAGAAGGAAGCAAAGGGGCCGCCGATTTACAAATAGAAGGCGGAACGAAGCCATATGTGATAGAATGGTCTGATGGCGGAATAGGCACTGAAGCAAGGCGAGGATTGACAGCGGGTATTTATGAGGCCCATGTGACTGATGCCGGTGGATGCTACACCGTAGTGAAAAATATAGTAGTAAACTAAAGGCCGGAGAAAGTGAATAACTTGAAAAGAATATTATTTTTTGGCGTTGTAATGCTCTTCTGGTCCATGAGCATGCAGCCAGTTTTTGCGCAATGCCCGATTGGCCCGGTTACCGTTTCCACTACCGACGTGGTTTGCAACGGCAACAATGATGGTACTCTCACCATATCCGTCAACGCCAATGGCTATGCAGGCAACTACGAGTACTCACTGGTGGGTATACCTGCATCCGGTGCATTGTTTATCCTTACTCACAATACTACAGATGCTTCCTACACATTTACCGGTTTGCGCCCGGCTACCTACATCATAGCCATAAGTCCGGAAGTGCCCTGTAATAATTTCAACAGCCTCGCCATCATAAACGAACCACCTGCTCTCACGCTGACCGTAGACAATGTGGAAGCAAATAATGTGTGTGTGGCGCCTTACGACGGAAGTATAGCGGTGACAGGTGCAGGTGGCTTTGGTGCCATTACCTATAGCTGGACGGGTCCGAACGGCTTTACATCTTCCAATGAAGACATTACCGCAATTGCATCGGGCGACTATACGGTGACGGCTACCGATCAAAACAATTGCACCATCAATCAAACCATTAACGTGCCGCAGGTAGCACGCTCTGCCAGCTTCTCATACAGTGGCGCGCTCTTTTGCAAGCTCGACGCAAACCCGTCGCCTGTTTTAGCCCCGGGTGCATTGTCTGGTGTGTTTTCATCTACGGCTGGGTTGGCCATCGATCCTGCCACGGGAGAAATTGATCTTGCCACCAGCAGCACGGGCAACTATACCATCACCAATACGCTGTTGGCTGAAGGTGTGTGTGTGCAGGAATCTGCTACTTTTAATGTACAAATTGTTGATAATCCAGATGCCACCATCGCCACGCAACCAGCCTTCTGTGCCAACGATGGTGTGGTAGTACTCACCGCAGCTTCTATCGGCGGTGTGTGGTCGGGCCCCGGCATCACCGACCCGGTCACGGGCTCCTTCGATCCTTCACTGGCCAATATTGGCAATAATACCATTACCTATACCGTAACCACCGGTAGTTGTAGTGCGCAGGATACAGAAGTCATTTTGGTAAACTCAATACCTGATGCCACGATAGCCGCTACCAGCCCATTCTGTCTGAATGATGCCGCAGTGACGCTGACGGCTGCTACAAGCGGTGGCACCTGGTCGGGCCCCGGCATTACGGCTGCCGGTGTGTTTGACCCGGCTGCTGCAGGCGTTGGTGTACATACCATTACTTACACCGTCACCAATGCCAACGGCTGTACCGGAGTAGACACGGAAGATGTGACTGTAAATCCACTGCCCGATGCTACCATCACCACACAACCAGCCTTCTGTGCCAACGATGCCGCAGTTGTGCTTACGGCAGCCACGGCGGGTGGAGTATGGTCTGGCCCCGGCATCACCGACCCGGCCACTGGAGCATTCGATCCTACGCAGGCCGTAGTCGGCAACAACACCATCACATACACAGTGACCACAGGCGGCTGTAGCGCTCAGGATTCTGAAACGATTGTAGTAAATGCTGTGCCCGATGCCACCATCGCTGCGCAACCTGCTTTTTGTGCCAGCGATGCCGCGGTAGTGCTTACGGCAGCCACGGCGGGTGGAGTATGGTCAGGCCCCGGCATCACCAATCCGGCCACAGGAGCATTCGATCCATCGCTGGCCGCTATGGGCAACAACACCATCACCTACACAGTGACCAACGCCAACGGATGTACCTCTGTAGATACTGAAATTATTGTAATCAATGCATTGCCCGATGCCACCATTGCCACCACCGCTGGTTTTTGTCTGAATGACGTTGCGGTGACGCTGACGGCTGCCACAAGTGGTGGCATTTGGTCGGGCCCCGGCATTTCGGCTGCCGGTGTGTTTGACCCGGCTGCTGCAGGCGTTGGTGTACATACCATTACTTACACCGTCACCAATGCCAACGGCTGTACCGGAGTAGACACGGAAGATGTGACTGTAAATCCACTGCCCGATGCTACCATCACCACACAACCAGCCTTCTGTGCCAACGATGCCGCAGTTGTGCTTACGGCAGCCACGGCGGGTGGAGTATGGTCTGGCCCCGGCATCACCGACCCGGCCACGGGCGCATTCGATCCGTCTATGGCCAACATCGGCAACAACACCATCACCTACACGGTGACCAATGCCAATGGATGTGCCGCTGTGGATACTGAAATTATCATAATCAATGCACTGCCAGACGCCACCATAGCCGCTGCAGGCCCGTATTGTTTGAGCGACGCCGCAGTGACGCTGACGGCTGCTACAAGCGGTGGCACCTGGTCGGGCCCCGGCATTACGGCTGCCGGTGTGTTTGACCCTGCAGTGGCCAATGTGGGCAACCACCGAATTACCTATACGGTGGCATCAGGAAGTTGTGTCGGGGTCGACAGTATAGAAATTGATGTATTTGCTGAACCCACTGTCAATATTTCCTCCGCAGGCCCATTTTGCGAAAGTGACGGCATTCAGGTATTATCGGCTACTCCAGCAGGAGGTCAGTGGTCGGGGCCGGGTATAGTGAATACGGCCAATGGGGAATTTGATCCGTCCGTTGCTGGGGTAGGAATTCATGAAATCTTTTATGACATCACGATCGGAAGCTGTTCAGACCAGGGATCTTTCTTTGTCGAAGTGCAGTCCGGTCCTACGCTGGTTGTCACCGATCCGTCACCGGTATGCTCGCCCGGAACCATAGATATTACTCAGCCATCCGTGACAGCCGGAAGTGATCCTGGCACGTTATCCTACTGGACAGATGCCACTGCGACCAATCCTTTAGCCAATCCTACAGCAATATCTGCTTCAGGCACCTATTATATACAACTGGACAACGGTACGGGATGCGCACCGGTACAGCCGGTATTGGTTACCATCACTGATCTTCCCGTCACTTCGGCTATATCAGGCAATGCCAATCCTGACTGTGGAGAAGCAGGCGTAGTGTATTCTGTAACAAACACAGCGGGTTCTGTTTTTAACTGGTCAGTACCCACGGATGCCGTCATTTCGGCCGGGCAAGGCACCAGCAGCATTACCGTCACATTTGGCAATACCAACGGCGCCGTTTCCGTGACAGAAGAAAATGCGAATGGCTGTGTCGGTGCCGTGGTTTCCAGCTTTATCTCACTGCAAAACTGTGCTTTCAATATTGACTTCACTGCCGACAAAACTGTAGTCTGTGTGGGAGAGCCTGTTACTTTTACCGACCTGTCCACAGGCTTGTCTGGCAGCGAAGATTATGATTGGAGCTTCGGGGCCGACGCTACACCGGTCACCAGCAAATTGGCCAATCCGCCGGCTGTCACGTACGCCACGCCAGGCTTGAAGACCGTAATACTTGAAGTGACAGATGGTGCCAACTCCAGCATTGTTACTAAGAGTGATTATATAGAAGTGGTATCACAACCGACTGCTGTACTGGCGGGTAATGAAAGCAGTTGCGCAGGAGTGCCGGTAAGTCTCAGCGTAACCGCGAGCGGCACAGGCCCCTGGAACATCACCTACACCGATGGCACAAACAACTACAATGCGTCATTCAACACGTCACCATTTAGCTTAACAGTCGCGCCGCTTACCTCTACTACCTATTCCCTGGTTTCAGTAGATGATGCCAACTGTAGCGGAGCGGTGTCGGGCACAGGCATAGTCAATATTGCACCGCAAGCGGTGGTTACTTTGAGTGTAGATGATGTAGATGCCACGCCTGGCGGTACGGCCCTGGTACCCGTTCGGGTGAGTGATTTTGTTGATTTCGCCTCCATGCAATTTACCCTACGGTGGAATCCTACTTCTTTAGCCTTTGCCGGAATAGAAAATATTTCTTTGCCCCTGGCCAACTTCGGCACAGCCAATGTGAATGCCGGTTCGCTCACTTTTCAATGGTCAAGTGACGCCATGGCAGATACTAGTATGGTCGATGATCAAATCATTTTTGCCATTCGCTTTACAGCAGGCAGTGCAGGTTGTACCGATGAAGCTGTCACCATTGCACAAGCACCGCCTGTGCCTTTGGCGCTGCAAGTGATGGATCAGGCCGGCTGTAGGGCCAACCCCACGATAATTAATGGCAGTGTTCAAACACTGCCTGCACCACCGGTGCCTGTGGCAAATCCCGTGGCCATCTGTGTGAATACACCAGTGCCGGCGTTGTCTGTAACGCCAAACACCGCAGCGGGCACTGTAGTTAGCTGGTACTCAGACCGCGCGGGGAATAACATGGTATCCACCGGCAACAGCTTCACGCCCGTGCTCAATACAGCCATAGCAATAGATACCACATTTTATTTCAGTCAGAACGTGCCGGCATGTGGTGTTTCTGCTATCGATTCCATCGTGCTGCGAATCACTGCCGGACCTGCTGGTACAAGCCTGGCGAGCTCAGACGCTGATAATTCCATTTGCTTTGGTGAGTCCGTCACATTTACCGCCTCACCGGGCGGGCAGCCGCGCTATCAGTTTTTCCTCAACGGCGCTTCTGTACAAGATGGAGCAGGCAATCAATTCGTGAAAGCTGATCTTGCTGATCAGGATTCATTGAGTCTGCGTGTGTACGATGCCGCAGGGTGCTTCGCAGAAGCAACGGGTTTGGTAACCTCTGTGCGACAGCTGGTGATCAACTACACAGCCACCGACATCACATCCTGTGGTGCTGCCGATGGCGTCATCACCATTAGTAGCGTAACCGGTGCCAGCGGCACTGTGCAATACAACTGGCAGGGACCTTCGATTACCGATCCTTCATTGAAAGATCAAAGCGGACTTGATGTGGGTACTTATACGCTCACCGCAACCGACAATGGCTCGGGCTGCAGTGAACAAATTACGGTGATCCTATCCGACCCGGTGAGCTTTACCACGGCCGTAAATCAGTCCAACGTCACCACTTTTGGCGGGGCGGATGGTTCCATTAATCTTACAGTTACAGGAGGCACCGGGCCATTTACTATAGCCTGGACCGGGCCCAACGGGTACACAAACTCCGGTGCCAACATCAGCAACCTGAGCGCGGGCAGCTATACTGCCACTATTGAAGATATGGCCGATGGCTGTACTGCCATTGTGAATGTAAATATTACAGAACCAGCACCGGGTGGGGGAGGCCTCATACTCGATGCTACTAAAACAGACGTGACGACCTGTGGTGCCGCGGACGGCACCATCAACCTGACCGTACAAGGCAGTAGCGGTAGCTACTCAGTGGCATGGTTTGGCCCCAATGGCTTTACGGCCTCTACACAAAACCTTTCCGGCTTGCCAGGCGGACTTTACGTAGCCACTGTGCGCGACCTCATTACCGGCATCACAGCACAATGGACGGTTGAGATTTTGGAGCCGGCTTCATTTAGCATAAATCTGGCAGAAACGGGCACATCCACATGTACAGGTGTTGATGGTTCGGTGCAAACGACCATTGTTGGCGGCTCGGGTAATTTTACTTATTCATGGATCGGCCTGTTTGCCAATGCAGGTTTCAGTGCCAGTACAAGAAACCTGGCTAACCTGGCGCCGGGCTTTTATCGCCTCCGCGTGCAAGACAATGTGAGCGGATGCCGTGATTCGGCCGTAGTGGAAATTCAGTTGCCTGCATCCTGCGGCGACCCCTGCTCCTTCAATGTTTCCGTCTCTACTGACAACGTTGCTTGCCCCGGCGATAAAGACGGTGAGATCACGTTGATCGTAATTTCGGGAGGTTCAGGATTTGGAAATTATTTTTATAAAGAAGATACAAGCGTTTTGTACCGGCCATTCAAAGGTGATTTTGCCACCAACTTTAAAGGTAGGCCGCAGGGCAGATATTCTTTTGTAGTAAAAGATACAGTGACTGGCTGCCAAGACAATGCCATGGCCAGTATAGGTGTGGGCACCAACGTGATCGCCATAGTAGATGTGGATAATGCCGGTTGCGATGGCAATGATGGCATCATCAGCTTCAATATATCCGGCGGTGTGGCACCCATCTCTGTGACGCTCACGGATGCAGACGGCTTTCAGGTTGTTCAGACAGGCAATGGCTTTTTCCAATTCGAAAATCTATCGGAAGGGAAGTTCGTGTACGAGGTAGTGGAAGCTTCGGGATGCACGATCTTGTCGCCCGACTCTTTAGCGGTAGCAGTAGATTGCGGTGGCAATGTTTGCACAGACCTCATTGCTTCGGCGCACAGTTTTGAAGATGCCACCTGCGCTACCAATCCCAATGGTAGAGCCATTGTAGATGTGACAGGAGGTGCCAGTCCTTATGAATATACCGTGGATGGCATTAGCTGGATACCATTTATTTCAGGAAATAAGATAGACCGGTTGCCACCCAACGGCACGTACAACATCACCGTACGGCAAGATAGTGTGGCCACTTGCCGGGTAGATGTTGCCGTTTCCATCGATGGGCCACCGGCCATAGTGCTGGATGACCCCATAGTAACAGTACAGGAGGCCAGTTGTAACCTGAGCGATGGATCGGTACAGGTTGGTGCTATTTCTGGTGGCACAGGTGGCTACGACTACCAGCTGGATGGCGATTTTATCACCATGCCTGCAGACAGAATACTTGCCGGTCTGAAGGCTAGCATTCATACGTTGAGTGCCATCGATGATGCAGGTTGCCGGGCCGATTTTGACTTTTCTGTACGTTCACCGGGCGCCATCATTGCCAGTGTGTCAGAAGTGCCGGTGCGTTGCACATCTATTTTCCTGAAGGCAGGTATTGAAGTCAATATTGATTTGGATGCCACAGATATTAGCGGACCTTATGAAATGGTGATAACACCGGAAAATCGGCCCGACGAGGATTCGGTCTATCAGATACCCGATGCCGGCCGACGCACAGTACTCCGGCTCGACAAAGGCTATTATGAAGTAACGGTACGATCAACCACAGAGCCGGGCTGTGCTTTCAACGAAACGGTGGCTTTGCTGGAAGGTGCATGGCCAGTAGACTTCGACATCATTGCACGCGATAGCGTGGTGAGCTGTCTCGGAGGTCAGGGCTCTGTCACCATCGGCAATTTCATTGGCGACTTGGATACCACTTTTGTTGTTCATCTATATCCGGCAGAGAGCTCCATACCAATCTTCACAGGCGAGTACAATTACTTTGAAATAGAAAATGGCCTGACCATCGATGGTGACGATTTCCGCAACAATGAGTTCAAGGCAGGCATCTACTACATCAGGGTATTTCAAGATCAGGATGGGTGTAATGATGTAGAGGCCATTTCCGCACCGTTTATTATTTATGAACCGGAAGGCGTGCTTGGCTTTGAGGTGCTGGAGGATGGCGTTTCGCTGCCCGATCAGCCGACGGGTTACATATTGGGGCAGGTGATTCCGAGTGGTGGCTCTCCGTATGAAGTGCTCATTCAACTGGAAGACCCGCTTTTTGAGCTCAGCGTGGCAGAAATTATCGCCTTCAATGAATCTAGGGAATGGGTGCAGGCATCACGCAGTGGTAATAATCAAAACTTGTTTCTGGTGGATCTGCAAGATTTGCCTGCGGGCACATATACTATCTACGTGCGTGATGTGTATGGCTGTGAGATTGCCATTGATTACGAAATAGGATATGACAATACAGTGTTCATACCCAATGTATTCACGCCAAACGACGATGGCTTCAACGATGCCTTCTACATCAGAAACCTGCCGGAGTCGGGCACGCAGATCGTGATCACGAACCGCACCGGAGTGTCTGTATTCAAAACTGACAACTATACTACCGACAATCTCTGGGATGGAGGTGACGAGGCCGATGGCATTTACTTCTACTCCGTGAAAATGCCCAATGGCGACACCTACAAAGGTTGGGTAGAGTTGTGGCGCGAGGTGCGGCCGTAGAGATGCTATAGAGACAAAAGGAACTTCATGGTGTCTATATTATCGGCATAGTCAAGTATGCCTGGCGACTGCGCCTGACCAAAAGGCAGAGCATTACCGATACTGTCCATGTCAGAAACTATACACTGAATCTTTTCAGATTGCTGGTTGAGCTCGCTTTGTAACTGGGAAACTTCCTGGTAGTGCGCATAGTAAAGCACTGCAATAGGAGAGACCAGTCGGTCGGTTTCCTGAAACAGCACAAAGCCGTTGTCGAGATGCGGTGATTGGTCTACGGCAAATATGGATTTGCTGTAAAAATAGTTGTTGGCGTATTTGTGATGGTCTATCAGGTGATTATAATGCTCGAGGTGTGGTATGACAGCGCGTACATCCTGTGTATGTGGCAAGTATATTTTAGAAACATTGCGACAGCCTAATCCAAAATATTGAAACACATCATCGGATAGTGCCTTCAGCTGATCGTCACTTTCTTCCCCGTTCAGCACCGCCACAGACGTTCTGTTCTTTCGTATGATGTGCGGCACCTTCGAAAAATAATATTCAAAATAACGGGCGCTGTTGTCGCTGCCTGTGGCAATGATGGCATCATAAGATTTGAGCCGCTCTACAAATTGAATGCGATCGCCAAACCCCGGTTCAATATCTATCAGCTGTTGTGCTATGAAAGGAATGAGAATTTGATCATTCGAGCTGAGTTTAGCCTGCAGGCGATGACCGCTGAGCAGTACACATATAAAATCGTGTATGCCCACCATGGGTATGTTGCCGGCCATCACCACGCCCACGGTATGCACACGATTATATGTGGGCAATTCGGAATAGTCATCAATCCATTCCTTCATCTTCGTTTCATCGAGCAAGCGCAACAGGCCGTCGAATGCCAGATGAATATTGGGTAGGGTGAACCAGGGATTGTGTATCCGTGCTTTTTCAAACAGCTCTTCCTTATCGATCTGATCGAGCTCTTTCAGCCTTTTGGCAAGGCTCAAAAATGATTCTACCCGTTTAATAAAATCCATCATTTATTAATAACTTTGATGCTTATATGCCGTTTTGAGTGCAAACATACAGTCTGACGGTCTGTTTTATTGTTAAAATTTCTAAAATAAATCGGTGAGTTATGGCGATAATGATTACTGACGAGTGCATTAACTGCGGGGCTTGCGAACCCGAATGCCCCAATACTGCAATATATGAAGGCGGTGTGGAGTGGACGTGGGCTGGCGGCACGGCACTCGAAAAGGTAGAGTTGGAAGAGGGAGGCGAGGTAGACGCCCAGGAGCCGCAGGAGCCTATTTCTGATGAGTTTTACTACATAGTATCGCAAAAATGCACCGAATGTACAGGCTTTCATGAAGAGCCACAATGTGCCGCCGTGTGCCCTGTAGACTGCTGCATACCCGACCCCGATTGGGAAGAAACGGAAGAGGAGCTAATGGAAAAGAAATCCTGGCTACACGGGGAAGGCTGAGATCGAGAATACTAACCTGCGTTGAGCAGGTTTTTTTATGGCCTGTCCTGCAGCATGTCAATACATCTTACTCCTTTTTATGAGATAGGCCGACAATATTTTATCCACATCTTCGCTGATGTCGGCATCTATAAAATCGATCTTGAACTGGCCGCAGCGGAATTTTAAATCCTGTAGATATTGCTGCATTCTGGCCATATAAGCCTTCTTTACCTGGGCCGGATGCACCTTTAACCGCTCGCGCGTTTCCAGATCAATAAATTCATGCGGCCGGTCTTCAAAGTCAAAGTCAAATTCAGTTTGCGGGTCAGTGACATGAAAGAGCAATACCTCGTGGTGGTTGTGCTTTAGGTGATGAAGGGCCGTAAGTATTTCCTGCGTTTGATCCTGATTGTCGAACATGTCGCTGAAAATGATGACCAATGACCGCTGATGAATCTTTTGGGCTATCTGATGAAGTACATCAGGAATGCTCGTGGCCTTATGTTGGTGCGACTGGCCCAGCAGGCTTTCCAGATGGATCAGTAGCTTGTGCAGATGCGACTGTGTGGATTTTACCTGACTCTGATATTCTATGTCGCTGGCAAAAGTAGTGATGCCGACAGCATCGCGTTGCCGCTGAAGCAGATGAGCCAGTGTAGCGGCCGCCACCAGGCTGAAGGTGATCTTGCCATAGTTGCGCGTCGGGTAGTACATGGACGACGAGTTGTCGATCAGGATGTTGCACCGGAGGTTGGTTTCTTCTTCGTAGCGCTTGGTAAACAATCTGTCGGTACGGGCAAATACTTTCCAATCAATATTTCGGGTGCTCTCACCCGTATTGTACAACCGGTGCTCGGCAAACTCTACCGAAAAACCGTGATAGGGGGATTTGTGTAAACCAGTGACGAACCCATCTACAAGCTGCCTGGCCAGCAACTCCAAATTTTTATTTTCTCTTATTTTTTGAAGATCAATTTTCATGTTGATGATGTAGAAGGAAAATTAAGTGTGAATCTGAGCTGATTGGTAATACGCTGAATATTAAATGTGAATTTTTAAATGGCAGGATAACATGCCCCAAAGTTTTGGTAAAAGTACGATTGCATAACAGCTTTATGATCAGGCATACTCAATGAAAGAACCGAAATTTTTTAAAAAATAAAACTTTTGTTTTTTAGTATTGCTATGTCGAATTTGGCATTGTTTAGATTTCAATACAATAATTTGCAACAGATCGGCAGAATGTTTTACTTTAACTGGATTTGCATCCAACTGTCAGATCGTCGTTTTGATTGGACTATAAAACCAAACCATACACACAGTGGAAGAGCATAAGGAAAACGGTAAAGCTGAAATTTATTCAAAAAGGGTGCGGGCAGGTAAGCGGACATACTTCTTCGACGTAAAGTCCACCAGGTCAAACGATTATTATCTGACCATTACAGAGAGCAAGCGGCGTTTTAAAGAGGATGGTTATTTTTATGAAAAACATAAAATATTTCTGTATAAAGAAGACTTCGACAAGTTCATAGAGGCGCTCACCAATACCCTCGATCATGTGAAAACCGAATTGTTGCCCGATGTGGACTTTGCACAATTTGAAAGAGCAGACGTGGAAGACGGCAACGGGCAGATGGACGATAAGTTGAACTGGGATTAAATAGCACATATTTCCGATAATCACTCCGGCCCTTGATATTTTCGAGGGCTTCTTTTTTGCTCCAACACTACGCAATGGAATTGTTTCGCAAGCCGCTTGTCTTCATCATATTGGCAGCCATCCTGTTTGTGCTGCTGAGTTGGTATTTTTCCAACATTTTCCTGTACATGGTTATTTCGCTGGTATTGGCCACCATACTTCGCCCACTGACCAACTACCTGGCCAATACCTATTTTCTAAAGTACCGGGTGCCGCGTGTGCTGGCCGTCTTTGTATCATTTTTGGTGCTCATAGTATTTATCGGCTTGTTTGTCTTGCTGTTTCTGCCGCTGGTGTCGGAGCAGATAAAGATTTTTACCAACCTGGATTTTGACTCTATATTTTCCACCATCAGTGACCCAATGGAGCGCTTGGAGCTGTTTCTTGTAGAAAATGGCTGGACGAATGAGGAGCCCGGATTCATACGGCAAAACACCATAGAAGCATTCACCGGGCTGTTGAAGGAAGTCAATGTATCCATATTGCTTGAAAATATTCTTTCGCTCACGGGCAGCTTTTTTATAGGGTTGCTGGCCATTGTGTTCATCACCTTCTTTCTGCTTTATGAGAATGGCATCATCCGAAAAAAAATCATCAACATCATTCCCAACCATTATTTTGAGGTATCGATCAGCGGGCTGTACAAAATAGAGCGCCTGTTGTCCAATTATTTACTGGGGTTGCTGTTGCAAATGACCGCCATCTTCAGCATTGCCTTCACCGGACTCACCATTTTCGGTGTCAAGTATGCGGCATCGATAGCACTGTTTGCGGCCATCATCAATCTGATACCCTACATGGGGCCTATTTTAGGTGCTACGTTCGGCATCATTGTGGGCCTATCGACCAGTAGTTCGGTCATCTTCGCTTCCAACGAGTACATATTATTGATAGTAAAAATCATCTCTGTTTTTTCCGTAGTGCAGCTTGCCGACAATATTGTGTTGCAGCCATTCATCTTCTCGAAATCGGTGAAAGCCCATCCGCTGGAAATTTTTATTATTATATTTGCCGGCGCTACGGTGGCCGGCATTCCCGGCATGATAGCCGCCATACCGGCCTACACCGTCATCCGGGTTTCTGTCATGGAAATATACCGGGGCTATCGCAGTTACAGAATTTTTAAAATTTAGGTTTCCATATGGGTTTAAAATGTGGAATAGTGGGTTTGCCCAACGTAGGCAAATCGACTCTTTTCAATGCACTATCCTCAGCCAAGGCCGAGGCGGCCAATTTTCCTTTTTGTACAATTGAACCCAACATAGGTGTGATCACCGTGCCTGACGAGCGGCTTGATGAGCTCGCTGCATTGGTAAAGCCGGAAAAAACCCTGCCCACAGTGATTGAGTTTGTGGACATCGCCGGCCTGGTAAAAGGCGCCAGCAAGGGCGAGGGACTGGGCAATAAATTTTTGGCCAACATCCGCGAAGTAGACGCCGTCATTCATGTGATCAGGTGCTTTGAAGATGAAAACATCACGCATGTAGCCGGCAAGGTAGATCCTGAAGGCGATAAAGCGGTGATCGATACAGAGCTGCAACTGAAAGATCTCGACACCATAGACAAGCGCATTGCCCGGGTAGAAAAAACTGCAAAAACAGGCGATGCTGCCTCACGACGCGAATATGATGTGCTGAAAAAGTACCAATCGCATCTGGAAGCCGGCAAGAATGCGCGGACGCTGGAGGTGTCGGAAGAAGAAAAAAGCCTGGTCAGGGAATTGTTTCTGCTCACCGCCAAGCCGGTGATATACGTGGCCAATGTAGATGAGGACTCAATACACGAAGACAATGACCATGTGAAAACACTGCGTATGTCCATCGGCGGCGAGCATGCAGAAGTGATACGCGTGTGCGGAGCGCTGGAATCGCAAATTGCTGAGTTCGACAATGAAGAAGAAAAAGCCATGTTTCTCGATGAATATGGTCTGAAAGAATCTGGCTTGAATTTATTGATACGGGCCAGTTATAATATCCTCAACCTAATCACCTATTTCACCGCCGGACCCAAAGAGGTGCGCGCCTGGACCGTACAGAAAGGGTGGAAAGCACCCAAGGCGGCCAGCGTGATCCACACGGACTTTGAGCGCGGCTTCATAAGGGCAGAGGTCATCAAGTACAAAGATTATGTACACTACAAAACAGAGCAAGCGTGCAAAGAAGCTGGTAAACTGGCGGTGGAAGGCAAAGAATATGTAGTGGAAGATGGCGACATCATGCACTTTCGATTCAATGTGTAGAGCTTTTTAGAAAATTCGGCAGGAGTCGGTTTATTACGGTACAGCGATTTTTTCCATTGACTGCACTTCTACAGGCATAAATCAAAATGAACTTTGTAAAGGCACGAATTTTTTCAAACGCTTATAACAAGAGCGGTAAAACAAATGAATTGGCTTTAGGTTTTAGTTCTTAATACATCACAACAACCATTGAGTATTGAGTGCGTAAGAGAGCCAACTGATTTTTTGTCAGTCATTTTTTTTCATCTTTAACATGTAAACCATTGAGAGTACGACTGATTTTCATATTGAAGAATAAGGGCGCTTTTGTCCCGTTCCACCATCAGTTTTTGCTGGCCCAGTTGATCAAGGGAATAATTATAAAAGGTGGGAATGAAAAATATCAGAATTTTGTTTTCTACAATTTCTCAGGCCTGAAAGGGCAAACCAAAATAAGCCGCAACGGCCTTCATTTTTTTTCTAATAAGGTAACACTTGTGCTCTCCTGCCTGGAGAAGGATTTCATTGATTACATCATCGATGAAATGTTTAAAATGCCCAATGTAGAAATTGGCAATTTGGTGTTGATACCAGAATCTGTAGAAATCGAAAAGGCCCCGGAGCTTACGGATGTATCCAAATTCATATGCATATCGCCTCTTGTGTTGATCAAGCCGTCGTTCAACGACAATGAGAGCAAGCGTTTTGTGCCTCCGGAATCCGACGAATTCTCTGACCGTCTTTTCGAATCGACTATATTAAGGATGGAGTCGTTGGGTACCTATAGTTTGGAAGACATGGAGCGGTTTAAGAAGTTTCAGTTCGACCCGGATCTGAAATACCTTCAAAAAATCAAGGAAACTCAGAAGAAGTTTGCACGCATTTACCCCGTCTTCGATCAGGATGTAAAGTACGAAGTGCGTGGCTACACGCTACCATTCACTTTGTATGCAGCACGCGAGGTGCAGGAATTTGTATTTACCTGTGGGCTTGGTGCTTTTGCGCATAAAGGCTTTGGCATGCTCGATATAGCCAATTCTGATCCGACAAATCGTACCCTGGAGTACAGAAAGAAGGCCAATTCATCGGCGGGTTCAGTCGCCAAATCGAGTGTAGCCGATGATCACATCAGTGCCCAGTGACGGGTCGCGGTGGTATACAATTATTTCGTAGATGTTGCGCGTTTCGGCATAGCTGCCTTCGGCGAAGTATGGTTCTTCCGATTCGGGAGCATAGTACATGTAGTCGTAGAGTCCTTCCTTCAGCATAAGCGTTGCTTTGTACAATCCTGAGTTCTCAATGTACAGCAATCGGTTCGATGCATTGAAGTTCCAGTTGGTAAGCGCACCTGCTATATATATGTCGAAATCATGTCGATCGCCCGACTTGAGAAAAAAATGGGTCTGCGCATAATCTGCCTCCAAATGTACATCTGCCGTTTCACGGCTGTTGATGACAAAGCCCCCATTTAAATCGTCATTTCGTGTGTAAGGCAAGTTGCTGCGTGGTTGATCTATAAAAAGAAATGCATCATAACTCACTTCGGTCGGTACAATTCGCTCAATATTTTGCCCGCCGTATCGCAGCGATTGCAAATCAAAAAAACGATATTCATTGCCCGCCCTGAAGTTGTTTTCAAAGTTGATATGCCTGTAGACAAGCTGACCGATGTCTTCCCGCACCAGTGTAGGTTTCAATCCTACGATGGCATTGTCCCATCTTCTGTTTTGTTTGATCACCACTTGTAGATCGAGTAGCGGATTGGAAATGTAAAAATTACTGTAGTCGATGCTAAACTCTACCTGGTGATTTTGCATTCTCTGCGCTACGCCAGAAGACAAGGCTATGTCGCTGCTTATACTGACTATATTTTCATACACGATATACCGCTTGGTGAGTATTATATCTTCTTCGTCGTATTCGCGATATACGGCGATCACATAGTTGCCGGGCAGCCGTACTTGCGGCAGCACCATGGTATAATGTACATAAGGTACTTTGGTGGCCAGGGAAAATTCAAATTCATTGATGTTGAATTCATTGTATTCGTTCAGAAACTGCATGTCGCTCAGTCCGGAAGGTTTCCAGCTGGCGTTGCAATGAATTATTTTGGCCGTGAAATAATCGGCCTGGTCCGTATTGATCTCATCAAATTTGAGTATCAACGGATTTTGCTCACGCAGTGCCACTGCAGCGGGAACAAGGTTTCCGGGTTTGGCATGTCCGGAAGGAAACAGCAGGACTGTCTTTATGCTTTCATCATAAATGTAATCGTCATATATCAATTCCTTTGCTGCTGCCGAGCCAGAGCTCACTACTAAAAACAGGGCTAAAGAGGCAAGCAATACTTTATAGGTTTTTGTGAGAGCCATATGACCGGGTATATATCTTTCCAACTAATTTTGTTTGAGTCGTGTCAATAGTACGAATCTCAAAAGTAGCCACATTTTCCCAGGGAATACAATTGCATGAGTGACCATCAGGAGCTTATAGATGGCTGTATTGCGGGCGACAATAAGTCGCAGAAGGCTTTCTATGATCTTTTCTCAAGAAAAATGTATGTGGTGTGTTTGCGATACGCGAAGTCCGATCATGAGGCTGAAGATGTATTGCAAGAGTCATTTATAAAAATATTTAAGAGCATAGGCAAGTTTCGCGGAGAGTCGCGCCTTGAATATTGGGTAAAGCGCATTGTGATCAATACAGCGCTGAACCACCAACGGAATAAATTGTACATGTACCCCATGGTTGATGTGGAGGAAGTGAAACAGACATTCAACCATGAGCGCATCATTTCAGACTATCACTTTGAGGAATTGCTGGCGCTTGTGAAGGAGTTGCCATCGGGGTGCAGGGTTATTTTTAACCTGTTTGGTATTGAGGGTTATTCGCACAAGGAAATAGGGGAGATGCTGAACATCAGTGAAGGCACCTCCAAATCTCAATACTCACGCGCAAAGAAGCTGTTGCAGCAGAAAATTTTGAAGGATCAAGCAAGTCGCTATGAAAAATACAGATAAACGTTCGGATTTTGAGCGGGCTTGGCAAGAGGCATTTGAACAGGCAGAACTGTCACCACCTGACGCTGTCTGGAATGGTATAGACCACTCTTTGCTGAAGGATCAGGCGAATGACTATCGTCGGAGGTTAGTCTTTTTTAAGTGGCTCACTGCCGCATCGATGGTTTTTGCTCTTGGTTTTGGGCTATATTACTATTTCAGTATCGAGGGGCAGTCCGATGTCACTATTGCTGAAAATCAATCCATCATTCAGCCTGAAAACACCCCTAAAGATATAACGGCCGACGCCGGGCCGACCCATTCTACCACTAGCGAGAATGCTGCAACAATTGCTGGACCCTCGGCACAAGAAGGCGATGATCAGGCTGAAAAGAATGGAAAAGCGTTGGCCCAGCCAAACAACCGCTCTGCTGGTAGCATTGATGAAGCCGTTACCAATGCTGATGACCCACCATCGCAAAATTTGGCATTTACAGGCCGGAATAATGATGCTGATAATATGAGCAATTCAAAACCGGCCCCTTACGGAGGGATGGTGGCAGATCAATCAGCAGCAGATGATATTGCATTGAACTCATCCGCTCGCCACGGCATGGGGGCTGAATCAAGAGAAAATTTAATGCTCGCGACTTTATCAGCGCAAGCGCCCCAAGGTCATCTGGCACATCCGCAATTGCAATCGCACCTGTACCTGGTGCCGGTGATGCCTACGCATCCCAATAAAAACCGTGCGACGGAAGAACCGGAGTTGTTTGCAGGCCTCAATTTCTCTACTGGCCTGTTTGACCCCAACATCTCGAACGGGGCTGGCAGTTATGCCAGCAATTCCCTTATGGCCCTTGATCAATCGGCATTTTCTAAGGCGCCACTGAATTTCAACTCCATGAGTGGCGCGCGTGTGGACGCGCAGCCGGCCGAAGAATATGCAGCGGATGTGTCGTATGCATACGGCTTCAATGTGGGTGCACGCATCTTTGGTCGTTGGGTGTTGGAAACAGGAATGAATTACGTACAGGCCAATTCTACGGCAACTACCACAGCCTACCTGGAAAATACCGGCAGTGATAGTCGCTATGCCCTGCTCAATACATACCGGGTAAGTGAGGCGGGCATTGCAGAGGTAAACCGACAAGCTTCACCGCTGGACGTGAACAACAGTTACGAGTTTTTGTCGGTACCGCTCAAGGCTGGTTATATGGTATTGAGGCAACCGTTTAATGTGACGCTTATGGCAGGTGTGGCCTCTGACTTCTTTCTTGGTAATGGCGTATCTGATGACAGCGGGTTTATTACGGCAGTGAGTAACAGTCCTGGTGCGGACTCGCCATATCGCAATATTATGTTTAACGGCTTGATGAGTACCAATATCGGCTATACCATAGCGGAGCAATACAGCTTGTCGATAGAGCCTTCGTATCGTATGGCACTCAGTTCGCTTACAAAGAACGATTTTGTGCTCGACAGCCGGCCCGCTTCAGTGCAAATAATGCTGGGTTTGAGCTATCGATTTCGATAAAAATGGTTGGTGATGAAGTAATGTGTGAAAAAATGAAGACAATCAGAAACCTCTTAAGAAACAGCCTTGTGTTGGCAGCCTCAATATTTGTGTGCTGGTCGTGTGCTGTAGAAGATGAGCTGGGTGGTAACGCTGACTTTTTTGCCGCATACGATTTTTCGCAAGACCAGAGTGACTGGCAAGGTGGGTTTGCCGGCTATCCGGTTGGTTTGGAAGACAGCCTGCAGCTTACGGTTTCCATGGGAGAGTATCCGACGGAGAGCGGCCAGCTGGCAAGTGCGCTGATTCTGTCCGGCCAAAATCCGCATGGGCAGCTGTTTAGCTTTATATATACCACCATAGAAGGGCTCGCGCCCAATACTCGGTACAGCGTTGAGTTGATTATGCAGTTTTTGGTGGAGCAGCGTTCGGTGCTGCCTGCCGCACAGGAAATGGTCACGGTGAGGATGTCGATATTGCCGTACCAACCACTTGCAACACGGGAATTTGACGACACGTCCGGCTTAGAATATGCAAATGTCAATTTTGATGTGACATCCGTAGCCCCAAACACGGCCAGCAATGCTGCAGTGTTGGGCAATATAAAACTTGAGGCAGATAAAAAATTTAGCCAGTGGCAGGCCAGCAATGCCGATGTGCCCGTCTCAGTGCAAAGCGATGCTCAAGGGCGGCTGTGGTTGGCGGTGGGTTTCGATAGTAAAGTAAAGGCCCATCTAGCGTACTACATCGATGGCGTCAATATTTATTTGCACAACGCCGATTAGGCCAGACGCCACTTTGAGAATTGAGGATTATGTTGTTTTAGTTTTAGTGAAAAGCGGCCTGAAGCTCATCAGCCGGCTTTTTCCTCATGTTCCAGCTCGTCAATCTGCAGGGCTAGCTTCTCCCAGTCTTGATTTTTCTCGTCCAACGTATCGTTCACTTCTTCGAATACTGTGCTGTGTTGGAGAAGCTGGTCGCTATCGGCATATACTTCTGGCTTGGCCATGGTAGCCTCCAGTTGCTTTTTTTGATCTTCAAGTTGTACAATTTCCTTTTCCAACTTGTCGAGTTGCGCGCGCAGCGATTTTGCTTTTTCCGATTGGGCTGATGGTACCGTATTTTTTGGCTTTTCGGTAGTGGGCGGTTTTGTTTCCTTTTCTGGCGTGCTTGGTTTTGTTTGTTGCTCTTCCCGCTGCGATTGCCAATAGATATATTCATCAAGCGTGCCGGGATAGGCTTTTACTACGCCCTCTTCTATAAACCATATTTTGTTCGCAATATCAGAAATGAAGTTTCTGTCGTGCGACACGGTGATGAAAGTGCCCTCGTATTGCCGCAGCGCCTGGGTGAGTATTTGAACAGACTGCATATCGAGGTGGTTGGTGGGCTCATCGAGCAGAAGGAAATTGGCCTCAGAGATAAGCACCTTGGCCAATGCTACTCTTGATTTTTCACCGCCCGAAAGCACCTTTATTTTTTTATAGACATCTTCATTGGAAAACAAAAAACAACCCAACACGGTGCGCAGCTCCTGCTCCAACTTATCGGTGCCGTGTTGCCTCATTTCATCCAAAATTTCATTGTGTACATTGAGCGCTTCAATCTGGTGCTGCGCATAGAATGTAGACTTCACATTATACCCTTCTACACGCTTGCCATCGATGGGTTCGGTACCGGCAATAATGCGCAGCAAGGTAGACTTGCCCAGTCCGTTGGCGCCCACCAAGGCAATTTTATCACCGCGTTCTATTGCAATATTCACGTTGCGCAGTACGGTATGGCTGCCATACGATTTCGACACATTTTCCAACTGTACGATGTGCCGCCCGGGCTTATGTTTTATGGTGAAGCGGATATTGAGGTCGGTACGCTCTTCTACTACTTCATCAATTCTCTCCAGTCTGTTCAGTGCTTTTGCTTTGGACTGCACCTGGCGCGCCTTGGAGGCTTTCGCTCGAAACCGCTCTATGAAGCGCTCAGTCTGCTTGATTTGTTGTTGCTGATTTTCGAAGGCATTTTTTTGAATTTCATTCCTCAGAGTTTTTTCTTCATCGTAGAAGGAATAATTGCCGGAATAGCTGTTCAGGTTGCGGCTGGCTACTTCAACGATGGAAGTCACTACATTGTCAAGAAAGCGCCTGTCGTGCGACACCACGATGACTGCTCCGCTATAGTTTTTCAAATATTGCTCTACCCACTGTATCGATGGCAGGTCGAGATGGTTGGTGGGTTCATCGAGCATGAGCAGGGATGGGCCTTCGAGCAGCAGCTTTGCGAGCATCACCCGCATGCGCCAGCCACCGGAAAACTCCCTCAGCGGACGGTGCAAGTCGCTGGTTTTAAATCCGATGCCTTCCAGAATTTCTTCTGCTTTCGATTGCAGCGTGTAACCCCCTAAAATCTCGTATTTCTCCTGAGCATCGCTGAGCTTATGCACAAGATCATCGGTATAGTCGGTTTCCATCTTTTTCAAGATGGCTTCGATTTTCTTTTCGAGCCGCAAGGCTTCTTCAAATGCGCCCATGGCCACTTCCAGTATGCTTTCATCCGATTGATAGGAAAGCAAATCCTGGTTGAGGTAGCCTATGGTGCAGTCGTTACTTTTGAGCAGGTCGCCGCCATCTGGCTTATACTCACCATTGATGATGCGAAGGAGGGTGGTTTTGCCGGCTCCATTGAGCCCGATGAGCCCGATTTTATCTTTTGGCTTTATGTGCAAAGAAGCGTTGTCGAACAGCACCCGATCGCCAAGATGATATGTGAGATTGTTGATTGAAATCATGCCGCAATTTAGCGCATGCCTTCAGAATGTAGAAATTGTACGGGCAATAGGTGGGTGAGGGTCAGGGAATTTGTATAGGTATAGCGATTTTTGTTTTATCCCACATCATCAGCAGGTTGATCTTATCATTGACCAATTCAAATTCTATGGTAAATGGCTCATAGACAACCTCCGTTGGGCTGCTCGGAACAGAAAACCGGTATACATCTTTGTCTCTATTGTAATTGTACGCACCCCACTGTCCGAGCTGGTTGTTGAGTATCACCGTCCACTTGTGCTCTTCAGGAATGGTGAAAAGGGTATAGGTGCCAGCCTTTATTCTTTTCCCGCCCATTATCACATCATCGGTGATGGTGATTTCAGTCGCTTCATTGGCACCGGTGCGCCATACTTCGCCATAGGGCACCAGAGCACCAAATATTTCTCTTTCATTTTTGTGTGGCCTGCCGTAAGTCACCTTTATATATGTACCCTCATAGTTCAATGTGGCCATCTCCAGCGGACTTACCCTTGCCTTCAATGCCTCCTGCGCTTTGGTGATGGTGGCGGTAGCAATGGCCAGCATGATGATCAATAATGCTTTTTTCATACAGATTGATGTTGTGAATTTTTACGGCTGAAGAAATCGTTCTAATATAGGGCAAATATAAAAGCCAACGACCGATACAGTACATCGAATAATGGAGGTAAAGCCCGATTTTGACGACATTTTTATGGAGCTGGCCATCAACCTGGCCCGGCGCTCTCACTGCGTGAAAAGACATGTGGGTGCCGTATTGACCAAAGATACCCGCATCATATCCATCGGGTACAATGGCCCGCCGGCCGGCACGCACAATTGCGATGAAGAATGGCCGGAAACCGGTTGCCGGCGCGATGCCCATGGAAGCTGCTATTTGGCATTGCACGCAGAACAGAATGCCATCATTTTTGCCGTTAAAAATAGTGCACGCCTCGATGGGGCATCTTTGTACGTCACACTTACGCCCTGCCTTCCTTGTGCCCGCATGATCTACAGCATCGGTATAAAAAGGGTTGTTTATCTCAATAGCTATGCTGAATACAAAGGCTGGGCAACTGACGAAGGTGCTGATTTTCTAAGGCAATTTGGGGTGGCGGTAGAGAAATATGAAAAACCGGTGGGCGCCATGCCACCGCTGGTTTAATGTTGTGCTGGCCTACATGTTCATTTAATTTTCTACTCTTTGACTAAGCGATTTTCCTATTCTGCTGTGGGTGTGATGCTGGCAGTAGTGGGCATTGTTATGTTTTCGGCCAAGGCTGTATTGGTAAAGCTGGCCTATGGCTACGGTGTAGATGCCGTGAGTTTGCTGCTGCTGCGTATGGTGTTTGCATTGCCCATTTATCTGCTGATCGGGCTTCGGCAGTGGCGCTCTGTCGGCACAGGCCTGCGGGCAAAAGATCACTTGGCTCTCATCGTATTGGGTATAGTAGGCTATTATCTCGCCAGCTATTTCGATTTTTATGGTTTGCAGTTCATCACTGCCAGTCTCGAGCGACTCATACTTTTCATATATCCTACGCTCGTGGTTTTCATTTCTGCCTTATTTTTTAAAAAGCGGATTACCAAAAAGCAAATGCTGGCTGTGCCCATTACGTATTTTGGTGTCTTCATTGCCTTCTACCATGGCGTGTTGCTGGAGGGAGAGCAGGTGTACTATGGCGGGTTTTTTATCTTTCTCAGCGCACTTACCTATGCCGTGTATCTGGCTGGCAGTGGGCAGTTGATACCAAAATTAGGGCCTGTTTTCTTCACGGCCTACGCTATGGTGGTATCCTGTATCGCGGTCATCGCACATTATTTAATAACCAATGAGTACGATTTACTGACGCTGCCGAAGCCGGTATATGGTTTGGGTTTTGCCATGGCCATTATTTCCACGGTTATACCTTCTTTTCTTATTTCTGAGGCCATTAAGCGCATGGGGGCTTCAAACTTTGCCATAATAGGCAGCGTGGGTCCCGTTTCTACCATCATCCTGGCGGCAATCTTTCTCGGAGAGCGTATTACCGCATATCAGATCATCGGTACAGCCATTGTGATAGTCGGTGTTTGGATCACCAACCTGGGAAAAGAGCAGGAGGTAGGCATCAAATCCACGAAATAGACAAGTGCTCTCTCCACTCATTTTTAGTTGCGACAACTGCGGCAAACAATACTTACTGAAAAATTGAGCGGTAATAAAAAAAAGGCAATAAAAGATGATTATGTCTTGCGCATTCTTGAAAATTTATTTTATATTTAATCATTCATTAAAAATAATACAATACACAATTAAACTTTGCTTGCCTATAGCACAAATTCTACCTCGAAAGGGGAACTCCCAAAAGTATGAAGAACACAAGAAAGGCGATCACTCGATCGCCTTTCTTATGATTATCCCAGCCATTCAGAGACATCAATGCCCGAATTCAATGTGCGCAATAGGCCATGATCTGTCTTTGTGACTAAGTTTAAGAGAAAGTCATATCAGAACTGAACGCACAAAGCCTGGTATGGCCGGCCTTGCGATTATATTCCGATAATATTGCTACCCTTTTTCCTTACTCGTTTTTACATGCTCCACTAGCCTGTCGCACAATTTGTTAATTTCTCCTGCCATCACTTCATCGCCGGTACTGGTGAGTATGCTTTGCGCCAGCCCGCCGATGGAGTCGATATAGAAGCGCTTCATGTCGTCTACGGGCATGTCTTTGCTCCAAAGATCTATGCGCATAGTATTTTGCTGATCATGATCCCAAATAGCCACGCTCATCGATTTAGTGGCTGTCTTGCCGTCACCCGACGGATTGTCAGAGGCTCGCCAGTATATTTTTTCAGGCACATTCTGACCATCGAGTTCAATTTCAAATTCAATTGTTGATTTCTTCATAATCCTAATGTCTTCTTCAATGGTGATGAAAATATGTATTTTCGCCGGCTAAAATACGGTTTTATGCAGGTTCGCCGGTTCACAATATTTTTATTTGCTCTTTTGTTTTTGGTATGTGCGTGCAAGGTCAACGAACGCCATTCGCTTGCTCCGATCACTGTGGCTTTTTATAATGTCGAAAACTTATTTGATACACTCAATGCGCCTGGCCCTGGTGATGATGAATTTTTGCCTGCAAGCGAGAAAAAGTGGACTTCTATACGCTACCAGAAAAAGCTTGAAGACTTGGCAAAGGTTGTGAACGCTATGGCACTAGGCGGATGCCCGGCGCTGCTGGGCTTATGCGAAGTGGAAAATCGACAGGTCGTTTATGATTTGATGGCCATAGCCTGTACCGATGAAGAGCGCTTCGAAGTTGTCCACTATGACTCGCCCGACCATAGAGGCATTGACAACGCCCTCGTATACGATTCCTACTTTTTTGAGTTGAGAGAAGCGTATCCGATCAGTTTAACAAGCGCAAATAACGGTATATGGAAAACGAGGGATATTTTATATGCGAGGCTTGAAAGTGCATACGACGACGCGCTGCATGTTTTCGTCAATCATTTTCCATCGCGCCTCGGCGGACTGGAGAAAACTGAGCCGAACAGGCTGTTAGTATCCAAAGTACTGCGCCAGTCCATCGACTCCGTATTGAGTGCTGATCAAATGGCCAAAATTATAGTGATGGGAGATTTCAATGATGAGCCGCATAATATAAGCATAGCTGAAATACTAACGGAGCCAGACGGTTCGGCTCCTCTCATCAATACCATGGCACAGCTTGATCGGCAAGGCCTGGGAACTTATCGATTTCGCGACCAGTGGAATATGCTCGATCAAATATTGATTTCTGAAGGGTTGCATGACGCTGAATCGGGATATGAATGGCAGGAAGGTTCCGAACAAATTCATGGAAAAGACTGGATGCTGCAAGACAGTACAGCCGGTAAGTATGAGGGATATCCGAACCGGACATATGGGGGCAATAGGTATTTGGGTGGTTTCAGTGATCATTTGCCGGTGAGTATCCGGCTGAAACCGCAGGAAAAGATTCAATGAATATGATTCAATAATTGAAGTGCTCTTTGCTTGTCGCTATAGAGCTGCTGAATGAGCGCTTCTCTACTGCTGAATTTCTCTTCTTTTCTGATCTGGCTGTGAAAATATATATTGAGCATGCTATTGTAAATGTCTTTATCAAAGTCGAAAATGTTTACTTCAATACGTCTGTCATCACCGCCGAAAGTGGGCCGGTAGCCAACGTTGAGCATTCCTTTGTAAAGATCTTCACCCAGCTGTACCGTGACAGCATAAATACCATCAGAAGGAATGAGTTTCTGATCAAAAACAGGCCGGAGGTTGGCTGTAGGAAATCCGAGGGTGCTCCCTATTTTATCGCCGGCTATCACCATACCTTTTAGCCCATATGGGCGGCCGAGATAGCTATTGGCCGTAGTAATATCTCCTGATTCCAGCGCACGACGCACCCTGGTAGAACTGATGCCTGTGTCATCTACCATTTGCTTCGATATCTCTTCTACCTCAAAATTGTACCAGGGAGCCTGTTTGGTGAGTTCCTCAAAACTACCCTCCCTGTTTTTGCCAAAGCGGTGGTTGTAGCCAATCACCAACGTTTTGGTGCCGATCCTTTTCACCAATATCTCTTTAATATATTCACTGGATGATCGCTCAGAAAATTCTCTGGTGAAGGGGATGATCAGAAGATGATCGACTCCGGCCTTAGTCAGGAGTTCAACTTTTTCATCGATCGATGACAAGAGTCTGAAATGCTGATTGGGATAAAGCACCTGCCGCGGGTGTGGCCAATAGGTAATGACGACGGACTCACCATTATATTTTTGTGCTATGGTTTGAAGGCGTTGAAGTATTTTCTGATGCCCAATGTGCACGCCATCAAACATGCCGCTGGTGACTACCGCATGCTTTAGCGGTGCGAAATGCTCTATTTTCTCATACACTTTCATTGGCTGTCAGCTTTCACTGATGACTGAAACTCCTCAATTGTCACGGCGTCGTGCACTGCATATGCGCCGATCTTGGTGCGACGCAGGAAAGACAGGCATGCACCCACTCCGAGCATTTCACCAAAGTCGCGTACGAAGCTGCGTACATAGAAACCTTTGCTGCATACCAGCCGAAAAGTGACACTGGCAGGTGGCTCAAAACCGACCAGCTCCAGCTCGTGTATGATGACAGGGCGTGGCGCTATATCTTCCATCTGACCAAGCCGTGCCTTTTCGTACATGCGTTTACCATCCTTTTTGATGGCAGAGAACATAGGAGGCTTTTGCATGATTACCCCGTCAAAACTTTTGAAAGCCTCGGTGATCATTTCAATAGTGACACCCGACGGATCCGCAAAGTCCTCAAGCGGTGTTTCAAAATCAACAGAAGGGGAGGTCTTACCTAAAATCAATTTACCCACATATTCTTTTTCCATTCCCATCAGCCCTTCTATCTTTTTGGTCATTCTGCCGGTGCACAATATCAAAAGTCCATTGGCGAGTGGGTCGAGGGTGCCCGCGTGGCCTACCTTTTTCACCTTGACCAGGTTTCGCACCTTTTTCACCACATCAAAAGATGTCCAGCCGACTTCTTTGTCAATGAGAACGACTTGACCTTCCTGCCATTTGTTTTCTACAGAATTCATAGAAAATGAGCCATTACGGCTAAAGCGCCAATGAAGAAGCAATACACTGCGAAATAGATGAGCTTTCCTTTTTTCACTATTCGTATCATCCACGTGCAGGCGAGCAGGCCGGCTAAAAAGGCTGCCATAAAGCCGGTAAATAAAACAGCTGCGGATATACCACCAGAAGCAGCGGGTGCTTCCCAATAGTCTTTGAGTTTGAGAGCGGTGGCGCCCAAAATGGGTATGAGCACCATGATGAATGAAAACCGTGCTGCATTGGATTTTTCTACTCCCAACAGCAGCCCTGTGGATATGGTAGCACCTGATCGTGAAATTCCTGGAAGTATGGCAATGGCCTGTGCCAAGCCTATCAGCATTGCCTTGCCATAGGTTACTTTACCTTCACCAGGCTTTTTGTAGTACGTGAAGGTGAGCAACATGCCAGTGACGATCAGCATGCAGCCTACGAACACAATATTGCCGGTGAAAAAATTTTCTATTTCTTCTTCAAACAGCACCCCGACTATGCCGACTGGAACCATAGACAGCAGCAATTTCAATACATAAGCCGTCTGCTCATCGTAGCGCAAACGAAGCGATGAATAGATCAAAGCGCCTATATCTTTTCGGAAGATGATAATGGTGCTCAAGGCAGTGGCAAAATGCACTACGACAGAAAAAAGAAGATGGTCAGAGGTTTGAACATCCAGCAGTACCTTGCCCAATTCGATATGGCCTGAGCTGCTCACCGGCAAGAACTCGGTAAGCCCCTGGATGATGCCCAGCATCGCAGCCTCAAAAAATGTCATTATTTTTTACGCCCTTTATACAGAATGGCAAAAAACTCCACGATAAAGCCCGACATGACAACAATAGGCCCAAGGGTAATACCCAGGAAACCAAAACCATAGGGTTGATTATCCAACGTCATAATGAAAAAGCCTAGGAATATGAGACCGATGCCGATCAGCATGATCACATAATTTGTTTTTTGAAAAGCCAGTTTGTTCTTATCGCTCATGCTCAATATAGTTCATCTAGTGATAGTCTGAGGTATTTGTTGACAGACCGGAAGGTGCTCGCTATGCCTATGACCAACCCAATCAACAGCAATGAAGTGAATAATACAGCCATCTCTTTATGATCTTGAAGTACCTTAAGTTCGGCCACCTTGAGGTTGGCAAATGACAGCAAACCTACAAGGATGGCAGACGCCAATACTCCGGCCAGCAGACCGTGCACAGCGGCACGTTTGAGAAAGGGGCTGATGATAAAGGAATGTCTGGCACCTACGAGCTGCATACTTCTGATGAGAAACCGCTGCGAAAACAGGGCGAGTTTCATGGTGTTGTTGATGAGTACAACCACAGCCAACAACAACAGGCCGGCAAATGATAACAGCAGTAAGCTTACAGTCGAAAAATTTTTATTAATGGCTGCTATAAGGCTTTCTACATACACCACTTCAAACACACCATCCATCAGCGAAATTTCTTGCTTAATGGCATTCAGGCTATCTACATGCTGATAAGACTCCATTATCTTGATGCTGAATGCGTCGCGTAGTGGATTTTCACCCATAAATTCCGTGAAATCTTCTCCTGAATCCTGAATAAACTCTTTGGCGGCGGTCTCCTTAGAAATGAATTCAATGGCTTTGGCGTCATCGTCCGAGGCGACGTAGGCCTTGTTGGCGAGCAGCCTGTTTATTTTAATTCGTTCATTTTCAGTCACATATTTATCCAGGTAAATCTGGATGGAAACGTTGTTTCGAATTGCGTTTTTGAGCTGGTTGGTATGCAGCAGCATGAGTCCAAAAAGCCCAATCACAAACAGGGCTAGGGTAATGCTGAAAACTACACTGGCCGAGGGGTAGCTGCCAAGCTTTTTTTTGCGCGAACGAAGGTGGCTTTTTTCCATAGCTCGAAGTCTGGCAAAGCTAAACATTCGACTGTATTTTACAATACGCCTGCCAGGCATGAATGGCGGCGAAAGCGGCAGTTCAACGAAAAAAGCCCGGCGCGCCGGGCTTTTAATGTGTGTGTATTCAATTTATAGTAACTGCTACTTATAGTCTTGAATGATCTTTAATTCATTCAGCAAGCTGTCATTTTCTATTTTAATAAGTGGTGTTGGTTTCATCACCTGGTCATTCAGCTGGTAGTATTCGCCTTCATAGCTGAGGAAGTATTTCTTCCCCGCGCTGCTGTTGAGCTCAAGAATTTTGTAAGGCTCGTCATTAAAGTTTCCTATCAAATACAGCTTGTTGTCGTGGAAGCGATAGTGAAAGCTGTTCTTCTTATCTCTGATGGTTTCTATAGCTACCTTGCTTTCTACGGATTTCTTAATGTCCTCAACAGCGTTGAACTTATCCTCCTTAGGCACATTGGCGGCAATTGCCTCTTCTTCGTCAATTTCACTCAGCACATTGGGGCGTACTACTTCTGGTCGTACTACTTCGGGCTCTTTTTTCGCCACCTTGGGCTCCTCTTTTTGCGTAGCGGCTATGGTTGATTTCACTTCTTCCTTCTGTGCTTCACGTTCTTCCAACACCTCATTATTATCTACATCAGGAACAACAGGTTTTGCGGGAATGGTAAGTTCCGCATCAGCGGGCATTTCATTTTGTACTTGTACATCGATGCGGCTCAGGCCAAGTTCATCGCGCTCTTGTAGTAGAAAATAAGACCCCAAACCAATGGCGGCAGTAATGGAAACCAGAGCAACGGTTTTGCCGGCAACTGTTTGAAAGAAAGGTGTGTTGATGGTGACATTGGCCAGACGATTTTTCAATTCCAGCCGGCGGGCTTCTTTTATACCATTAATCAGCTCTTTCTGAAAACTGTACTCTTCTCGAAGGTCTTGGTTTCTCACCAATTCATTCTCAAATTCCAGTTTTTCGATATCGCTCAGTTCCCCGTCGAGATATCGGCCTACAAAATCTTCTTTATTTAAACCGTTGCCCATAATTCTAATCTAAGAAATCGCTTTTTGAATACTTTGCCCGTACCAGCTCATACAGTTTCTCTTTGCACTTATATTTTTTTGTTTTGGCAGTATCGGTATTGGCATAACCCAACTTTTCTGCAATGTCTGTCATCGACATACCATCGAAATAATGAAATGAAAGTATCTTTCTACACGTCTCGCCCATTTCATTGATGCACTCATGAATGATCCTGATCTTTTCTTCCTGCTCATGCTTGGAATAGTCCGATCCGTCTTTCTCTTCATGTACCATCCGGCTCTTTCGCTCAAGCTCTTTGCGCCATAGGTTCAGGCAAATGCTATAAAGAAAGGTGCTAATCTTGGACGTCAGTACCAAATTGCCGCTTACGGCCTTTTGCCAAAATACGACGAGCGCATCCTGATAGATATCTTTGGCTTCCTGTTCCGTACCATTGTTCTTGATCACCAGATTGGTCATCATTCTGTAGTACTTTTTGTACAGGTAGTCCAGAGCGTCTTCTTCACCTCGCGTGATTTTGACTAAGATTTCGCTATCTTTCATTTGCCCTCTGGCCATGTATACTGAGTTTATTGATGTTGTAACCGCAAAATAAATGTAGTCGGTTGAAATATTCTACGAGTATTTTCAAAGCTACAGAATTTGACCACTTCCTGCTAATGCTGTATGTTATAAGGTAATAATCTCCTCGTCGCATATGGCAAATACCTGTGCTGTAGGCAGCTTTTGCACCAAGGCTCCCCCGGTAAATATCCCAAATGCCGGAAGCAGGGCTTGATCAGTATTCATATAAAAACAATCAACAGCCAGGTGTTGTCGTGCACTTGCTCGCAGGCGTACTTTGGGGTGTATGTGCCCGCAAATATTGTACAAGCCTTCCTGGGCAATGTGCTGCATTGGCGCATGGGAAAAAATGTAGGGGCCCCAAGTGAGTGGCTGCTGTTCTACCTCAAGGGCTTTATAGCTGTGTGCGGGTAAAATGTCGTGGTTGCCGGCAACTAGTGTCATATTAATATGGGAATGCCTGGTCCGCCAGTCGAGAAATGCCTTCCACTCACCGTTTAGGCTGCTGTGAAACAAGTCGCCGAGAAATAAAACTCTTGAGGGGCGGTAATGCCCGAGAAGAATGTTGAGGCGATTTAAATCGTCGAGGTGTACCTGGGTAGATATGGCAATGCCAGACTTGCGGAAATGGGCCGCCTTGCCCAGGTGCAAATCAGCCACAATCAATGTGCACATTTCTGACCAAAACAATCCGCGAAGTGGGTGTAGATGCAAATTTTGACCTTTATGCAGCACGCATACATCTTTGAAAATTATTTGGTTCAAGAGCAATTAATTTATCAACTTGCAACGTTTCTGTGTGAAAAAGATTCTGCCTTAAAACTATTTTTATCATGAAAAGACTACAAATAACAAGTGCCCTTCTCCTTGTATTCCTGGGTTGTTTCCAGGTACTAATGGCTCAAACTAAGCCCGATGACATTGTGGGCCTGTGGTTTACTGAAGACAAAGACGCAAAAATCAAGATTTATCCGCAAGACGGAAAATATTTTGGAAAGATCGTATGGCACAAAACAGGTCCGGAAATTTCTCCGTACGATGAAAACAATCCTGACGAAGAATTGCGCAAGCAAAAGAAAATAGGCTTGGTGATGCTGCGCGATTTTGAATATGACGATGGAGAGTGGGAAGATGGTAAGATCTACGATCCTAAGAGCGGCAAAACCTATAGTTGCGTCATGAAGCTGAATGATGACGGGTCTCTGTATGTACGCGGCTACATCGGTGTTTCTTTTATAGGCCGAACCACCAATTGGACACGCGCCGACTAAGTGATGTGTAGTTGCTGCGCGGCAGCCCCTGCTTTTTCTTGACAATCACCTTTGCACACGAACACTAGCGGCACATTGCTGTTTAGCATGTTGGGCCGGTGCAGACCTGACGGTGTTGCTACAAAGTGGCCTCAAAGTTTTACAAATCGACGATGAGCAAATGAAAAAAATCACATTAGGCGCCGGATGCTTCTGGTGCGTAGAGGCGGTATTTCAACGCCTGTCTGGCGTTCAAGAAGTCGTTTCTGGATATACAGGCGGGGCAATCGCTAACCCTACGTACAAAGAAGTATGTAGCGGCAAAACAGGGCACGCTGAAGTGGTTCAGGTCAGCTACGACGAAAGTAAAATATCTTTGGAAAACATATTGGAGGTATTTTTCAAAACGCATGATCCGACAACGCTCAATCGCCAGGGAAACGATGTTGGCTCTCAATATCGCTCTGCTATATTTTATCATGACGATGAGCAAAGAGAAACTGCTGTGCGCGTCATAGAGGCATTAGTGCAGTCAGAGGCATTCGACAAACCCATCGTAACTGAAGTTGTGCCAATTAAAAATTTTTACAAAGCAGAGGATTATCACCAAAATTATTTTGAGCAGAACGGACAACAACCATATTGTGACATGGTGATCAAGCCAAAACTCGAAAAATTTGAAAAAGCTTTTGCTCCGAGTCTTAAATAAATGAGCATAAATTGAATTGGCCTATTTTTATTTAATGTTTGAGATATTTATAAACCTAACCATATAACACATATGTCTACCATTGCATTTAAAGGAAACGAAGTGAATACAGCCGGAAGCTTGCCAGAGGTGGGTAGCCAGGCGCCGGATTTTAAACTCACCAAAACCGATCTTAGCGACGTAGGTCTGCAGGAGTATAAGGGAAAGCGCATCGTTCTCAACATTTTTCCAAGCGTGGACACCGGCGTGTGTGCAGCTTCCGTCCGCCAGTTCAACCAGCGGGTGAGTGATTTGGACAATACAGTGGTGATCAGCGCCTCGAAAGATTTGCCTTTTGCCCATAAGCGATTTTGTGAAGCTGAAGGCATAAAAAACGTCGTCGCTACGTCGGAAATGCGAGATACGTCCTTTTCGGATGCATATAAGGTAACCATGACCAATGGCCCATTGGCAGGATTATTTTCAAGAGCAGTGGTTGTGATCGATGAAAATGGTAAGGTAACCTATACTGAGCAGGTGCCAGAGATTACCCAAGAGCCCGACTATGACAAAGTGATTGATGCATTGAAGTAATTTTTGGTTAATCAAAAATTTGGCTGATTGTATCATTCATTCTAAACTTTTTAAAAGGCTGTTCCATACTCTTGGAGCCGCCTTTTTTAATTTGATCATTTTCCATTGACAGATACCTTGGGCAGCATCGGGAGATGTGTACTGAAAGAAATGTGGAGTAGAGCGATGACCGAATAATAATTTTTTCGTGATACTTAATTAATAGGTACTTACATACGTAAACAGAGTTTCGGTTTTAACCTGATTGTCTGCCTGCATTGAAAAATAATAAGATAATATTCAAAACAATCGGGTATGAGTAGCATGTTATCAGGCCAATTCACCATTTTACTTGATGAATGTAGTTGCTCAATAGGACCAAAAGAAATTTGCTGAAAGATAATTAGGCCAAATGATTATCATATCTCTTGAGTTAAAGCAGTAATTTTAAATCTTTTTTTAATTAAATAATATGATCAAGAAGTCATTTCTGGTTTTCCTATTTATAACTGCTTCATTTAGCGTAATGCCTCAGGACAGTGATCTTGGAAACTGGCTTATATTCTTTGGCGATAAAAAATTGAGTCCGAAATGGAATTGGCACTTCGAAGCGCAGTATCGAAATTATAATGCCATTGGTGATTTGGAGCAACTTCTTTTAAGATCGGGAATTGGGTATAACCTCACAGAGAATAATAACAATGTGTTGCAGGGTTATGCCTACATACATAGCCAAAATTATATTGGAAATGATGGAAGCAAGGACAAATCCGATGAGCACAGGTTATACCAGCAATTTATCACGAGGCAGCATTTCGGCCGTTTTTCTATTTTACATCGGTATCGTTTTGAGCAACGTTTTTTTGTAGATGATTTTCGCCTGCGATTGAGATATTTTATTGCAATAAACCTCCCTTTGAACAGTGCTGAAATGTCCGATAAAACATTTTATTTATCGGCTTATAATGAAATATTTTTGAATACAGAGCAAAACAATGTGTTCGACCGAAACAGGCTCTATGGCGGTATTGGCTATAAATTAAATAATATGATCAGGTGGGAGGCAGGATATATGAACCAATTTCTGAGCAATGGCAACCGGGATCAAATTAATCTCATAGCATTTCTTAATTTTTAACTAAACTATAAGGGTATGAAAATGAGAGGAGCAATGTTTTCTATGAGTTTATTAGCCATGCTAAGCGCTTGTAGTGATGGTAATGTGCAATCAGATGATAATGCTGGCGAGCAGCAGCTATCTGAGCAGCAGGTATATGAACAACCTAAAAAAATGGAGCCACTTGTGGAAAAAGTGCTCACAGCAGAAGAACAAGCAGCCCTAACTCCGGAAGAAGTAATAGTGCTATTCAAGGAAGGCAATCAGCGATTTATTAACAATGATCTTACAGCACGTGATCATTCAGAACAGGTAAGATTAAGTACAAATGCACAGTTTCCTAAAGCGATTGTTCTCTCTTGTGTCGATAGCAGAGTGCCTGTCGAAGATGTATTTGACCGGGGAATTGGAGATATTTTCGTTGCGAGGGTGGCTGGTAATTTTGTTAACGAAGATATTTTGGGCAGTATGGAATTTGCTTGTAAAGTGTCTGGTTCTAAGCTTATTTTGGTGATGGGTCATGAAAATTGTGGAGCTGTGAAGGCGGCAATCGGCGATGTGAAGCTTGGTAATATCACAAACATGCTTACAAAAATAGAGCCCGCAGTTGAATCTACGAAGTATATAGGTGAGAGAACTGCGTCGAATACTGAATTTCTACATTTAGTTACAGTAAGTAATGTGCAAAATGCTATGAAGGAAATAGAATTGAAGAGCCCTATTCTAAAAGAAATGGTTGATAACGGTGAGATTCAAATTATAGGAGCTGTGTATGATATGGATACTGGTAAGGTTAATTTCTTATAATGATATATGCAGGTCGGTGACTGAAATAAATACAGCGATCTGTTTAATCCAAGTGGTAGATTGAGAGTGATTATGGGATAATCTTTAATTGGAACAGGAATAACAAGGTTTGTACACAGGCAATGTTGTGCAAAATGTTAGTCAATGTCAACGAGTTACTTTCAAAGCACAAAAAAACCCGATACAGCGTGTATCGGGTTTTTTTGTGGGCCCACCTGGGCTCGAAC